>CAMARI010000155.1 GCA_945860515.1 Polaromonas sp. YR568
GCAGGGCCAGGCGCCAGCACGGCAGGCCGGCTTCAAAGGCGGCCTGCCTGCCAGCGCTGGCGCGGTCACGCTGTCAAAAATGTGCGGCTCGGGCATGGAGGCGACGCTGCTGGCGCACGACCAGCTGGTCGCTGGCAGCCGCGACCTGAGGGTGGTGGGCGGCATGGAAAGCATGACCAACGCGCCGCACCTGCTGCTCAAAGGGCGCAGTGGTATTCGCCTTGGGCATGACCGTATTTATGACCACATGATGCTCGACGGACTGGAAGACGCTTACGAGCCAGGTCGAGCCATGGGTACCTTTGGCGAACAGTGTGCCGACAAGTACAAGTTCACCCGCGACGCACAAGACGCGTTTGCCACCGCCAGCGTCAACCGTGCCAAGGCGGCGACGGCTTCAGGCGCGTTCGCCCCTGAGATTGCCCCCGTCACTGTCAAAACCCGTGCGGGCGAGGCGGTGGTGTCCATCGACGAAGGCCCCGGCAAAGTCAAGCTCGACAAAATCGCCGCCCTCAAGCCAGCGTTCAAAAAAGACGGCACCATCACCGCCGCGTCCAGCTCGTCGATCAATGACGGTGCAGCGGCTCTGGTCTTGAGCCGTGAATCCACCGCCAAAGAACTCGGCGCAACACCGATGGCCCGCATCCTCGGCCACGCCACGTTTGCGCAGGCGCCTGAATGGTTTACCACCGCACCCGTAGGCGCAGTCAACAAGCTGCTCAAGAAAATCGACTGGACCGTCAAAGACGTGGATCTGTGGGAGGTCAATGAAGCTTTCGCCGTGGTGCCGATGGCCGCGATGACTGAGCTGGGCATCAGCCACGACATCGTCAACGTCAATGGCGGCGCCTGTGCCTTGGGCCACCCGATTGGTGCCAGCGGCGCACGTATCATCGTCACGTTGATTTACGCACTGAAGGCGCGAGGCTTGAAAAAAGGCATCGCCACGCTGTGTATTGGCGGCGGCGAGGGCACGGCAATCGCGATCGAGTTACTATAAAGTTTATAGCTGATTGCCCATGTTTTATTGGTCTGGAGCAGGTTTTGATACTGAACAATGAGCAAAATCAAGTGCGCGAAGCCGTCCGTGACTTTTGCGTGCAAGAACTCTGGTCCCATGCTGCCGCCTGGGACAAAGCGCACACCTTTCCGGTGCAGGCGCACAAGGGCCTGGCTGCGCTGGGCGCTTACGGCATCTGCGTGCCTGACGACTTGGGCGGTGCCGGGCTCGACTATCTAACGCTGGCGGTGGTGATTGAGGAAATCGCTGCCGGCGACGGTGGCACCAGCACGGCGATCAGTGTGACCAACTGCCCAGTCAATGCGATTTTGATGCGCTATGGCAATGCGCAGCAACAAAAGCAGTGGCTCACGCCGCTGGCGCGAGGCCACATGCTGGGTGCGTTTTGTTTAACCGAGCCGCACGCCGGTAGTGATGCCTCATCGCTCAAAACCACAGCTGTCCAGGACGCTGATGGTTATGTCATCAACGGCGTCAAGCAGTTCATCACCAGTGGCAAAAACGGCCACGTTGCCATCGTGATTGCCGTGACCGACAAGGCCGCAGGCAAAAAAGGCATGAGCGCCTTCATTGTGCCCACCAGCAGCCCCGGCTACAGCGCCGAAAGGCTGGAAGACAAGCTGGGCCAACACTCCAGCGACACCGCACAAGTCAACTTTGACAACTGCCGCGTCCCGCACGAGAACCTGATTGGCAAGGAAGGCGAAGGCTACAAAATTGCCCTCAGCGCACTTGAAGGCGGGCGCATAGGCATTGCCGCGCAAAGCATCGGCATGGCGCGCAGCGCGTTTGATGTGGCGCTCAGCTACGCCAAAGACCGCACCAGCTTTGGCAGCGCCATCATCGACCACCAGGCGGTGGGTTTCAGGCTGGCCGACTGCGCCACCCAAATTGAAGCCGCCCGCCAATTGACCTGGCACGCCGCTGCCCTGCGCGATGCTGGCCTGCCCTGCCTGAAAGAAGCCGCCATGGCCAAACTGTTTGCCAGCGAAATGGCCGAACAAGTGTGCAGCGCAGCGATCCAGACGCTGGGCGGCTACGGCTATGTGAGCGACTTCCCGGTCGAGCGCATTTACCGCGACGTGCGGGTCTGCCAGATTTACGAAGGCACGTCGGATGTGCAGAAGATCATCATCCAGAGGGCGTTGGCATGACACCCTACCCGCCAACCAACCAGCTATCTAACCCATCCATAGCCGATGCAGGGCATTACCACGCCGACCTGGGTGATGTGCAATTGCATTACGTCACCATGGGCAAAGTCAGCACCAACACCAATACCAACAATCTACCCGTGGTGTTACTGCATGGCTGGCCGCAAAGCTGGTACGCGTGGCGCCATGTTATGCCTGAACTGGCCAAAACGCGCTTAGTGATTGCGCCTGATCTTCGCGGCCTGGGTGACTCGTCGCGTCCGCTGGATGGGTACGACAAAAAAACCATCGCGAATGACATCTGGCGCTTGCTGCACGACCACCTGGGTCTCAAAGAGTTTTGTCTGGTCGGCCACGATTGGGGCGGACCCACAGCCTACGCCATGGCGGCGGCGCATCCCCAGGCCGTGCGCAAGCTCGCCGTACTGGATGTGACCATCCCTGGCGACGGCGGCACCAATTTCAGCCAAGGCGGCAGGCGCTGGCACCATGCCTTTCACCAGACTGCAGATTTGCCGGAGGCGCTGATCGCTGGCCGCGAGCAGATTTATTTCACCTGGTTTTACCGCAACTGGGGTCATCACAGCCAAGTCTTGCCAGACCAGGCCATCGCCGAATATTTGCGCGTTTACAGCCAGCCGGGCGCGTTGCGTGCCGGCTTTGCCTACTACCGCAATTTGCCCCGTGACATTCTTGAGAACCAGGCCATTGCCCAGACTTTCAAGCTAGCCATGCCCGTGCTGGCGTTGGGTGGCAACATGGGGTGGGGGCGCGGCACGGAAGTGCTCGACTCATTGCAGCGCCTCGGCACCGATGTACGTGGCGGCGTGATAGACAACTGCGGCCACTGGATGGCTGAAGAGCAACCCGATGCGCTCTTGGCACACTTGCTGCCGTTTTTGGCAGCCTAGTAGGGTTTGCTGGATGGGTTTAAATCGACCTACAAATGGCTGAAAATCTACCAGTAAAAGTCAGTTAACGATGGTGTTAATTTGAAAAACCTAACCCTGATTGAACAAACCTGCCACTGTGGCCGTACAAATTCAGCCGGCAAACTTCTCACGCTAGCCGCCTGCTGCGTCCGCTACCTCAACGATTTTGAAAACACCCCGGCCCCTGATGCAGAAAGCCTGATGCGTTCGCGCTATAGCGCTTTTGTCATGAAGCGCAGTGATTACGTACTAGCCACTTGGCACGCCAGCACTCGACCCGCCTCAGTATCGACAGACGATGACGCCAAATGGCTGGGTCTCGATGTGCGCCGCCACACCATGACGGACGCAGACCACGCCGAGGTGGAGTTTGTCGCCCGCTACCGCATCTCCGGCCGTGGTGCGCGCATCCACGAGCTGAGCCGCTTTGTGCGCGACGCAGGGCGTTGGTACTATCTGGACGGCGAGCCGCGATAAAACGCTCTTTTTGAGCTTTTTGGGTGTGTTTTAGGCTGTCAGGCCTCTAAAAACATAGGTAAACAGCTCCTGAATAAATAGCATCTAACATGACCTCACTGAAATTCGACGCCGTCTTGTTCGACTGCGATGGCGTGCTGGTTAACAGTGAGCCGATCACCAACGGCGTGCTGCGCGACATGCTGGCCGAGTCTGGCTGGGTACTCACACCGGCTGAATGCATGCGCCTTTTTATTGGCAAAGCCGTCAAGGACGAGCGCGCCCTGATTGAAGCCAACACCGGCCAGCCGCTGACCGATGACTGGATGCAGCGCTTTCGGGAGCGGCGCAATGCGGGCTTGCTGGCCAATGTCACGGCGATTCGCGGTGCGGTCGAGGCTGTGGCCAGCATTCATGCGCTGTTTGATGGCCGCATTGCCTGCGCGTCAGGGGCTGACCGCTTCAAGGTGGAACTGCAGATGGACAAGTGCGGCTTGATGCCTTATTTCAAAGGCCGTATCTTCAGCGGTCATGAGACACCGCGTTCCAAGCCTTTTCCGGATGTCTATCTGGCGGCTGCAGCAGCACTTAATGTGGACCCCAAGCGCTGCGTGGTGGTTGAAGACAGCGTGACCGGCGTGATGGCGGGAGTGGCTGCGGGCGCCACCGTGTTTGGCTACAGCCCGCTAGAGGCGGGACACGATTCGCCTGATGCGCTGCGCAAGGCAGGTGCCGCGCTGGTGTTTACTGCCATGAGCGCCTTGCCCGAGTTGCTGGGCTGACAGTCTTTGACCTGGCCCTACCATTGTCCAAACGAGCTGTCTCGGCGGGGCTGGAGCAGGCCGCGGTTCACATCGGCCCACGGGATGTAAAAGCTGGGCGGGTACGCAGTCTCCAGCACCAAAATGGATTTGCGGCTGCGCGTGGCGTCCAGCCAGACGGGGGTCGTTGGCTTCATGCCGGTATTTTGAGTAAAACTGGTTTGCAAGGAAGTTTGAAAGGTATTTGAGGCCGGTTTTCGTCATTTTTAGTACAAAAAGTGGTTGTAGCCCAACAAATACTGGGGTCAGAAGCTCCTAAAAACATAGTAACTAAATATAATTAATCCGCCAGGCAATCCAGTCACCCACAAAACGCCCGCCCGTGATAACCTAACAGACCCTCATTTGCACCTAAAGAGAGACAACACCATGCCCGGACTCCTCCCCAACGTTGACCCAGACGGCCTGCTTGAATTCTCGGTCGTCTACACCGACCGGTCGCTCAACCACATGTCGAAAAGCTTCGGGCATGTCATGACGGACATCTCCAGCATGCTCAAAGAGGTGTACCACGCCCATTCCGCCGTGCTGGTGCCCGGCAGCGGTACCTACGGCATGGAAGCCGTGGCCCGCCAGTTTGCCGCTGGCAAGCATGTCATGGTGATTCGCAACGGCTGGTTCAGCTACCGCTGGACGCAAATTTTTGACATGGGCAGCATCCCTGCGTCGCACACCGTGCTCAAGGCCCGGCAAAGCATTAAAAGCGCGCAAGCCCCCTGGTCGCCTGCGCCAATTGCTGAAGTGCAGGCCGCAATCGCGCAAGAAAAGCCCGCCCTGGTGTTTGCCCCACACGTAGAAACATCCGCCGGCATGATCCTGCCCGAGGGCTACCTGCGCGCCGTCAGTGACGCGGTGCACGCGGTCGGCGGCTTGTTCGTGCTCGACTGCATCGCCTCAGGCGCAATGTGGGTAGACATGCAGGCCACCGGCGTTGACATCCTGATATCGGCCCCGCAAAAAGGCTGGAGCAGCTCACCCTGCTGCGCCATGGTGATGCTGAGCGAACGCGCCCGCACGGCGATTGACGCCACCACCAGTTCCAGCTTTTCAACCGACCTGAAAAAGTGGCTGCAAATCATGGAAACCTACGAAAAAGGCGGCCACGCTTACCACGCCACCCTGCCCACCGACGCACTCACCCGCCTGGCCGCAGTCATGAAGGAAACCCAGGCCTACGGCTTTGCCAAAGTCAAAGCCGAGCAAGAACTGTTGGGCAAAAAAGTACGCACCCTGTTTGAAGGCCGCGGCCTGAAAAGCGTCGCCGCCGAAGGCTTCAAAGCCCCAGGCGTGGTGGTCAGCTACACCACCGACCCAGAAATTCAGTCCAGCAAAAAGTTCATGGCCGAAGGCCTGCAAACCGCCGCTGGCGTGCCCCTGCAATGCGACGAAGGCGCCGACTTCATGACCTTCCGCATTGGCCTGTTTGGCTTGGACAAGTGGCATCACGTCGACAAGACGGTGGCCAATTTGGCTGGCGCGCTGGACCGGCTTGGGGTGAAAGCGCCTGCTGAGGCTGTTGCTGCCTAACGATGCGCAGGCCGTGTGCCGCCCGGTCACATCATTCGTGATGGTGTTCTGCCTGGGCTGCAACTGGGCGTGAACGAAGCGGCAGAGCAACTGGGCGTATCGCGCGTCACGTTGTCGCGCGTGATCAACGCGAGCTCTGCCATCACGGCTGAGATGGCGTTGCGTGTTGGCCAGTGGGTTGGTAATGGGCCTGAAATCTGGCTTCATATGCAGGGCAGTATGACCTTTGGCAAGCCAAGAAAAAGGGTGACCCGAAGATCAAGAAAGCCAAGCGGCCTGCAGCGGTTTCAGTTGTACCGGCCTGAAGGCTTGCAAATGCTTGATTCTGTAGTCGACAAATTAAGCAGAGCTTGCGCCCGATTAACACCGAAGCCGGCTATGACCATACCGTCAAGATGATGAATGCTTTGCTGGACGTTGCTGGTGATGATGAAGATCATCCACTTTCAAGCCGGCTTGAGCTGGCGGCTGATCTGGTGTCACGATATGAACAAGTGCATTACCCGATAGAAGCAAAAAAATAGCTCTCAAGTATGAACACTGCTACGACTGAAAACGCCAATGAGGTGCCGCCTAAGTTTTATAAATATCATCATTGGAGCGTTGGCTTCGCCCTCAACCGTAGAGACTGTCAAATTGTGGGCTAGTCAACGCGTATCGCCGCTGAACTTATATCGCGCTTCGATAAGCAACACTCGATTTGAGCTTCAAATTGGCCAACTTTAGAGTTGATAACGACTTTTCCCTATTCGACTGATATAGCGGGTCGCCCACAGCTCTTTTGATATTTGCAATTCAGCCTCAAACCAACTTCACCCCAACCCATACCAAACCCCGCGCCCACTCCCCTGCTGCTGCAAATGCCCCCGCGCCACCAGATTCCGAAAGTGCTGCTTCAAGGTATTCCGGTTGGCCTCGGTCAGCTTCACAGCATCAGCCATCGTCACACGCCCATGCTCTCGCGCAAACT
>CAMARI010000156.1 GCA_945860515.1 Polaromonas sp. YR568
AACTGGACCCGCAGATTTGCAGCACCTGCACGGCGCGTATTTTTTGGGAATGTAAAACCGTGACCATGCCCGGCGACCCCATAAAATGAGCCGATGCACCCTCGCTTAGCTGTACTCCCCCAATACCTGACCCCCAACCACGCGATCAATGCATTTTCCGGCTGGGTCGCCAGAGGCGAGCGCGGCTGGGTCACGCTTGAAACCATCCGCTGGTTTGTGGCCAAGTACCAGGTCAACATGGACGAGGCGCTCAACAGCGACATCGCCAGCTACGCCAGCTTCAATGATTTTTTCACCCGCGCTTTAAAGCCCGGTGCACGGCCACTGGCCACCGCTGATTTGATTTGCCCGGTTGATGGTGCCGTCAGCCAGTTTGGCCCGATCTCAGGTGACCAGATTTTTCAGGCCAAAGGGCATCGCTATTCCACCACCGCACTGGTGGGCGGCGACGCAGCACTGGCAGAACAGTTCAGGGATGGCAGCTTTGCCACGCTGTACCTGAGCCCCAGGGACTATCACCGCATCCATATGCCGTGTGATGGACGCCTGCTGCAAATGGTTTATGTGCCGGGTGATTTGTTTTCTGTCAATCCGACCACAGCGCGTGGTGTGCCAGGCCTGTTTGCGCGCAACGAGCGGGTCGTGTGCGTGTTTGAATCTGATCGGGGTCCGTTTGTGTTGGTACTGGTTGGCGCCACCATCGTTGGCAGCATGGCCACCGTGTGGCATGGCGTGGTCAACCCGCCGCGCCTGCCGGACGTCAAAACCTGGAACTATGCTGACCAGCAGGTTGAATTAAAGCAGGGTGACGAGATGGGCCGATTTTTGTTAGGCTCAACTGTCGTGATGTTGTTTCCCCAGACATCACTGGCCTTCAATCCGGTCTGGGAGCCAACCCGTGCCATTCGTTTTGGCGAGGCGATGGCGCAGTACCAAGCTATTCAGGAGCCGACATGAACGTACCCCTACACAAAGAAATCCCCGCTGACATTTTGAATGCCGCTCAGGCCTTGAGCCAGGTCAGCACCCAGTGGGACAGCGACATCGTCCAGCACCTCAGCGATTACATCGCCATTCCCGCCAAATCCCCTGGCTTTGACGCCGACTGGAAGGCGCACGGCTATATCGACACGGTGATGCGCAATGCTGCTGCCTGGGTTGAAGCGCAAAAGGTTGGGGGCCTGACGCTAGAGGTTGTTCGGCTGGAGGGCCGCACGCCAGTCTTGTTTTTTGAAATCCCCGCCACCCGTGCTGACTCAAGCCAAACCGTGTTGATGTACGGCCACCTCGACAAGCAACCCGAATTTACCGGCTGGCGCAGCGACCTGGGCCCCTGGACACCCAAGTATCAAGACGGCAAGCTCTACGGACGCGGCGGTGCAGACGACGGCTATGCCGTGTACGCCAGCATTGCGGCGGTGCAAGCCCTGAAAGCCCAAAACGTGCCGCACCCGCGCATCGTGGGCCTGATTGAAACCTGCGAGGAAAGCGGCTCTTACGATTTGCTGCCGTACGTTGATGCGCTGCGCAAACGCCTGGGCGATGTGGCCTTGGTGGTGTGCCTGGATTCTGGTGCGGGAAACTACGACCAGTTGTGGCTGACCACCAGCTTGCGCGGTATGGGCGGCGGCGTGCTGAAGGTCGAGGTGCTGGACGAAGGCGTGCATTCAGGCGACGCCAGTGGCGTGGTGCCGTCGAGCTTTCGCATCATGCGCCACGTACTCGACAGGCTGGAAGACAGCGCCACCGGCCGCCTGTTGCCGCAAAGCTTTCACTGCGCCATTCCCGCTGATCGCCTGGCCCAGGCCAAAGCCACTGCAGCCACGCTTGGTGATGAGCTGTACAAGCGCTTTCCGTGGGCGCACTACGACTGTGAAGGCTCGAGCGCCTTCACGCTGCCGATGACGACCGACCCGGTCGAAGCGCTGCTCAACCGCACCTGGCGGCCCACCCTCAGCGTCACAGGCGCGGAAGGCTTTCCGGCCCTGAAGGACGCGGGCAACGTGCTGCGGCCTTACACAGCCTTCAAGTTGTCGCTGCGCTTTCCGCCACTGGTCGATGCGTCGCTAGCGATTCAGGAACTCAAAAAACTGCTGGAAGACAACGCTCCCTACAACGCCAAAGTCACCTTTGAAGGCGGCGGTGGCGCGACCGGCTGGAACGCGCCCAGCACGGTGGACTGGTTTGACAATGCGCTGAACGACGCCTCACAAAACTTCTTCGGCGCGCCTTGCGGCACCATCGGTCAAGGCGGCACCATTCCGCTGATGAACATGCTGAGCAAAGGCTTCCCGAAAGCGCAAATGATGGTTTGCGGCGTGCTGGGACCCAAAAGCAATGCCCACGGGCCCAACGAGTTCTTGCATGTGCCGTATGCCAAAAAGCTCACCGCGGCTGTTGCGCATGTGATGGCGCGCGTACCCGGTTAGCGCGAGCCTATGCACATGTGTGTGCGCGTCATGACGCCCTTGACTGCCAGTGACGGTGAAAATCTCGCTTTTTACAACTGGCAACCCGAGGATTCGAGCCAACAGCTGGGCAGCGCAGGCCTTCAGATACGCGGTGTGGTTCTGATCGTTCATGGGCTTGGCGAGTACGCCGGCCGCTATGACCATGTCGCGTCGACCTTGCACGGCTGGGGTTTTGAAGTGCGAGCCTACGACCAGCGCGGTCATGGCGAGTCGGGCGGCAAAGCTGGCACCCTACCCAGCAACACGGCCTTGCTCGATGACCTGGCTGATGTGGTGGACGACATTCGCCAGCAGTACCCCCAGCAGCCGCTGATTTTGCTCGGCCACAGCATGGGCGGCCTGGTGGCGGCACGTTTTGTCTCGTTGGGCATTCGCCCGATGGATGGGCTGGTGATGTCCTCACCGGCACTGGATGCTGGCTTAGGTCCGTTTCAACGATGGCTTTTACGCGTGCTGCACGGCGTACTGCCTGACTTGCGGCTGCGCAATGGACTGAACGCGAACTTCATCTCGCGGGACCCGCAAGCGGTCAAAGCCTATTTGAAGGACCGCCTGGTGCACAACAAAATCTCGCTCAGGCTGGGCCAGTTCATTGCCGCAGCGGGCCCCTGCGTGATGGCGGCTGCCGCCCACTGGCGCACGCCCACGCTGCTGCTGTACGCGGGCGCTGATCGATTGGTCAACCCGGCACGCAGTGATGAGTTTGCCAGCTTGGCCGCCACATCAACAGCCGTCAAGCCAGGAACAGTGACGGCCAAACGCTTTGACGGCTACTACCACGAGCTGTTCAACGAGCCAGAGGCTGGACAGGTGTTTGAATCGCTTAAAAGCTGGCTGGATGCCCGCTTTTGAGCGTCTGTGAGGGTTTTTAGGCCATTTTCAGTTGTCAAATCGGTCTGTAGCCCAACAAGTACATGGGCAAGCAGCGCCTGCATTTACAGCGTAAATATTTTCCCGGGGTTCATGATGTTTTGCGGGTCCAGCGCCCGCTTGATGGTGCGCATCATCTCGACCGCGCCATCACCTGTTTCTGTCACCAGGAAATCCATCTTGTGCAGGCCGACACCGTGTTCGCCGGTGCAGGTGCCTTCAAGGGCCAAAGCCCGGCTCACCAGCTTGTGGTTCAGCTCTTCAGCAATGCGGCGCTCTTCTGGAATGTTCGGGTCGATCAGGTAGCCAAAGTGAAAGTTGCCATCGCCCACATGACCGACCAGGAAGTACGGAATGTCGGTGGCATCCACCTCGGCAATCGAGTCCAGCAGGCAGTCGGCCAGGCGTGAAATCGGCACGCAGGTGTCGGTTGAAATGGCGCGGCAACCGGGCCGCGACTGAATGGCGGCAAAGTAGGCGTTGTGCCGCGCTGTCCACAGCCGTGTGCGTTCTTCAGGTGTGCTGGCCCATTCAAAAGAACCGCCACCATGGCCCTGGCTCAGCTCTTGCACTAGCTCGGCCTGCTCTTTGACGCTGGCGGGTGAGCCATGAAACTCCATCAGCAACATCGGCACTTCAGGCAGCTCAAGTTTTGAATGCTTGTTGACCATGCGTACCGTGTTGTGGTCAATCAGTTCTACCCGGGCAATCGGAATGCCCATTTGAATCACTTCAATCGTGGTGCGCACCGCTGCCTCGATGCTCGGGAAGGAGCACACCGCAGCGCTGATCGCCTCGGGCAGCGGGTACAACTTGACCGTCACTTCGGTGATCACGCCCAGCGTGCCTTCACTGCCGACCATCAAGCGCGTCAGGTCATAGCCTGCGGAAGATTTTTTAGCCCGCGTGCCCGTCCGAATCACCTCGCCGCTGGCCGTCACCACTTCAAGCGCCAACACGTTTTCACGCATGGTGCCGTAGCGTACGGCGTTGGTACCGCTGGCGCGCGTGGCACTCATGCCGCCCAGCGTTGCGTCTGCGCCTGGGTCGATGGGGAAGAAAAGCCCGGTGCTTTTGACTTCTTCATTGAGTTGCTTTCGGGTCACGCCGGGTTGCACCGTCACGGTCAAATCTTCGGCGTTGATGTGCAGCACCTTGTTCATCCGGCTCACGTCAATGCTGATGCCGCCCTGCACGGCCAGCAAATGGCCTTCCAGCGAGGTGCCGACACCAAACGGGATCACCGGAACATTGAATTGACCGGCCAGTCTGACGGCATCCGACACGTCCGACGTGCTTTCAGCAAACACCACCGCTGATGGCGGCGGCGCTGCAAACGATGACTCGTCCCGACCATGCTGCTCACGTATCACCATGGCGGTCGAGCAGCGATCTGCAAAGCGCGCCCTTAACGCATCAATGAAAGCGGCAGGCGTTTCGCGCTGGGCGATTTCTGGCATCAGGTGGGAAGGTAAGGGTGCGTTCATGGGGTCTCCAGAAATAGCATTCAAAAAATGCGTGTTTTCAAGACGGTTTGTCAGCGTCAAGCCCGTCCAGACAACATTATGGAACGATTCAGAGGCAGCGCAAAACCGGTCAGGGATGCGCCCGGTCAATCTCAAAACGGTCTGATAAAGTCTTGTGTATCAGTTGGGGCTTCGGCCCCTTGTTTATTTCAGCCAACCCAAAGGCATTATGTCCAACCGACTTACACAAATCGCTACCCGTACCGGTGACAACGGCACCACCGGACTGGGAGACAACACCCGCGTCAGCAAGGACAGTCTGCGTGTCCATGCCATGGGTGATGTGGACGAACTCAACTCCAGCATCGGCGTGTTGCTGTGCGAGGACATGCCTGGCGACGTTCGCAACCTGCTGGTTGAGGTTCAACACCAGCTGTTTAATCTTGGAGGGGAGTTGAGTATTCCGGGTTACGAATTACTCAAACCTGAAGCCGTAGCGCAACTCGATGCGGCACTTGAGCAATACAACGCTACCTTGCCGCGGCTGGCTGAGTTCATCTTGCCTGCGGGTTCAAGAGCCGCTTGCCTAGCCCATGTCTGTCGCACGGTGGCCCGCAGGGCTGAGCGGGCCGTGGTGGCGCTCGGTTCGGCTGAGGCGCTGAAGGATGCACCACGCCAGTACCTGAACCGCTTGAGTGATTTGCTGTTTGTACTGTCACGTGTTCTGAACAGGATGAATGGTGGCGATGACGTGTACTGGAAGAGCGAACGGATGCAGCGCGAGACAAATAAAAACTAAGCGCATTGCTGTTTCACCAATCGCAATAAACGCTTTGATGGCTTGGTTTGAAAGCATTCAGGCCTTTGCGTTGAAAAGACGCAAAACGAACCGCTAAAAAAGTGGGTAACGGTCTAGTGCTGGGAGGGGTGGGATGGCTGATATCAGCGCCCACCAAAAACAGCCGTACCCACCCTGACCATGGTGCTGCCTGAGGCGATGGCAGCCTCCAGGTCAGCCGTCATGCCCATTGACAGCGTGTCCATCGGTTCCATCAACAAGCCGGCACTGTTGACCTTGTCAAACAGGGCTCTGGCCTCGGAATGCACCGCGCATGCTGTCGCAAAATCAATCGCCGGTTCAGGGATGGTCATCAGGCCGCGCAGGCGCAGGCGCGGCAGCTTGATGACTTCTTGTATCAGCGCCATCAGCTCGTTTGGTGTGACGCCCGACTTGTTGGCACCACCATCCACATTGACTTGCAGGCACAGCTGCAACGGCGGCAGATGCGGTGGGCGCTGCTCGTTCAGGCGTTGCGCGATCTTCAGGCGGTCGACCGACTGCACCCAGTCAAAATGCTCTGCCACCAGGCGTGTCTTGTTACTTTGCACCGGGCCAATACAGTGCCACTCAAGAAGCGGGTACCGGCGCAAGGCGACGATCTTTTCGACACCTTCGGCGATGTAGTTTTCACCAAAAGCCAATTGTCCGGCTGCGATGGCTTGCGCGACTGAATCGTCCCCAAAAGTTTTTGAGACAGCCAGTAACCGCACGGTTGCCGGGTCTCTGTCTGCGGCCTTGCAGGCAGCAGATAGTCGGTCTCTTAGGGCGCTCAGGCGGCTGGCTATCGTGGTCATAATCCAACTGTAAACTGCTTTGTTAGTCGGCCATTGCTTTAAGGACTTCCGGGATGGACATTACCCAACTGCTGGCCTTCAGCGTCAAAAACAAGGCCTCCGACTTGCACCTGTCCGCAGGGTTGCCGCCCATGATCCGCGTGCATGGCGATGTGCGGCGCATCAATGTCGAACCGCTCTACCACAAGCTGGTGCATGCCATGGTCTATGACATCATGAACGACGCCCAGCGCAAGAACTATTAAGAGTTTTTAGAAATCGACTTTTCGTTTGAGCTTGACGGCCTGTCACGCTTTCGCGTCAATGCCTTTAACCAAAACCGAGGCGCAGGCGCCGTGTTTCGGACGATTCCTTCCAAGATTTTGTCACTTGAGCAGCTCAACGCCCCCAAG
>CAMARI010000157.1 GCA_945860515.1 Polaromonas sp. YR568
AAGCATTGCTTCTAAGCTTAAGGGCGGGTGAGTTGGACGCTTCACGTCAGGCTTTCACTGCGCTTGTTAATTTTGACCCCTCTGTGTCTGCTGACCCCTATCTCAGCAAGATTGGCGCTGCTTTGCAAAGCAGTAATCTTTACGCAGCACAACACTTCGGTCATGAAATACAAAACCATGGCGGTCAACTTCGACCGATCGCATCAGATGATCATGTTGTTAAAAAAAATATCGGCGAGCAAACTCCCTACAACATTTACTCCAGGCTCAGTAGGATCGATTTTTCAGCTTGACCAATCGCATCAACAATGATGTTCATGCTGCGCTGCCACAAGTCGATGCTCAGAAGCAACATTGGCCAGATCGAACCAAAACTCTATACACATTGCTGGTCTTCGGTGAAAACTCCATATACTTTGACGGAGCTGAACGTTTGCCGACGCTTTGGCTGGACTTCAAAACACACAAGCGTAAAGACTCTTTACGCTTGATGCGCTATAAGTTCTAAACTACTGTAAAAATTAGAACTTTATAGTTAATTGCCATACTACAACCATACTACTTTGGCCCTGGCGTTTCGTGCTAACTTATTGATTTTAAACAGGAATATGGTGAACGGTAGGAGTTTTAAAGCGGACATTGACTATCGCATGCCGCCGTTACTGATGGCCGACTGAAAAGTGCCGGAAGCTGACATATGTCTACGGAAGCGGGTGAAGTCCAGAAAGGGACAGCGCTTCGGCCCGACCCTGCATCCTACGCGTCAGATCTTAGTGTCGAAGCTAAGGGGCATCAGCCGTTCTATCCATTTGAACCCCTACTGTCGGGCTGTCGTTAATGCCTCTAGGTAAGGTTTTTCTAAAAATGACAATACGGCAGCCAGAACGTCGCCAGGTGCCTCTCGCTGCGGAAAGTGCCCTACGCCCGCCAGCAACACGCGCTCATAGGTGCCGCTGAAAAAAGCTTCCTTGCCCAAGCTGGTGTCTGGATGATTGACGCCATCGGCCGCACCATGCAGCAACAGCGTGGGGACCGCCAGGACAGGCGGCGGGTTGAGTTGAAGTTCATCATCTGCATAGTGTGGGTCACCTGGCGCATGCCCCCAACGATGGCGATAGGAATGCAAGGTGACATCAGCCCAATCGGCGTTCTCGAAAGCTTTGGCTGTGGCCTCAAATTCTTCCATTCGGTACCAGCCCTGCGGCGACCAGGTATCCCACATCGCTCGGGCAAAGTTGCGGCCATCGTCCCGCACCGTCCTTTCGCCACGCGGTGTGGCCATGTACCAGTGGTACCAGTAGTTACGCGCTTGCTGGATGCTCAGCGCTTGCGTGGGGTCGTTGGTGCCGTAGGCAACAGACAACATCACCAAGTGGCTGGCAACGCCTGGGCGCAGGCCGCAAGCAATAGCTACTGCGCGTGCACCCCAGTCGTGGCCGACCAGCGCGGGCTGCTTCAAGTCAAGTGATTCGATGAATTCAAGCAGGTCGCAACCCAGTGCCGCAAGCTGACCCGTACGCGGTGTGTCGTCTTGCAAAAAGCGCGTGGGCAGGAAGCCGCGCAAGGCTGGCACCAGCACCCGCCAACCTGCCTGCGCCAGACCAGACGCAACAGCTGACCATGTACGGATGCTGTCTGGCCAGCCGTGCGTTAGCACCACCGTGCGGCTACCCTGGGGATTCCATTCTTCATAGGCCACCCGCAGCAATGAGGTGTCGACATATTTCAGTGTGGGCTGCATGGTGTACTTTCTTTAAACCTTTTCTCGCGTGGTCACAAGTTGCTCGCGCAGTTTGCGATGCAGGATCTTTCCTGTGGCGGTACGGGGCATGGCGGCATCTGCAATGAACAGTATCGAGCGTGGCCGCTTGTAGCCTGCCAGACGATCCCGGCAATAGGCAAGCAACTCGGCCTCCAGCACCTGCTGCCCTTCATGCAACACAACCACGGCTCTGACTGCCTCACCCCATTTGTCGTCTGGCATACCGATAACGGCAACGTCTTTGACCTTGGGGTGCGCCCCCAGCACGCCCTCAACTTCTGACGGGTAAATGTTTTCGCCGCCGCTGATGATCAGGTTGCTTTTGCGGTCTACCAAATGAATGTACCCGTCAGGTGCGCGGCGGGCCATGTCGCCTACCGAGCACCATGCTCCGCAAAACGCCTGCGCCGTCATTTCGGGGTTCTTCCAGTAGCCACCAAACACGTATGCGGTTCTCGAAAACAGCTCACCCACCTCGCCGTCAGCCACCTCGTTTTTATCGGTATCCAGGATTTTGATAGCTGCCGAGCCGGTCCATTCGCGGCCCACTGAGCCGAGCTGCTGGATCTGCTCGTCAGGCTTGAGCACGGTGACCCAGCCGGTTTCAGTTGCGCCATACAGCTCAAAAAGGCGCGAGTTTTTGAAGTGCTCCAGGATGGCCAGCTTGGTGTCTTTGCGTGCAGGCGCTGATGAGATCAATAATTTACCAACGGCGCTCACGTCATAACGCGCTTTGACGTCTGGCGGCAATGCCAGCATCATGATGTAGTGGGTCGGCACCAGGGATGTAAACGTCACCCGCTCGCGCGTCAACGTTGCCAGCAAAGCTTTTGGGTCAAAGCTCTTGTGGTCATCCACCACAATGGTTGCCCCGAGGTACATGAAGGTCAAACCAAAGTAGAGCGAGTTGGCGTGGCACATGGGCATCACCAGCAGCCCGGTGTCTTCGCGGGTAAAGCCAAATTCCAGTGCCGTGGCCAGCGCCAGCAGCGCGTTACCCTCGTGGTTTCTGATCGCACCTTTTGGCTTGCCTGTGGTGCCCGATGTGTACATCAGTGCGAACGGATCTTGCGGTAGCGTTGTCAACCTGCCCACATCAGGCGATGCGCCCAAATATGTCGACGCACTCGCTATTAAAGCCTCGTAGCCTGACCATCCTGTCGGCGTAGGGGCGCCGAAATGAATCCAGCATTCAAGTGCTATCGGTAATTCACTGCGTATCGACTCCAGGCTGCTGCGCAGATCGTCTTGCGCGATCAATGCTTTGGCTTCGCTGTGCAATGCAATATAGGCGATGTCAGTAGGCAGCAGACGAAAATTAACGGGCACAGCCACCAGCCCGGCCCGTGCCAACGCAACGTAGATCTCCATCCACTCGATGCAGTTGTAAGCCAGCAGAACAACACGGTCACCCTTGCACAAACCCAGCGCGAGCAAGCCGTTTGCCAAGCGGCTGGCACGGTCGTTCCAGTCGTTAAAGGTCAACGCGCGTTGGGAGTCACGGGCACCAATCTTGCCAGGCTGTAGGCGGGCATGCGAGGCAATGACTTCTGACAGAGTGAGCAGATGGCTCATGCGAGATCTCCTGAAAAACAGGTTGTATGGCGTGCTTTTAAAGTCTTATTATTTGAACTCTGAATTCAGAGTTCTACTAGGATAAACCCCTAAATAATCCCTCTTTACGAATTCTGAATTCAGAATAAACTTTTATCAGCCCGTTAAAAACCATACAAAACATCAGTCGCCACTGGTTCATTTTTTGAAAGATCAGCATGACCATTTCTGACAATTCCGCTGCAGCACTGATCGCACGCCTGCTTAAAGCGCGAGGTGTTGACCGGGTGTTCGGTCTGTGTGGCGGCCATATCATGCCGATCTGGATGCGTCTGGATGCCGAAGGTATTCGCATCATCGATGTGCGCGATGAGCGCGCCGCCGTCTACATGGCGCACGCTCATGCAGAACTGACGGGTGGACTGGGCGTAGCCTTGGTCACGGCTGGCCCCGGCGTTACAAATGCAATGACGGGCATTGCCAACGCACACGTGGCGCGGGCATCAGTGCTGGTGCTGTCGGGCACACCGCCCCGTGCGCAAGAAAACCGTGGCGCTTTGCAAGACATGGCGCACACCGACTTCATCAAACCCCTGACACGCTATGCACGTACCGTGCGGCAACCAGAATTGGTGTTGCAGGAACTGGACGAAGCCATTGCGCGTGCTTTCGGCCAGGGCGGTGAACCTGGGCCGGTGTACATTGACTTTCCGGTCGACACACTGCGTGCCGATGTTCCCCGCGCTGTGCAGTTGCCTGAGCACTTTGCGCAAAAATTGCGCGACTTGATATTGCCTGACCCGGCGGCGGTGCAACGCGCAGTCGATCTGCTGTGGTCAGCACGCAAGCCACTGTTTGTGTCTGGACGCGGCGCACGCGGCGCGGGCGCGGTGCTGACGCGGCTGCTGGACCGCTTGGGCGCACTGTACCTGGATACGGGCGAAAGCCGCGGCCTCGTAAACGATGACCACCCGTCGGTCGTTGCAGCAATGCGCGGCTCGGTGATGAGCGAGGCTGATCTCATCATCACCGTCGGCCGCAGGCTGGACTTTCAACTGGCCTACGGGTCGCCCGCTGTTTTTGGTGCGGCCAAGTTCTTGCGCCTGGCCGATTGTGCGGCAGAGCTACGCGACAACCGACGTGGCGCAGCCGAGATTTTTGCAACACCCTCTGCATCATTGGAGGCCATCTTGGCCGCTGCGGGAGAGCGCGCGCCCTTGACCGACCGGATATGGGCCAGCAGCGTCAGAGCCAAGCACCTGGAACGCGCCGACAAACTGCTCACGTCCATGAAAGTCGCTCCACCTGGCAGCGATGGCTTGATGCACCCGAATCGGTTGCTGGCAGCCCTGCGCGACAAGCTGCCTGACGATGCTGTCATCGTTGCAGACGGAGGGGACTTTTTAAGCTTTGCCCGAGTTGGGCTGCCCGCGTCAACCTACCTGGACCCCGGCTCGCTGGGCTGTATTGGTGTTGGCACGCCGTTTGGTGTGGCGGCCAGTCTGGCCTTGCCTGAGCGCACCGTTGCCGTCCTGACTGGCGACGGTGCATTTGGCTTCAATGCGATGGAGATTGATACTGCCGTGCGCCACAAGGCACCGGTACTGATTGTTGTGGCCAACAACGGCGCGTGGGCCATTGAAGTACGTGACCAGCAAGAGACGCACGGCAAAGTGGTGGGCACGCGACTGCAGTTTGCTGACCATGCGGCAATGGCGCGCGCTTTCGGCATGCATAGTGAGCGTGTCGAACGCGCTGAAGACTTGCCCGCTGCGATTGAGCGCGCATTGGCGAATCGGCCTGCGCTGCTGGACGTACTTGTCACGCCAGAGGCTGTGTCGTCTGACGCCAAGTCGGGCCTGGCCTGGGTACCTGATCTTCAGCCGCTGGCGGCCTGGGACGAAGCTGAAAGGCGCTGGAGAGCAGCAGCACCCTCCACCTGAGCAATACACTACTTGCCATGAAAGTGCTCGCCACCCAACCCAATCTTGCTGAACAAGTCCGCCAGGCCATCGTGTCTGAAATTGCGTCGGGCAAGCTCAAGCCGGGGGAAAGAATCATTCAGGAGCAAATCGCGCAAGAGCTGGGCGTCTCGCGCCAGCCTGTGCAGCAAGCGCTGCTGCTCCTGAAAAACCAGGGCGTGTTGCGCGATGCTGCCGGTCGTGGGTTGCTGGTTACGTCACTTGATCCGACACAGGTGCGCCAGATGTATGACATTCGCGCAGTCATTGAGGGCCTGGCGTTTCGCAAGGCGGCTGAAAACAACCCTGAGCGCGCGAAAAAGCTGGGACCGGCCTTGATTCAGAACGGCCGCAAAAGCGTCAAGAGCGGCCTGGTGGCGCAGATGATTGCGGCTGACATCAAATTTCATGACTTCGTTTATGCGATGTCTGACAACCCACTCATCGCGCCCGCCATGCAGGTGCAGTGGACCAACACACAACGCGTGATGGGCGAGGTGCTGATGCGTGACGAAACGCCGCGCGACATTTGGGACCAGCACGAGGCACTGCTCAAAGCTGTGATGGCGGGCGACGGTGAGGCGGCTGAAGCGCTCGCGCGTCAGCACATCACGCAAGCGGCTGACTTCATGATCAACAGTTTGCTGGCTGCCGAACCCTCATTCGACTGATATCTTTTTCTCTTTGACAATTCTGCGCAAGCTCGCTGATTCAAGCGCCAAGGCATCGAAATTTGCAGCAGCATGAGAGTTGTCGCGCAACCTGACTGAAAGCGGACATTTTTAAAAGACCGATTCTGGCTCTGTACAGCCGTCGATGACACAGTGGTCGTTTGCAACCTTATATTTGCCTTCAAGGTATCGATTTGAGAACCAAACGCGGTGTAACGCAGGCTGTTGAGCGCAAGCTCAAGAGGCGCAATGCGGTGGAGCTGGTGATCGGTCACTTGAGGTCGGATGGACAATTGGCGCGTAACTTCCTAAAAGATGTTGAGGGGACTCGATGAACGCGGTGTTGTGCGGTACCGGACACAACCTGCGCAAGATCCACAGGAAGCTACGGCCTTTTTACGCCCTTCGTGGGTTTAACATATATCAATTGATAACGCTGTTACTGGTTCCTACCATGCCTGCACCGATTACCGCGTCCCATATTCATTCACGATCATCGACCGACCGATGGTGAAATTTGAAAATGGGGTTTGTTAGGGTCGACTAGTTACCAATGCATCATTATAAAAATGAATGTTTATGCAAACACTTTATGCCTCTACCGTTCCAACTGAAAAACTCGAGCAAGAGTTTGATGTGCAGCAGACGCACAGCATCGAACGTTGGGATCGAAATAAGCTGCTTCTTCATAGTGCGGGGCGTGGCTGGTCAAATTTGTATGTGGCCGTTGCGACAGTCACTAGCTGGTCCGGGACGCTCAATCCTACTGGCCACTATTGCATCGGTTTTTGCTTGCGTGGGCCTGCTCAATTGCGCGTAACTGTAAATACCAATCCAGTGCCACAAAAAGCAACACTCTC
>CAMARI010000158.1 GCA_945860515.1 Polaromonas sp. YR568
ATCGTGACCAAGTTTTTGGCCGAGCACGGCGTGATCGTTGAAAAAACGGGTCTGTACAGTTTTTTCATCATGTTCACCATCGGCATCACCAAGGGCCGGTGGAACACGCTGCTGACCGCCTTGCAGCAATTCAAGGACGACTACGACAAAAATGCCGCCATGTGGCGCATCCTGCCCGAGTTTTGCCAAAAGCACCCCAAGTACGAAAAAATGGGCCTGGCCGACTTGTGCCAGCACATCCACACCATGTACGCCAAGTACGACATTGCCCGGCTGACGACCGAGGTTTACCAAAGTGATTTGCAGCCGGCCATGAAGCCCAGCGACGCCTACGCCCACATTGCCCACCGCACCACCGAGCGGGTCGAGATTGACCACCTTGAAGGCCGCATCACGGTTGGCCTGGTCACGCCCTACCCGCCGGGCATTCCGCTGTTGATTCCGGGTGAAGTATTCAACAAAAAAATCGTTGATTATTTGAAGTTTGCGCGCGAGTTCAACGCCCAGTGCCCGGGTTTTGAGACCGACATTCACGGCTTGGTGGAGCAGGTCGATGCCAAAGGCAAGTTGCGGTATTACGCGGATTGTGTGGGGAAGTGAATTTGCTGTAAGAGCACGAGCTGCTTGCCATAGGCAGCCAGGTTTTCCTGTTTGGCCAAGGCTGTGTCGCCATCGCAGGTGGCCAACCTCAAGAAGGCATTGGCCGCGCAGCCGTGATGCCAAGGGCCGCCTTTACACTGGTCGCATGATTGTTTTAGGTTTTGAATCGAGCTGCGATGAGACGGGTGTGGCACTGGTGGACTGCTCTGGCCTGGGTGTACCGCGTCTGCTGTCGCACGCGCTTTTCAGCCAGATTGACATGCATCAGGCCTATGGCGGCGTGGTGCCCGAGTTGGCCAGCCGCGACCACATTCGCCGCGTTCTGCCGTTGACACAGCAGGTGCTGGCAGCGGCAGCCATCCCTTTAAAAGACGTTGACGTGGTGGCCTACACGCGCGGCCCCGGCCTGGCGGGTGCGCTGCTGGTGGGCGCTGGCGCGGCCTGCGCCATGGCGGCGGCGCTGGGTAAGCCGGTGATGGGCGTGCACCACCTGGAAGGGCATTTGCTGTCGCCTTTTTTGAGTGCTGACCCGCCGGTGTTTCCCTTTGTGGCCCTGCTGGTGTCTGGCGGCCACACGCAACTGATGCGGGTTGACCGTGTCGGCAGTTACGAGCTGCTGGGCGAAAGCATTGACGACGCTGCGGGCGAGGCCTTTGACAAGTCGGCCAAGCTCATGGGTTTGCCGTATCCGGGCGGGCCGCATTTGGCCAAGCTGGCAGAAGGCGGCGACGCTGCGGCTTTCAAGCTGCCGCGCCCATTGCTGCACAGCGGCAATCTTGACTTTTCATTTGCCGGATTGAAAACCGCCGTGCTGACGCAGGCCAAAAAACTCGGTCACGACCTTGATGCGCGCAAAGCTGACCTGGCGGCATCGACACAAGCCGCCATTGTGGATGTGCTGGTTAAAAAATCAATGGCTGCGATGCTGCAAACGGGTTTGACGCGGCTGGTGGTGGCCGGCGGCGTGGGCGCCAACGCACTGCTGCGCAGCGAGCTGAACGCGGCATGCGCCAAGCGCAAGGTTCGGGTGCACTACCCAGAGCTGCACCTGTGTACCGACAACGGCGCGATGATTGCGCTGGCAGCTGGCATGCGGCTGCAAGCGGGGCTGGAGACCTTGCAGGGCGGCTACACTTTCGACGTCTTGCCACGCTGGAGTTTGCAAGCATCTTCGCATTAAACAAGTCTGCAGCCCAATAAATTTTGGCGCGAGCAGCTCCTGAATCAATAGTAGAGAATCGATATTCATGACCTTCAAGTGTCTTTTGGCCGGGCTTTGCCTGGCGGTTTCGCCTATGGCCAGCGCCCAGCCTGCACCTGTCAAAGTGGCCCTGATTGAAAGCTTTTCAGGCCCGTTTGCCAACACGGGGGAAGCCGTTTTTCGCAACCTGGTGTGGGCTACCGAGCGCGTCAATGGGCGCGGTGGTGTCAAGCTGCCGGGTGGTGCGCGGCCGCTGCTGATCGAGCGCTACGACAGCAAAGGCCAAAACGAAGAAGCCCTGAGTGCCTTGCGCGCCGCTATCGACGACGGGGTAACGGTCATCGCGCAGGGCAATTCGTCGGCCACCGCGGCGGTGCTGATCGATGCGATCAACAAACACAACGAACGTGAACCTGGCAAACGAGTGCTATTTTTAAATTACTCGGCGGTGGACCCGGCACTGACGAATGACAAATGCAGCTACTGGCATTTCAGGTTTGACGCCCATGCTGACATGCGCATGACGGCCTTGATGGAAGTATTGAAAGACGATAAATCTGTCAAAAGCATTTACCTGATTGGGCAGGACTACAGCTTTGGCCAGTCGGTATTGAAAGAAGCCAAAAGGCAAATCACGGCGCAGCGGCCAGACCTGCAAGTGGTGGGCGACGAACTGCACCCGCTGGGCCGGGTCAAAGACTTCATTCCCTATGCCGTCAAAATCAAGGCCAGCGGAGCGCAAGCGGTCCTGACAGGCAACTGGGGCAATGACCTGACGCTGCTGATCAAGGCCGCCAAAGACGTGGGCTTTGACGGCAAGTTCTACACCTTTTATGGCAACGCGTTGGGAGCGCCTGCGGCGATTGGCGACGCGGGTGTGGGCAAGGTAATTGCGGTGGCAGAGTGGTTTCCGAATGCTGCCGGTGCGCCATCAGAAGCTTTTTACCAGTCGTTTCGCCAGCGTTTTCCGCTTGCAAAAGATGACTACGTTCACATGCGGATACAACTGGTGATTGAAGCACTGGCGCAGAGCATTGAAAAAGCCGGCTCGATCGAAGCCGGTGCCGTGGCTGCGCAGATGGAAAATGCTTCCGTATCGATGGCGGGGCAAACGGGTACGATGCGCGCGGCTGACCACCAGTTCCAGCAGCCTTTGCTGGTGGCTCAAATGGGCAAGCTGGGCGACGCAGGCGTGAAGTTTGACGTGGAAGGTTCGGGCTACGGCTTTCGGGTGATCAAGACGATTGCGAGCAACAAGGCAGCGATGCCCACAAGCTGCAAAATGGTCCGGCCTTAACTATTCTTTAACTACTTTTACCGTCCTATTGGAAAGTCACCATGCGTCAGGCCGTTTTAAATCTTGAAGAGTCCATGATCCGTCAGGTTGCCAATGCGGGCATGGGTCGCAGCGATGTGCTGAAGTTCTGGTTTGGCGAAAGCGATGAAGTCACGCCGCAGTTCATCCGTGACGCCGCCATCGCCTCCGTGCAGCAGGGCGAAACCTTTTATGCTCACAACCTGGGCCTGCCCGAGCTGCGCGAGGCGATTGCTGCTTACACCAATGGAATACGGGTTCCAGGCGCTGCAAAAATAGGAGCAGAACGGATTGCCGTCACAGCCGGTGGTGTCAATGCGCTGATGCTGGCCGTGCAGGTGCTGGTCAACAGTGGTGACGAGGTGGTGGTGGTCACCCCCGTGTGGCCCAACCTCACCGCGCAGCCGGCCATCATGGGCGCGGTGGTGAGGTCTGTCAGCCTAAAACCCACGGCAGGCGCTTGGCAGCTGGACATGGCTGAGCTGCTGAACGCTGTCACGCCGCAAACCCGGATGCTGATCCTGAACGCACCGAACAACCCGACGGGCTGGACCTTGTCGCGCGCCGAACAACAAACTTTGCTGGCGCACTGCCGCAAGACCGGAACCTGGATTTTGGCGGACGAGGTTTACGAGCGGCTTTATTTTGACGCTACGCCCAACGGTTGCGCGCCCAGTTTTCTGGATGTTGCTGAACCGGATGATCAGCTGATCGTCGTCAACAGTTTTTCCAAAAGCTTTTTGATGACCGGCTGGCGGCTCGGCTGGCTGGTGATGCCGCCGGCCATGACGGAGCAAATGGGCAAGCTGATTGAGTTCAACACCTCTTGTTCGCCGGTCTTTATTCAGCGTGCAGGTTTGGTCGCGATCGAACGTACGCTGGAGGTGACGCCGCAGGTGGTGGCGCACTTGAAGACCTGCCGAGACACGCTGGTGCCGCTGCTCCAGGCCATGCCTGGCGTTCAAGTGGCGCCGGCCAAGGGCGGCATGTACGCCTTTTTCAGGCTGAGCGATCAGGCGCGCTTTGGCGACTCTTTGGCTGTTGCCAAACGCCTGGTGCTGGAGGCCGGATTGGGCCTGGCACCCGGCAATGCATTCATGGTCAACGCTGGCGCTGATGCCCAAGGCTGGCTGCGCTGGTGCTTTGCCAGCCGGGATTTGAATCGCCTGCGGCTGGGAGCGCAGCGGCTGGAACACTGGCTTGGGCTATAATCTGAGGCTTCGCTCGGCGCTGCTGGGCGATACACGACGACAAAGCGGTTAAATCTCACGGTGAGAAGACTGTGTCGCTCGCAAGTTGCACTTCGGTGCGGGGTATTTTTATGATCGCAAAATCCATCAAGGCTGACATCGTTCAGTCCAACGCACGTGCCCCTGGCGACACGGGCAGCCCGGAAGTCCAGGTCGGCTTGCTGACCGGTCGCATCAATGAGTTGATGCCTCACTTCAAAACCCATGCCAAAGACCATCACGGTCGCCGCGGCCTGCTGCGCATGGTGAGCCGTCGCCGCAAGCTGCTGGACTACCTGAAGTCCAAAGACGCTGCCCGTTATGTTGCGCTGATCGCCAAACTCGGCCTGCGCAAGTAAGTTGTCAATTCATTGAAAACGCCTGAGTTAGTCACCTAGCTCAGGCGTTTTTTACTTTAAAACATTCGGAAAGACGGCAAAACGGATTCGAGCTGTGTCATTCCAGAAGTTTTTAATTGGAATCTGACCCCAATTAAGTGTTTCTGGAATGGCAAAGTTTCCATTAGCCAACATTCCGGGCCTTTCGCACTGCCTCAAGTGCGCGATATTTCTGGAGATGACTCATGAGTATTTTTAACAAAGTTAGCAAAACATTCCAATGGGGCCAGCACACGGTCACGATGGAAACCGGTGAAATCGCACGCCAATCGGGTGGCGCTGTGAAGCTCGACATGGACGGCACGGTGGTGCTGGCCACTGTGGTGGCAAAAAAAGACGCCAAGCCTGGCCAGGACTTCTTTCCCCTGACGGTGGATTACTTGGAAAAAACCTATGCGGCTGGCCGTATTCCCGGCAGTTTTTTCAAGCGCGAAGGTCGCCCCAGCGAATTTGAAACGCTGACCTCACGCCTGATTGACCGCCCGATTCGCCCGCTGTTTCCTGAAGGCTTCTTCAATGAAGTGCAGGTTGTCGTTCATGTGTTGTCGCTCAACCCTGAAGTTGAAGGCGATATTCCCGCGCTGATCGCATCGAGTGCGGCGCTGGCCATTTCTGGCATTCCATTTAACGGCCCCATCGGCGCTGCGCGCGTGGCCTACATTGATGGTCAGTACGTGCTGAACCCTGGCAAAACCCAGCTCAAGGATTCCAAGATGGATCTGGTGGTGGCCGGTACCGAAGCCGCCGTGCTGATGGTCGAGTCCGAAGCCCAGCAGCTGTCTGAAGAAATCATGCTGGCCGCGATTGTGTACGGCCACGAGCAAGGCAATATCGCGATCAACGCGATTCACGACCTGGTGCGCGATGCGGGTAAGCCGGTCTGGGACTGGAAAGCACCGGCCAAAGACGAACCCCTGATTGCCAAAGTCGGCGCACTGGCGGCTGCCAAGCTGCAAGCGGCCTACCAGATCCGCGCCAAGCAAGCCCGCACCCAGGCCTGCCGCGAGGTGACCAACGAGGTCATGGCGGCACTGAAGGCCGACGGCGCTGCGTTTGACCATGTCGCGGTTGAAGGCATGCTGTTTGACATCGAAGCCAAAATCGTTCGCAGCCAGATTTTGGCGGGCGAGCCTCGCATCGACGGTCGCGACACGCGCACCGTTCGTGCGATTGAAATCCGCAACAGCGTGTTGCCACGCACCCACGGTTCAGCCCTGTTCACACGCGGCGAAACCCAGGCGCTGGTGGTGACCACGCTCGGCACCGAGCGCGATGCACAGCGCATTGACGCACTGAGCGGCGACTACGAAGACCGCTTCATGCTGCACTACAACATGCCTCCGTTCGCCACCGGCGAAACGGGCCGTGTCGGCTCACCAAAACGCCGCGAGATTGGCCACGGCCGTCTGGCCAAGCGCGCGCTGATTGCTGTGCTGCCAAGCAAAGAGGAATTTCCATACACCATGCGCGTGGTGTCTGAAATCACCGAGTCCAATGGCTCCTCGTCGATGGCTTCGGTCTGCGGCGGCTGCCTGTCGCTGATGGACGCTGGCGTGCCGATGAAAGCCCACGTGGCGGGAATTGCCATGGGTCTGATCAAGGAAGACAACCGCTTTGCCGTGTTGACCGACATTTTGGGTGACGAAGATCATCTGGGCGACATGGACTTCAAGGTTGCGGGCACCACGTTTGGTATCACCGCGCTGCAGATGGACATCAAAATCCAGGGCATCACCAAAGAAATCATGCAGGTGGCACTGGCTCAGGCCAAAGAAGCCCGTATGCACATCCTCGGCAAAATGCAGGAAGCCATGGGCGCTGCCAAAACCGAAGTGTCTGACTTCGCACCACGCCTGTACGTGATGAAGATCAACCCGGAAAAAATCCGTGATGTGATCGGTAAAGGCGGCGCGGTCATCCGTGCGCTGACCGAAGAAACCGGCACGCAGATCAA
>CAMARI010000159.1 GCA_945860515.1 Polaromonas sp. YR568
GCTTGCAGCAGCACCGCGAACTCGCCGCGATCTGCTGCGTTCGGCTCCATGGTGCGCCAGCGATCAATCGATGCCTTGAGGTCGTTCAGACCCTTGTACAAGCCAGCTTGCGCAACTGGCGGCGTCAGGTAGCTGATCAGCGTCGCGCCCGACCGACGTTTGGCAATCGCACCTTCAGACGGGTTGTTAGAGGCGTAAAGGTAAACATTGGGCAAGTCGTCAATCAGGCGGTCTGGCCAGCAGGTGCCCGACATGCCGCTTTGCTTGCCGGGCATGAACTCCAGCGCACCGTGGGTGCCAAAGTGCAGCACGGCATTGGCCTTGAAGTCCTCGCGCAGGTAGCGATAAAACGCTGAGAATGCATGGGTCGGTGACAAGCCTTTTTCAAACAGCAGGCGCATGGGGTCACCTTCATAGCCGAAGGAGGGTTGCACCGCCACCATCACGTTGCCAAACTGTTTGCCCAGCACCATGATGGCGCTGCCATTGCTGAGTTGTTTGCCCGGAGCTGGGCCCCACTGGGCTTCGATTTCCTTGAGCCAACGTTCACGCTTGACGTGATCGTCAGCAGCAATCAGCGTATGAACATTTGCGTCTGCGCCGTACTCGGCTGCATTGCCTTTCAAAATACTGTCCCGCAACGTGTCAATGCTGTCTGGCATATCGACCGAGTAGCCCTGCGCTTTCATGGCCGTCAGCGTGTGAAACATCGACTCGAACACCGACAGGTACGCGGCGCTGCCAATGTTGCCAGCGTTCGGTGGGAAATTGAAAATAACGATGGCAACCTTGCGCTGGGCAATTTCCGTACGCCGCAAAGCAATCAGCTTGCTGACTCTGGCGGCCAGCATGATGGCGCGCTCGGGGCAAGATTGCATGTCTTGCGCGTTATCGCTCGCCTTGAAGGTACAAGCGTGGTGGCAGCCTGTACAGGTCACGCCAGCGGTGCCAGGGCGACCTCCAAACACGATGGGGCTGGTGGCGCCGTCCAGTTCGGGAATCGCCAACATGATGGTGCTTTCAACCGGTAGCAGCCCACGCTCAGAGCCGCCCCATTGCTCCAGGTTTTGAAACTCGACCGGGTGCGCGGCGACGTAGGGCACATCAAGCTTGGCAAGTACTTCTTCGGCTGCCTTGGCGTCGTTGTAGGCTGGGCCGCCGACGAGTGAAAAGCCAGTCAGTGACACCACGGCATCAACGGCAACCTGGCCGTCTTTGAAAAAGAAGGCATCGATCGCTGGGCGTGAATCAAGACCCGATGCAAACGCGGGGACAACCCGCAAGCCGCGTGACTCAAGCGCAGCAATCACGCCGTCATAGTGGCCTGCATTGTGTGACAGCAAATAGGAACGAAGGAGCAGTACGCCGACCGTGCCCTTGACTTGGTCAGCAGGCAGACCAGGCAGTGCGGACGGGTCGTCAGAGAACCGGCCTGCCAAGCGCGGGTGGTAGACACCGACTTCTGGGTATTCCACAGGTGGCGGCACTTTGACGAGCCCACGCAAGCCCCGGCGCGGGCCGTCAGCGCCCCGATCCACCACATGGCGAATCAGATTCAAGATGTTTTCGTCAGAGCCGCCCAGCCAATATTGCAGGGTCATGAAGTACGCACGCACGTCTTGCGCAGTCCCCGGAATGAAGCGCAGCATTTGCGGGATGCGGCGCAGCATTTTCATTTGCGCGGCCCCGCCAGTCGCAGCTTTTTCTTTGTTACCGCGCAGCTTTTTCAGCAGCGCCATAGGACCGCTGGCCGGCTTGTCCATGTCGAACTTGCCCAGGCGAGTTAACTTGACCACTTCAGCGGCTGACATCATGCAGATCATTGCGTCGCAATGGTCACGACGGGCGCGCAGGTCATCCAATATGGGGAGGAAATGATCTTCCAGAAACAGCATGCCGGCCACCACAATATCGGCTTGGGCGATGTCGGCTTTGCACCGTGCAATGGCAGCGTCATTGCCTGCGTATTCAGAGGCGGCATGCATGGACAGGTGCAGGCCGGGGATCTCCCGCATCAGCGACGCATGCGCGCGCTGGGTTGAACTCGCCAAGTGGGTGTCCATTGTCACAACCACAACCCGGATTGGCGTTGTGTTTTGCGCCCTTGCCGCTTTTGCATCAGCGGCTGAAATGAGCTTTTGCATCGTAAAGTGTCTCACAGGTGATTGAGGGCAGACCCATGTCCCTGGCGTAGATTTCGGTGTTGCGGCGAGCCTTGCCGCGAACGAAAAACGGAATTTTCTTGAGCTCTTTTTCAGCCTCAGCGTCCCATACCGCAACCGTCACAGCCTTTGTCGTGGCGGCTTGTTCAATGGCTTCAGCGGAGGTTTTGGCCGCGCTTGAAATAGCCTGGCTCGTCTCCAGTGTGGCGGCGGCTTTGCTGACAACGGCGGACTGAACTGCAGATTTACCCAGGTGCGATGGGCTGGCATCTTCGTGAAACTCGGCATCCCCGCGGAACATGCCAATCAGGTGCTCTTCAAGCCCCATCATGAGGGGGTGCACCCAGGTGTCGAACATCACGTTTGCGCCTTCAAAGCCCATTTGCGGGGAATAGCGTGCCGGAAAATCTTGCACATGAACCGGTGCTGAAATCACAGCACACGGTATACCCAGGCGCTTGGCGATGTGGCGCTCCATTTGTGAGCCCAGCACCAATTCTGGTTGTAGCTCAGCAACTTTGGCTTCGACTTCCAGGTAATCGTCTGTGATCAAAGGCTCGACGCCATACAGTTTGGCGGCTTCGCGGACTTCCCGTGCGTGTTCACGGCTGTAGGTGCCTAAGCCAACCACGGTAAAGCCCAGCTCGCGGCTGGCAATGCGGGCAGCGGCAACCGCGTGCGTGGCATCGCCAAATACAAACACGCGTTTGTTGGTCAGGTAGGTGGAATCGACCGACTTGGCATACCAGGGCGCACGGGCGTCCGCGCTCGCGAGCACCTTGCTCGCGTCAACCCCCGCCAATTGCGCCACTTCGTTGATAAATTCGCGGGTGGCACCAGAACCAATCGGAACCACTTTTGTTGAAGGCTGACCGAAAGTGCGTGTCAGCCATTGGGCTGCAACAGACGCAATCTCAGGGTAGAGCACGACGTTGAAATCAGCATCACCCAAGCGTGAAATGTCTGCTGGCGTTGCGCCCAGTGGCGCGACCACATTGATGTCAATGCCGAGTTGGCTCAGAAGACCTGTGATTTCGCGCAGGTCATCGCGATGCCGAAAACCCAGTGCGGTTGGGCCGAGAATGTTGCAGCTTTTGCGGCCATTGCCAGCAGGCTTTGTCCTGGGCTGGGCCAGCGAGCGCACCAATTGATAAAAAGTCTCAGACGCGCCCCAGTTTTCCTTGCGCTGGTAGCTGGGCAGTTCTAGCGCCACCACCGGGATCGGCAAATCCAGCGCCTTGGCCAGACCGCCCGGGTCGTCTTGAATCAGCTCTGCCGTGCAAGACGCGCCAACCAGCATAGCCTTGGGCTTGAAGCGCTCAAACGCTTCACGCGCTGCTGTTTTAAAGAGTTCAGCAGTGTCGCCTCCCAAGTCGCGCGCCTGAAAGGTGGTGTATGTCACCGGTGGGCGCTTGGGGAGGCGCTCAATCATGGTGAACAGCAGATCGGCGTAAGTGTCGCCTTGGGGCGCATGGAGCACGTAATGCACATCCTCCATCGCCGTCGCAATGCGCATCGCCCCGACATGGGGCGGTCCTTCATAGGTCCAGAGAGTGAGCTGCATATCGTGGTGCTAGGCAGCTAATTTGAGACGGCGAACCAGCGGCCGGCTGAACAGCTCGGCCAAATCCGCGGCTTGGTCGTAGCCTTGAATCGGCGTGAACACCAGCTCAATCGCCCATTTTGTGGTCAAGCCTTCTGACTCAAGCGGATTGGCCAGCCCCAGGCCGCAAACCACAATATCAGGCTTCGCGGCACGGCAGCGGTCCAGCTGATTTTCGACATGCTGGCCTTCAGATAAAAATGTACCTTCTGGCAGCAAAGCCAGCTCTTCGGCCAAATGCTGGCGGTGCAAATAAGGTGTGCCAACCTCCACCAACTCCATGCCCAGTTCGCGCGACAAAAACCGGGCCAAGGGGATTTCAAGCTGAGAATCAGGAAAGAAAAAGATCCGCTTGCCAGCCAGTTGCGTACGCTGGCGGGCCACTGCCGCACTGGCACGTTGGCGAGCGGGCTCGGTTACCGCGTGAAAATCGTTTTTCGCCACATTAAACAGCGCTGCTGCCGCCCACAGCCATTGGTTCGTACCCTCAATACCCAGCGGAAACGGCGCTGGAATGCGCTGCGCACCGCGTGCCTCCAGGGCTCTTGCCGTGTCGGCTAAAAATGGTTGCGCCAGCAGATACCGGGTGTTCGGGCCAATCGCTGCCAGGTCGTTGGCCTGACGAGGCGGGAAAAAACGAACCTTGCCCATGCCCAGCTGATTGAACAACCGGGCAAATTGGTCTTCCACGACATCCGCCAGGCTGCCAACGACCAGCAAGTCTGGCGCATCAGACATCGCATCAGCTTGCGGCAACACGGGCACCATGCTGGCCAGGCAGGCGTCTTCGCCTTGCGTGAAGGTGGTCTCTATGCCGCTACCTGAATAATTCAGCACCCGGACTTTGGGCGAAAACGTTGATGACAATCGTGATGCTGCTCGTGCCAGATCAAGTTTGATCACCTCCGACGGGCAGGACCCGACCAGAAACAGCAATTTGATTTCTGGGCGGCGCTCCAGCAAGCGGGTGACGACGCGATCCAGTTCCGTGTTGGCATCAGCCAGGCCAGCCAAATCGCGCTCGTCAATGATGGCCGTCGCAAATCGCGGCTCGGCAAAAATCATGACGCCAGCTGCGGACTGAATCAGATGTGCGCAGGTCCGCGAGCCAACCACCAGAAAAAATGCATCCTGAATCTTGCGATGCAGCCATATGATGCCGGTCAGGCCGCAAAAAACCTCACGCTGGCCGCGCTCTTTGAGCACTGGCGCATCCGTGCAGCCAGTGGCCGACGCGCTGCGAATCGGGATGACGGCGTTCACGCAGCTGCTCCTCTACCTGCCATGACGGCTTGCTCCCTGGCATGGTCCAGCCGCGCGATGCGCAGCTTCCAGATGAATTGCCCGGCGTTGACAACATAGGTCGCATAAGCCGCCAAAGCCAGGTACATCAACTGTTGGGTGGTCAAGGCATCTGTCGCCAGTGCGGCCAGATAGGCCGTGTGCAATGCGAGCACCAGCATGCTGAAAACGTCTTCCCAGTAAAAGGCCGGGGCAAACAGGTAGCAGTCAAACACCACTTTTTCCCAGATACAGCCGGTGATCATGATGGTGTACAGCGTGATGGTTTTGATCACAATCGACAAAACAGCGATGTTTTGGCCTTCGCCGGTAGCCAAGTAACGCAGTACAAGGACCAGACTGACCAGGAACACCAGAAATTGAATAGGTGCCAGCACGCCTTGCACCAGCGTCCAGACCGATTGGTCACGCTTGATGCGCTCCTCCGGCGTATACAAGGCTCGCGGCGCAGCCGCGGCTAGCGCCGGTCCGTGCTCACGATTCATCTCTTTGTTTTGCTCCATGGTCATAATCTAACCCTCCAAATTCAAAGTGTCAACTTATATTGACGTAAATTTACATTGACAATAGTCCTTGGAAAAAATTTGCCTTAAATTAGTAGAAACATGATTGACCGAACCCGTTTTCGCTTGTACAAACCTCAATGGTCGAGGCAAGATGGCTTCAAAGACTACTCGTGGTGCTGTTTTTTAGGCAAAAACTTGGTAAAAAAATCGGCAACGCAACAACGCACAGACACGGTCGGTGCCGAGATGTGCCACTGACTACGGGCAAGCAACGAGGTGAAGCAATATGAATCTACAGACCAAAATCAACTCTGCCCGAACTGACCAAAGAAAGCACTCTCAAGACGGTGACGCACTGCGCGATGACTCCGGTTACGCCCAAGACAGCCAAGCCACTGCGCGTTTGGCCACAGACGCCAACCGGGAGGCTGTTGAGTTAAGGCTGGCCCTGATTTCCCGGGCGATTGATGACGAGATCATCCCGCGCCTCATGCTGGCACATCCCACCGCAGGCGATTGTCTGCCCTTGGCATCGCCCACCAGCACGCCACAGGTCAGTCAAGATGAGGTCAAGGCCTTTGCGCAGCTGGTGCTTGAACCAGACGAAAACGTGGCCCATGCTTGCATTGAGGCCATGCGTACCAGCGGAATTTCAGTCGAAACCATTTACACCGATTTGCTGGCGCCGGTCGCTCGCTACCTGGGCGAGTTGTGGGAGGAAGATCTTTGCGATTTCACACAGGTCACCGTCGGGTTGGGGCGCTTGCAGCAAGTGCTCAGGGAACTCAGCCCCGCCTTTGGGCAGTCTCAGGTCGAAACCAGCGGAAACCGCGTGTTGCTTTTGCCTGGGCCCGGGGAGCAGCACACCTTTGGACTGGTGATGGTGGCCGAGTTCTTCAGGCGCGCAGGCTGGGACGTAGGCGGCGGCCCTTGGGAGGCGGGGGCTGACCCGGTGGTGATGGTCAAGCGTGAATGGTTTGACGTGGTCGGCTTTTCGCTGGGCAATGTGGAGCAGCTCGATGACTTGGCCGCATGCATCAAAAGCGTGCGCGCAGCAGCCTTGAATAAATCGATCTGCGTTAT
>CAMARI010000160.1 GCA_945860515.1 Polaromonas sp. YR568
CTGGCTTATCTGCGTCAGGTGTTCGACATTGCGCAGCCCTGACACACTTTGATTTGCAAGGTTGAAGCCGCCATGAATTTTCTTCAGCGCGTTGGACTTGTTTTACTCGTTGCCATGTCGCCGCTTGCGGCAAACGCGGCTGACCTTGACGGGGCACGCTTGAATGTGCTGTGGGCAATTCCTTTTGCTGGCCTACTGCTGTCGATTGCTTTGATGCCCCTGATGGCACCCGTCTTTTGGCATCATCACTTTGGTAAAGTTTCTGCTGCCTGGACGTTGGCATTTTTTCTACCCTTTGCCGCATCTTTTGGCGTTGGCACAGCCGGTGCCAGCTTGCTGCATGCCATGCTGGCTGAATACATACCATTCATTATTTTGCTGACGGCGCTGTACACCGTGGCGGGCGGTATTCACATCCGTAGCAATTTGCAGGGCAGCCCAGCGCTTAACTGCGCATTGCTGCTGATTGGCGTGGTGCTTGCGAGTTTTATGGGCACAACCGGTGCATCGATGCTGATGATTCGGCCTTTGATACGCGCCAACGAAAACCGCCAGAACAAGGCCCATCTGGTGGTGTTTTTTATTTTCCTGGTCAGCAATGTGGGCGGCTCCCTCACGCCTTTGGGTGACCCGCCCTTGTTCCTTGGATTTTTGAAAGGCGTTGATTTTTTCTGGACGCTGGGCGCTATCTTTCCTGAAACCCTGTTCATGGTCGCCAGCCTTATCGCCATTTTTTACATCATCGACAGTTATTACTTTAAAAAAGAAGGCCTGCTGCCGGTGGACCCCACGCCCCAAACAGGCCGCTTGGGTTTTGATGGCGCCGTCAACTTCTGGCTGCTGGCTGCAGCGGCAGGATTGGTGTTGATGAGCGGTGTTTGGAAATCTCCCGTCGCTATCGACGTGGCTGGCACAGCCGTGGGTTTGCCGGGCATCGTCAGAGACGCTGGCCTGGTCTTCATCACACTTATTTCACTTCGCATCACCGCCAAAAGCGTTCACGACAGCAACCAGTTTTCATGGGCACCCATGCAAGAAGTGGCCAAACTGTTTGTTGGTATTTTTCTGACCATCATCCCGGTGATTGCCATGCTCAAGGCGGGATCCGATGGGCCGTTTGGCGTCATTGTGTCTGCCGTCACCAGGCCTGATGGCTCGCCAAACCCGGCGATGTATTTCTGGGCCGCCGGTTCGTTGAGTTCATTTTTGGACAACGCGCCGACTTACCTGGTGTTTTTCAACACCGCTGGCGGCGACCCCAAAGTATTGATGACAACACTGGCACCCACGCTGGCGGCTATTTCAGCCGGTGCCGTCTTCATGGGGGCCAACACCTATATTGGCAATGCTCCCAATTTGATGGTCAAGGCCGTCGCTGAACAACTTGGCGTGAAGATGCCCAGTTTTTTTGGCTATATGGCTTGGTCATGCGGTGTTTTAATTCCGCTTTTCATCGTCGTGACCCTGATCTGGTTCCGATAGTTTGTCCAAGGTATTTCATGACTCAACCTAAAATTTTGGTAGCCCGGGCAGTGTTTCCTGAGGTCATTGCCCGGCTTGAACAACACTTCGTTGTGGAGTCCAACCAGCTCGACGACAGCTGGACCAAGGAACAGTTCATCCAGAAACTCCAAGGTAAGCAGGGCGCGTTCACGACCGGTGGTGACCGGGTTGATGCCGAGGTGCTGGCCGCCTGCCCCGATCTAAAAATCTGCGCCAACATGGCGGTGGGATACAACAACTTTGACGTTGATGCCATGACCCAAGCGGGCGTGATCGCTACCAACGCCCCGGATGTTCTGACTGAAACCACGGCCGACTTTGGCTTTGCACTGCTGATGGCCACGGCACGGCGCATGTCAGAGAGCGAGCATTACCTGCGTGCTGGCAAATGGAGCAAATGGAGCTTCGACATGTTTGCCGGCTCAGACATTCACGGCAGCACGCTGGGTATTTTGGGCATGGGCCGCATTGGTCAGGGTATTGCCAGGCGCGGCGCCCACGGCTTTGGCATGAGCGTGATTTATCACAACCGCTCACGGCTCAGTGCCGAGCTGGAAGCCGATTGCAAGGCGTCTTATGTGGGCAAGGAAGAATTGCTCAAGACCGCTGACCATGTGATGCTGGTGCTGCCGTATTCAGCTGCGACCCATCACACCATAGGCGCAGCTGAACTGTCCCTGATGAAACCGACCGCCACCCTGGTCAATATCGCTCGAGGCGGCATTGTGGACGATGCCGCGCTGGCCTCGGCACTGGCGGCCAGGCGGATTGCTGCTGCCGGGCTCGATGTTTTCGAAGGTGAGCCCAAAGTTCATCCGGATTTGCTGACCATTCCCAACGTGGTGTTGACACCGCACATTGCGAGTGCCACCATCCCCACACGGCTGGCCATGGCCAATCTGGCCGCCGACAACCTGATTGCGGTGTTAACAGGCAACAAGCCTCTGACGCCGTTAAACTAGCCTTTTGATAGCCTTCAATCAATCCTTAAATACGCCTTTAAGCCAATCAATACATGCGCAATCAGCTCCTGAAAAAATAGCATGACTGAATCTGGTTTTTATGCCGTGCTGGCGCTGGTGATGGTCGATGTGCTGTTGTTGCTGTGGCTGTTGTTCAGAACACAGCCAGACAACGGCAAAACAGAACTGCTGGCGCTCGTTCGCGAGGGCAACGACAAAATCGAACGCGAAGTGCGGCGCGAGATTGTTGACAACGGTCGGGCCAACCGGCAAGAACTCAGCACCAGCTTTGCGACCTTCCAGCAAACGTTGACGCAGCAAAGCGCCGAGGCGATTCGTATCCAAAACACGCAGATCGACGCTTTTGGCCAGCAACTGGCTTTGCTGCAAAAAACCTTGTCAGACACGCTGGTCATGCAACTGCAGTCGGTGAGCGAGTCGAATGCGCGCCGTATGGGCGAGGTGCGCGAGACACTTGAAAAGCAGCTCGCACAGCTGCAGGTCACCAACTCAGCCAAGCTCGATGAGATGCGCAAGACGGTCGATGAAAAACTGCAAACTACGCTGGAGACCCGCTTGGGTGAAAGTTTCAAGCAGGTGGCTGACCGGCTGGAGCAGGTCCACAAGGGTCTGGGCGAAATGCAAACCCTCGCGCAAGGTGTGGGGGACTTGAAGCACCTGCTGACCAACGTCAAGACGCGCGGTATTTTTGGCGAGGCGCAACTGTCTGCCTTGCTGGAGCAGGTGTTCACGGTCGACCAGTACGCCGCACAAGTGGCCACCCAGCCCGGCAGTAAAAACACGGTGGACTTCGCTATCCGGCTACCGGGCAGGTCAGATTCAGGGGCGCCGCTGTGGCTGCCGATTGACGCGAAATTTCCGAATGAAGACTATGAGCGTTTGCTCGATGCCCAGGCCCGCGCTGACGTGCAGGCCGCAGAAGCGGCAGGCAAGGCGCTTGAAATCCGTATCCGGCTGGAGGCCCGGTCCATCAGTGAAAAATACATCGCGCCGCCGCACACCACAGATTTTGCGATTCTGTTTTTGCCGACCGAAGGCCTGTACGCTGAAGTGCTGCGTCGCCCCGGCCTGATGGAAAGCCTAAGCCGCGACCACCGCATCACGCTGGCTGGGCCCACGACGCTGCTGGCGATGCTGAACTCGCTGCAGATGGGTTTCAGGACGCTGGCCCTGGAAAAACGCTCAAGTGAAGTGTGGCAGGTGCTGGGCGCGGTCAAAACCGAGTTTGGCAAGTTTGGCGATGTGCTGGCCAAAATCAAATCGAATGCCGAAACTATGCTCAATACGGTCAGCAGCGCCGAGCAGCGCAGCCGCGTGATGGGCAAGGCGCTGCGCAATGTTGAGGCGCTGCCCGAACCGGACTCCGCGCGTCTGCTTCCATTGGACAAAGAACTTGACACCTGAGCTGGCGCGCCTGATTTTTGCGCAAGTTTGCCTTCATGCCTGTATGGCGGGTACCCGCATGGCTGCGCCACTGCTGGCTTTGCAGCAAGGCTACAGTCCGGCTGCGGTGGGGGTGTTGCTTGCACTGTTTGCACTGACGCAGGTCTTTTTGGCCTTGCCGGCAGGGCGTTTTTCAGACCGCAACGGCCTGAAGCGGCCTGTGAGTTTGAGCGTGCTGGCAGCCTGTACGGGGGCAGGTCTGGCCGTGGCTTTTCCGGTGTTTCCCGTCCTTTGCCTGTCGGCGTTGCTGACGGGCGGCGCAACCGGGGCGGCAGTGATTGCCGTGCAACGCCATGTGGGCCGCGCTGCAAGCGGCGCCACGCAACTGCGCAAGGTGTTCAGCTGGCTGTCAATTGGGCCCGCAGTGTCAAATTTTGTCGGGCCCTTTTCTGCCGGCTTGCTGATCGATCATGCGGGTCCTGTTGCGGGCAGCGTTGATGGCTACCGTGCGGCTTTCCTGTTGATGGCAGTGCTGCCGCTGGCCAGCTGGTTTTTGGTGCAGCGAACGCTTGAACTCGCGCCAGTGGCTGTCGTGGCAGATGGCAAGCCAAGCAACGCTTTGGACTTGCTGGGCGATGCGCAGTTTCGCCGCCTGATGATTGTGAACTGGTTTTTGTCATCCTGCTGGGACGTGCACACCTTTGTGGTGCCGGTACTGGGGTTTGAGCGGGGTATCAGCGCGTCGGTGATTGGCTCCATCCTCGGTGCGTTTGCACTGGCTGCCGCGTCGATTCGGCTGGTTATGCCTGTGCTTGCCGCTTACCTGCGTGAATGGAAGGTACTCATGGTGGCCATGCTGACAACGGCGGTGTTGTTTGGCGCTTACCCCTTTGCGCGGTCGCCTCTGGAGATGGGTTTGTGCTCAGTCTTGCTGGGTTTTGCACTGGGCACCGTACAGCCTATGGTCATGAGCATGTTGCACCAAATCACCCCTGAGGCGCGCCATGGTGAGGCCTTGGGTCTGCGCCTGATGGCTATCAATGCATCCAGCGTGCTGATGCCTTTGCTGTTTGGCACCGCAGGCGCAGCGGCCGGCGTGGCGGTGGTGTTCTGGGCCTCAGGTGCAATAGTTGGCCTGGGCTCACGCGCGGCGTGGTTGCTCAAAAGCAGCCGCCATCACCAACACTAAAGAGCGTAGAACTTGCGGATGATGTCCCAGGCGTCCTGCGGCTCATCAACATAGTGAAACAGGTTCAGGTCTTGAGGCGATATCGCACCTTCTTCAATCAGCAGGTCAAAGTTGACCAGCCGCTTCCAGTAATCAGACCCGAACAAAACAATCGGCAGCGGCTTGGCTTTTCCTGTTTGTACCAGGGTGATGACCTCAAACAGCTCATCGAGCGTGCCAAATCCGCCCGGAAAGGCCACCAGCGCTTTTGCCCGCATCATGAAATGCATTTTGCGCAGCGCAAAGTAATGAAACTTGAAGTTCAGTGACGGCGTGATGTACTTGTTACCCGACTGCTCATGCGGCAGCACGATGTTCAAACCGACTGTGGGTGCACCCAGCTCATGCGCGCCCCGATTGGCGGCTTCCATGATACCGGGGCCACCGCCGGTACAGATGAAAAGCTGCTTGTCGTGTGGCAAGGGCTGGCTGTGCGCGGCGACCAACCGTGCAAACAACCTTGCCTGGTCGTAGTAGTAGGCATTTCGAAGATGGCGTTCGGCCATCTTCAGGGCATCTTGCGCGTCGTGCAGTGCCTCGGCATGGTTGCTGTCCGCACTGATTTTTGCAAGGTTGGCTTGTGCCGCCATCATCGATGTGTTGGCGGTTTCAGGCGCAGGAAAGCGGGCACTGCCGAACACCACGACGGTGCTTTGGATGCCTTGCTCATGCTGGATCAACTCCGGTTTAAGCATCTCCAGCTGCATGCGAATGCCGCGTGTCTCACGCCGCAGCAAAAATTCCGGGTCAGCAAATGCCAGGCGGTAAGCATCGGCATCGAGCGGCTGGTCGTCGCGCGCATGGGCTTGCAGCTCAGCCCAAGCGTTGCTCAGGCGGCTGGCGGAGAGGTCTTGTGTTTGTTGCATGCCCAATTGTTAACCGGATGCGTTAAGCCTGTGAAGTTAAAAATGAAAAGGGCTCCAACGGAGCCCTGTTTTTTGATCCACGCCATACGGATGAAACCCGTTTGCGGCAGTGCGGCTGGTCAGACGCGTTTTCTATATTCCCCGGTGCGGGTGTCGATCTCGACCACGTCACCTTGCGCGACAAAAATCGGCACGCCAATTTCAAAGCCAGTGGCAATCTTGGCTGGCTTGAGCACCTTGCCTGAGGTATCGCCTTTGACGGCTGGCTCGGTCCAGGTGATTTCGCGTTCAACGTTGGTTGGCAGCTCGACAGAAATCGCCTTGCCTTCGTAAAACACCACTTCCAGCTCCATACCGTCTTGCAGGTAGTTGAGCGAGTCGCCCATGTTCTCGGCTTCGACTTCGTACTGGTTGTAGTCCGCGTCCATGCAGATGTACATCGGGTCGGCAAAGTAGGAGTAAGTGCAGTCTTTTTTGTCCAGAATGACCTGGTCAATCTTGTCGTCGGCCTTGAAGACGTTTTCTGTGCCGAAGCTGCCAATCAGGCTTTTGAGCTTCATGCGAACGGTGGCCGAATTGCGGCCGCCCCGGCTGTATTCGGTCTTGAGCACCACCATCGGGTCTTTGCCGTGCATGATGACGTTGCCGGCGCGAATTTCTTGAGCGATTTTCATAACTTGTCTTC
>CAMARI010000161.1 GCA_945860515.1 Polaromonas sp. YR568
CCATGCAATGTCAACCCTTCAAGCCCGGCGGCTCTGCACGCTCGGGTATGGGGTGTGTTCGGCTCGGTAAGGCATCCGGTTCCACTGGTCGGGCTCGAGAAAACCCATTCATTACGGCGGGGCAGGGCAGACAACAAATGCAGCATATAGGGTGTGGCGGGTATTTCGCGAGTGCCTTCGACCTTGTCGCGAATGCTGATTCCCTTCCATTGGGTGTTTATGTCCTCCCAGCGCAGCCCCAGCACTTCGCCCGGCCTTGCGCCAGTCAGCAGCATCATTTGCAGGCAAGTGCATATGACGGGGTTTTGTAGCTGTTGAACGGCGGCAAACCAAACGGCCAATTGTTCACGTTGCAGCACATCTGATTTCGTCCCAGCCTTGCCCAACGCTTCACGGGCTTTCTTTGTTTTAGCTGGGTTCTTTGTAGGCAGCAGGCTGGCATATTCGGGTTGTTCGCCGCACCAAGTAAGGAACACCGTCAGCAGTCGCCACGCCAGCCGGGCAGACGATGCGCGGGTTTTGCCTTCATTGGCTGCCCACGTCTCTATGGTCGCTTGGTCTAGGTCTTTAAGCGCCAGCGGCATCAAGGCAGCCAGCGGCCCGGGCTTGGTCAATTGCTTGCCACCACCACGGCGGCCAGACGGTAAGCCCCCGGCCTTGGTTTTGTCGATATGGTCTCGGTAATGAAGGTCACCCCAAAATGGGCGGCGCTTTTCTATGTAGTCTTTCCAGATTTCGCCCACGGTCAGGGCGGCAACTTTGGCGGCTTCTACGTTGGCGGCGGCGGTTGCCTTCTTTTCAACGGCGGCGGCTTGTCTGTCGCGCTCCACCTCGCGCGGGTCTGTGCCACTGTCCACCATCATTTTTAGCCCTTGGGCCTTGGTGCGTGCCTTTTCAATCGGCCAGTCTGCCAGCGTCCCGATATTGATTCGGATGGTTGAACCATTCAGGCGTGATTCAAAGACGTAAGTTTTGCGGCCTGTCGGGGTTGCGCGTAGCGCAAGTGTCGGGGTGTCGGTGTCCCATAGAAAAGCTTGGGGCTTGTCTATCGGGCAGGTGAAGGCTTCAACTCTGCCAGCGGTCAGGCGAACCCGGCTTGTTTGCTGTTTCATAGCTTCCCCCAAAATCTGTAGGCAATCTGTAGGCAAATAAGCACAATAAAGGTGCATATCAATCAACACTCAATCTGTTCACATATCCAGTTAATTTATCGTAACTTGTTGATTTATATGGATTGTAGCAACAACAATCAACGGGTGTAAATAGAAAGAAGTAAGGATTGTGATTCCTGTTGTCGTGGGTTCGAGCCCCATCAGCCTCCCCATATCAAACATAAAAACCCTGCTATCTTTTCGGTAGTGGGGTTTTTTATTGTGACAAAAACGTGCCGTCAATTAGAAGTTAACTAGCTTGGACGCGTCGGTCAAATGCTGGCTGTTCACTCTCATAGGCCTTTTAGTGCCAAGCCATGCCGCGTTTGACTTGCTCTACGTTGCAATCCAGACCAGCCAGCAGCACCTTGCCCAGCTTACGCCCGTACTTGTTAACCTTGACCCAGTCTGAACGATGCGACGCTGCGCATTGGCCAACACTACGCCAAGACAGTCCGCACCGGTTTCTTCGCCAGCATGAATGACACCGACCCCAGCGCCGCCAGTATCGACAGCACGGTGAAGCCGAGCCGATAGTCCCCGGTCAGGTCAGCCAATAAGCCGGCGACCATCGGCCCGGCGATCTGACCCACGGCGATGATCGCCGCCGAAATACCCATGATGGCGCCGATCGCCTGACGGCCAAAATAATCGGCCCTGATCGCCTGCATGAAAGGACCGCGCAGACCCCAAGCCAAGCCATGAAACATAGCGAAGGCGATCAGGCCCTGCATCTGGCTTGAATACGTCAGGAACATCAAACCAAGAGCATGCGACAACATGCACAGCGCCGCCACTTTTCGTTTTTCAAACCGGTCACCGACAGCGGCACCCAGCAGCACACCCAACAGTTGACCGAAAGTCATCAGCATGATGACCCAGCCCGCCGTCGCGAAGGTGTAACCGAGCCCTTCTTTCATGTGGGTGATCGCATGGACATTGACGGCGGTGACCACCAGCAAAGCCAGCCCGTGGCCGATCGACAGCAACCAAAAAGCTTGCGTGTTGAGGGCTTCGCGAAGTGAAAATTCTTGTTGCCCGGAGGCTTTCAAAACGGCCGATTCAGGGGTCTCGTCTTGCGGGCGAATACCGTCGACAAATTCACCGTGGTCTTCTGGCCGCCGACGGATCATGCGCGCCAACGGCAAACCAACCAGAAGGGCCACGACGCCTGAAGCCGCCGCCGTGGCACGCCAGCCCCACTGTTGCATGGACCAAGCCATGGCGGGCACCACCAAACCGCCCATCGCCAGACCCAGGCTCATGATGGACAGCGCACGGCCGCGGTGTTTTTCAAACCAGTGGACGATGGCTACCGAGAGTGGGAAATAGCCGCCCAAACTGGCGCCGAAAGCCATCAAAATAGCGCTGGCATAAAAGGTGGCCACGCTGTCCACCTGACTCAGCAGCAAGAGCCCGGCACTGAAAATCACGATACCCCAGCGAATCATGGATTGCGGGCCCCAACGGTCCATCAACCAACCGAGCAGCGGACCGATGATGGCCACCTCTGCTGACTGCAGGGCCGCAGCGCCCGACAAGGTGGTCTTGCTCCAGCCCATTTCTCCCGACAAGACCGCGATGTACAGACCAAAAGCTTGCAACAGCAAGGCTCCCAGCAAAAATTGGAGGCCACACGCCGCGCCAACCATGCGCCAGCCATAAAAAATCTTCATCTCATCTCATCTCATGGGGTGTTGTTTCGTTCACCTTCGATTGTCACCCCAAACCACAAGCGGGTCGGGGCAACCGTCTGCCAAAAGATTCGCCTCAAGCTGGACGCGGCAAAATGTGCAGATGTGCAGTCACTACCAAGCCATCAAAGACAGACCCAAATTTGAAAAGGCGTTTAACGTCAAACTACCGCCCTATGAAGGCGTTAATGACGTTTGGCCAATGTACCAAGCGTTTTTTGTACGTCGACCGCTGGCGGCTGACGCGGGTGATGATGCTGTGCCAGCGCGTGAAGCTCTGCCGGGTGTGTTTGGGCTGATTCCGAGTTGGGCCAAAGACGATAAGTTTGCGCGGCGTACCTTCAACGCGAGAAGCGAGACAGCCACCACCTTACCCAGTTTCAGGGACGCATGGCGCAAGGGGCACAAATGCATCATTCCGGCGGACGCGATTTATGAGCCTGACTGGCGCACGGGTAAGGCGCAAGCAACGCGCATTGCGCGCAGCGACGGCGAACCTATGGGGCTGGCAGGCCTTTGGAGCGTCTGGAAGTCGCCATCGGGCGCATGGGTTGCCAGCTTCACAATGCTAACCATCAATGCAGACGACCACGCCCTGATGCGTCACTATCACAAGCCGGCTGACGAAAAGCGCATGGTAGTGATATTGCCCGAGGCCTCGTACACGGACTGGCTAACTGCACCAGCAAGCCAAAACAAGGCGTTTTTGCAGCAATACCCAGCGGATCGAATGGTGGCTGAAAGCAGAGCGGTAGGCTGAGGCAGCCAGAGGTAGCCAAGGCAAAGTGTGTAGACGGACAGGAGGATAAATTGAGTTTTCGTTTTAGAAGACTTGGCAACCATGCGGGTTGCCGCTTATCTTTCGAGCCGTCTCACACTACGGAAACAGAGTCCATTCGTTGCTGCACTTGCGGCATCGCACCCGCAGTTGCCCATTGCGGCGATCTTCATCAACTAACGTTAATCGACCGTATTCCTTGCAACTGGGACAGTTGGCTTGGTCGGCCAAGGTTTCAGCGTGCATCAGCAAGTAAAGGTAGCGGCGCAGGGCCCACAGACCGATGGCGCCGCTGACAAATACCATGCCGATATTCAGCAGTTTTTCTGTGACTGTTCCACCCTGAATAAGCTCCAAGCCGGCCATCAGCGCGATGGTACACAGTAGCGCGAGCAGCATATGGGCATGGCTGGATAGCAATTCCCGCTCGTACCACTTGCGAAAGCCTACCTTGCGTATGCCTTCAGCCAATTCACGGTTCAGGTAGTTGCGTTTTGCCATGTGTACAGAATTTATCAATTGATTCTGGCACAGTTGCGCTTTCCGCGCGCATTGGGCGAATGAACAGTGAACGGGGTCGCTACGCGAAAAATGTCAACGGACTTTGAGGCGGAGCCCGTGCTAACGGCATTTGCCCATCCGGGTTGAGTTTTCGGCCTGCGACCATAAAAAACCCCGGCTTGTCCGGGTAGACGCTGGTTTGCGTTAGACAGCCCCGGCATATTTTTTCTGTGGCGATGACCCAGTTCTGGGCATTAAGAAAAACCACTTCGAAGGCTTCATGGGGCCTATCACCCAGTATCAGGCGGAGATAGTCGCGTACAACATCAGGGCTGCTGAGCAGGTCGGTCTCTCTGGTTTCACAGGCAAGCAGCTCAAGGGCTTGGGTGACGATGGAGTGGCCGCTCGATATGGCTCAACCATATCAACAACGTCCATGGCCCGATACAGATATTTCCATTCACCAGCCACCTTGATATAGGTTTCATCCATCCGCCAACTCTTGCCAACGGAGTGCTTGCCCTGACGAAATACGGCGGCCAGCAACGGCACCATCTTGATTACCCAGCGATGCACGGTGGCTTGGTGAGTAAACCGACTTCGCTGGCAAGGAGAAGGTTTACTTTTTAAAGCCAGCCGCGCATATGATCTTCACCAGCATGCCACTTTTTGAAGTTTTCAATGAGTAAAATCATTTATCGTCGAAAGTTATGACTAAAAGGGATTTAATGGCGTTTTTTCCGGTCTTTCTGTCCGTCGTTCTGGTCGTGCGCAACCAGGCGACCCAGCTTGAAAAAACTCTCAAAGATGCTGAAGCGGGTCTGGCCGAACTTGTCAGTGACTACGAGCTCATCATCGTTGACAACGCCTCAAACGACGACAGCGTTGCGGTTTTAAAAGCGCTTACAGGTGAGCGGGGCCTCGCCAATTTGCAGGCCTACGCGCTGACCAAAGAGGTCGATGCTGACACCGCGTCCTGGGTTGGCCTGGAGAATGCTCTGGGCGACTTTATTGCTGTGATTGACCCCTTGGCAGACGACATCCACTTCTTGCCTGAGATGCTCGACAAAGCCGTGCACGGTGCCGAAGTCGTGTTTGCCACCAATGCCCAAAAATCCCCCCAAAGTCTGTCTTACCGGGCCGCTCATGCTGTTTTTTACAGCCTCTACAAGAGCTTGAATGGCATTCACTTGGATAAGGAAGCACCACAATACCGCCTGTTGAGCAAACGCGTGGTCAACTTCATCCTGCAGCACCCGCGGCCTGCCATGACTTACCGCCACTTGCCTGCCACTGGCGGCTTTGCGCGTATCAATCTTGACTACAGCGCGACGCCAAAAATGGCGCAACCCAGGCACCTGTGGGATAGCGTGGACCGGGGCATGCGGCTGCTGGTGTCAACCACCCGAGTGCCCATGCGGCTGGTCACCATGCTGTCACTGTTTGGCGCAGGTGCCAATCTCCTTTATTCGTTTTATGTGGTGGCCGTTGGTTTGTTCAAGTCGGACGTTGCGCCGGGTTGGGTGAGCCTGTCGCTTCAGCAGTCCGGCATGTTTTTCCTGATTTCACTGGTGCTGCTGGTGCTGGGCGAATACATCGTGAATATGGTCAGTTTGTCCAACCAAGGCCCTCTCTACCATGTAGGGCAAGAGTTCACCAGCGCTCGCATGACCAGGCATGAAAAGCTCAATATCGAAGAACCCCTCATCAAGCCTACCGGACCTGATCGGCCTGTGGGCGTTAGCCTTGAACGCGTGGCCGGATGAGCGACGCCAAACAAGACGCCATCATCATCGGTGGCGGCTTTTACGGTGCTGTCATTGCCATTTACCTGGCTAAGGAACGTGGGCTCAAGCGCATTCTGTTGATAGAACGTGAGCCAGCTTTGTTAAAGCGTGCGTCCTATAACAACCAGGCGCGCGTGCACAACGGCTACCACTATCCGCGCAGCTTTACTACTGCCTACCGAAGTCGCGTCAATTTGCCCAGGTTTGTGCGTGATTGGCCCGATGCAGTCAAACAAGACTTCACCAAGCTGTACGCCATCGCCCGACGTAATTCCAAAGTGACCGCCCGGCAGTTCGAGCGCTTTTGTCATGAGATTGGTGCCAGGATTCAACCCGCCGAACCCGCACAAGCTGCATTGTTTGAGCCGCGCCTGGTCGAGGCTGTTTTTTTGGTTGAAGAATACGTTTTTGATTCAACCAAGCTGGCGAATTGGGCGGTTGCGGAGTTGAAGGCGTGCGGCATAAAGACGCGCTTGCAAACCCAGGTGACTGCTATCTCTAATGGCCCGCATGGCGTTTTGCAGGTAACCGCAATCCCAGAACATGGGGACGAAACGCAGATTGCCAGCCGCCTCGTCTTTAACTGCACCTACAGTGGTCTCAACCAGTTCAAGGTCGACTTTCCAGGCACGCAAACCAAGCTGAAGCAGGAAATTACTGAGATGGCGCTGTTGCAGGCCCCGGACGCACTCAAGGGATTGGGCAT
>CAMARI010000162.1 GCA_945860515.1 Polaromonas sp. YR568
TTGTTAGACCTGATGGGCGGCAGTGTGGACGTGATGTTTGACAACTTGCCGTCAGCCTTGCCGCAAATCAAGGCCGGCAAGCTCAAGGCTTTTGCCGTCACCAGCGCCCAACGCTCGGCAGCCACTCCGGATCTCCCCAGCATCGACGAAGCAGCCAATTTGAAAGGTTTTGATGCCAGCTCGTGGTTTGGCTTGCTGGCCCCTGCTGGCACGCCAGCAGACATCGTCAGCCGGATTCAGCAAGAAGTCACCAAATCACTGGGCACAGCTGCCATGAAAGAAAAGCTGCTGGCCCAGGGCGCGATACCTGGCGGTAACACGCCAGAACAGTTCAATACCTTCATCGACGCCGAGCACGTCAAGTGGGCGCAGGTGGTGAAGGTTTCTGGTGCAAAGGTCGATTAAACCGGGCGGGACTTAAACGCCCCAGGTCACATCCGTACCCGCTTTGTGATTGCGCTGCAGCATGTCGATAAACGGCATGGCACGCTGGCGCAGCCCCGGAGCGTCGCCCTTCTTAGCTTCGCCATCCTCGGCGTCGACGTGAGGGCTTTCATCACGAGACTCTTCCAAGGTGATTGCTTCTTGCAGCGCCTTGATGGCTGCCGGCATCTGCTCAGCCAAAATGATGCCCGTCGGCCCGGCGTCCTTGCCAATCACGTCCAAGACCTTGCGGCCATTAGGCTCCAGCATGATCAGATCGCCAGCATTTTTTGATTTGAACTTGTACAGCATGATGAGTCCTTTTTAAAGCTTCAAGACTGAGGCTTGATGAATGGATTTGCGCTTTCATTATGAAGGGCTTGAAGGGTTGACCTTGTAGGCCAGAAGCTGGTTCCAAGTCGCAGCAGTGCTAAAACACCCTGCTGGGCGAAACACGCGCGGGCTCAAGCAAAATAGGGCTATGTTTAACATCGCCACCGTTCAAAAACCCGCTGCTCAAGCCCTGAGTCAAGACGGCCTGAGTTTGCTCAGCCCTGTTGATCTGACCGCCACGCTAAAACTTTCCCCCAACTGGGCGCAAGCCTGGGACGAACTGGCTAAAACCTGGCACAAGCTGCCGCCTGACGCGCACCTGAAAGATGGTGGCGGCTACCGGCAGCGTCGCCACACCTGCTTTGTGCAGGACGTGACCGCCAAGGTCTTGACGCAAACACCGCATCGGGCGCACTGGCAGCCGACCGACTACAACGCCCTGCATGGCGGGTTTGAGCGCTGGTTTGAACCCATTGAGCCTGCAGTTGCCCAAGCCCCAGCATGGACGGAGCTGCTTGCAGGCTTTGGCAGGCTTTTTGCGCAGGTCCAAGCCGTCGATAAATGGTTTGTAGAGGCGCACCAGTTCAGGATCGACACCGCGGGCGGCGTAGGCCGCCCCACACCTGAAGGCGCGCACCGCGACGGCGTGAACTTTGTCGTGGTGATGCTGGTGGAGCGCCATGGCGTGAAGGGCGGCGAAACGCGGGTGTTTGATGCCCATGGCCCGCAGGGCGTGCGCTTTGTGATGCGCGAACCTCTGACCGCGCTGCTGCTGGACGATGCACGGGTGATCCATGAAACAACGCCGATCTTTCCCAATCATGCTGCGGGCCAGCAGGGCTTCAGGGACACCCTGGTGCTGACTTACCGGGCAAACGGCTTTCAAGCCAAGACATAGAAGCCCCACGCGGGTTCAGGACAAGTCAATCTCCACCTCATGAGGGGACGCTGCGCATACCCGCTGGCAGAGCAAGGCCTTGTTCATAGCTTGTAAAAATACCGCTTGACGAATTTAGTTTAAACCTAAACAATTAAGGCTCAATCAATTTACTTGTCCAACGCGGAGCACTTTTTTCATGCGCATTCTTTGTCTGGGTGGCGGCCCTGCCGGTTTGTACTTTGCCTTGCTGATGAAGCTGCAAAACCCTGCGCATGTGGTGACCGTGGTGGAGCGTAACCGCCCGTTTGACACCTTCGGCTGGGGCGTGGTGCTGTCCGACCAGACGCTGGGTAACCTGAGCGCGGCTGACCCCGTCAGCGCACAACTGATTGGCGACGCCTTCAACCATTGGGACGATGTGGAGATGTTTTTCAAGGGCCGCAGCGTGCGTTCAGGCGGCCATGGTTTTTGCGGCATTGGGCGTAAAAAGCTGCTGAACATCTTGCAAGAGCGCTGTATCGCCCTCGGTGTCGATCTGGTGTTTGAAGCCGATGTGCAGGACGACCAGGCACTGGCCAAACAATACAACGCCGACCTGCTGATTGCCTGCGACGGCCTGAACAGCCGGGTGCGCACACGTTATGCCGACACCTACAAGCCCGATGTTGAACTGCGGCAATGCCGTTTTGTCTGGCTGGGCACGAAAAAAACCTTTGACGCGTTTACCTTTGCGTTTGAGCAAACCGAGCATGGCTGGTTTGCAGTACACGCCTACAAGTTTGACGCCGACACCTCCACCTTCATTGTGGAAACACCTGAAGCGGTTTGGAAGGCGCACGGCCTTGACCAGATGAGCCAGCAGGACGGCATTGCGTTTTGCGAGCGCCTGTTTGCCAAGTACCTGGACGGCAACCCGCTGATGAACAACGCCAGCCATGTGCGAGGCTCAGCGATCTGGATACGCTTTCCGCGCGTGGTGTGTGAACACTGGGTGCACCATGAACAGGTGGACGGCAAACAGGTGCCGATTGTGCTGATGGGCGACGCGGCGCACACCGCGCATTTTTCGATTGGCAGCGGCACCAAACTGGCGCTGGAAGATGCGATTGAGCTGACGCGCTGCTTTGCCAAGACCAGCGATGTGACCGAGGCCCTGCAAGCTTACGAAGCGGTGCGCTCCGTTGAGGTGCTGAAGATTCAAAACGCAGCGCGTAATTCGACCGAATGGTTTGAAAATGTCGAGCGTTACAGCGGCCTGGAGGCAGAGCAGTTTTTCTACTCCATGATGACGCGATCGCAGCGTATCAGCCACGAAAACCTGCGCGTTCGTGATGCGGATTGGCTGGCAGGCTATGAGCAGTGGCTGGCCAAATCAACAGCTTCAAAATTTCCGCCTGCGCCCATGTTGCTGCCCCTGAAGGTCCGGGATATTCAGCTCAAAAACCGCATTGTTGTGTCGCCCATGGCCACCTACAGCGCGGTCGATGGGCTGGTTCAAGACTTCCATTTGGTTCATTTAGGCGCTCGTACCCTCGGCGGTGCGGCATTGGTATTTGTTGAAATGACAGCGCCCTGCCCGCAAGGCCGCATCACACCCGGCTGCCCTGGCTTGTACAACCATGCGCAAATGCTGGCTTTCAAACGCATTGTTGATTTTGCGCACGCATCCGGCAACGGTGCAAAGATGGGCTTGCAGCTGGGTCACAGCGGCCCCAAGGGCTCCACCCAGGTCGGCTGGGAGCAAACCGATGAGCCTTTGACAACCGGCAACTGGCCACTGATCGCCGCCAGCGCTGTGGCGTTTGGCCCAACCAACCAGACGCCTGCCGCCATGACCCGGGCTGACATGGACAGAGTCAGCGACGAGTTTGTGCAGTCAACGCGCTACGCCGTAGATGCTGGCTTTGACTGGCTGGAACTGCACTGCGCGCACGGCTATTTGCTGTCCAGCTTCATCACGCCACTGACCAACGTGCGCACCGACGACTATGGCGGCAGCCTGGAAAACCGTTGTCGTTACCCGCTGGAAGTCTTCAAAGCCATGCGCGCCGTATGGCCCGCACACTTGCCGATGAGTGTGCGCATATCTGCCCATGACTGGGCTCCTGGCGGCAACACCGACGATGACGCGGTGGAAATCGCCCGACTGTTCAAAGCCGAAGGCTGCGACGTGATTGACGTGTCATCGGGCCAGACCACACGCGCTGCCAAACCGGTCTATGGCCGCATGTACCAGACACCGTTTGCTGACCGCATCCGCAACGAGGTAGGCATTCAAACCATGGCGGTGGGTGCGATATCAGAAAGTGACCAGGTCAACAGCATCATTGCAGCAGGCCGTGCAGACCTGTGTGCCATTGCCCGTCCCCACCTGGCCGACCCGGCGTGGACGCTGCATGAGGCCGCCAAACTGCAAAGCCGCCACGTGAGCTGGCCGCTGCCTTATTTGAGTAGCCGAGACCAGCTGTACCGCGAAATTAGCAAACAAAAAAGCCTCTAGGCGAACAAATACATGGGTAATCAGCTATTTATTTAATAGTAAAAAGGAAACGCCATGGACATGGAAGCACAAGGCCACAGCGAGCACCCAGAAGCCCTGCGGCTCTGGCTGCGCCTGCTGACCTGTACCCAGCTGGTAGAAAAGCAGGTGCGCAACCACCTGCGCGAGCAATTTGACACCACGCTGCCACGCTTTGACTTGATGGCCCAGTTGCAGCGCAACCCGGACGGCCTGAAGATGAACGAGCTGTCACGCCGCATGATGGTCACCGGCGGCAACGTGACCGGCATCACCGACCAGCTGGTGGCTGAGGGCCTGGTCGAGCGGCTGGAAGTCGACGGCGACCGCCGTGCTTACCGCGTGCGGCTGACGGTGCAGGGGCGCGAAACATTTGACGACATGGCCAAACAGCACGAGGGCTGGATTGTCGCTAGCTTTGACGTCTTGACCGGCAGGGAAATGGACGCCCTCTACAAGCTGCTGGGCAAAGTCAAGGAACATCATCACGCAAAAACATTGGAAATCTTATGAAGCACTTCATCACCCCCACGAATCCGATGCGCCCGCAGTTTGATGCGATGGCCAGCTACAGCGCGAAGCACTTCTCATATGCGTTTGATGCTGGCGTGGCAACCCTGATGTTGAACCGCCCAGAGCGTAAAAACCCACTGACCTTTGACTCGTACAACGAACTGCGGCACCTGTTCGCAGCGTTAAACCACGCCACAGATGTAAAAGCGGTGGTGCTGACGGGTGAAGGCGGCAACTTTTGCTCAGGCGGTGATGTGCACGAAATCATTGGCCCCTTGACAAAAATGAGCATGACCGAGATGCTGGAGTTCACCCGCATGACCGGCGACCTGATCAAGCAAATGCGTTTGTGCCCCCAGCCCATCATTGCCGCGATTGACGGCATTTGTGCCGGTGCTGGGGCCATGATGGCCCTGGCCTCTGACATGCGGCTGGGCACGCCGCAAGCCAAAACTGCATTCTTGTTCACCCGCGTTGGTCTGGCCGGCGCCGACATGGGCGCATGTGCGCTGCTGCCGCGCATGATTGGCCAGGGCCGCGCCTCCGAGCTGCTGCTCACGGGCCGCGTGATGACGGCGCAAGAAGGCTTGCAGTGGGGGTTTTTTAATGCGCTGCACGAGGCGAGCGACTTGCTGCCTGCTGCCAAAAAACTGGCGCACGAGCTGGCCAGTGGGCCGACATTTGCACACGGCATGACCAAAACCATGCTGCACCAAGAATGGGCCATGACGCTGGACCAGGCCATTGAGGCAGAAGCACAGGCGCAGGCCATTTGCATGCAGACGCAAGACTTCACGCGGGCTTATGAGGCCTTTTCAGCCAAGCAAAAACCTGTCTTTGTCGGCAATTAGGAGTTGATGTCAATGATCCCCAACACCCAGCATCTGGCATTGCCGTTTTTTGACGATGTGCATCGCGCGCTTGGCGCTGGCCTCGTTCACTGGGCAGCCGCGCAGCAAGTCGATGAAACCGACGACCGCGCCGCCTGCCGTGAATGGGTGCAGCGCTTGGGCGACGCTGGCTGGCTGCGCTACTGTGTGCCTGCTGGTACGAATGGCGCGTTGGGTGGCGCCCTGCCCAAGCTGGACTCGCGCGCGTTGGTCATTCTGCGGGAAACTCTGGCCTTTCATTCACCACTGGCTGACTTTGCCTTTGCCATGCAGGGCCTGGGCAGCGGCGCGATCACGCTGGCGGGCACGCCCGCACAGCAGGCCGCCTATTTGCCGCAGGTGGCCAGCGGCAAAAAGATTGCTGCTTTTGCATTGAGCGAAGCCGAGGCAGGGTCTGATGCAGGCGCCATGACGACCAGCGCAGTACCCGCCCACAGCGACTGGGTCATCAATGGCAGCAAGACCTGGATCAGCAACGGCGGCATCGCCGATTTTTATGTGACCTTTGTGAAGACCGATGCTGACGCGGGAACGCGCGGTATCACGCCTTTTATTGTCGATGCGACCACACCTGGACTGGACGCCAGCGAACACATTGCGGTGATGGCACCACACCCGCTGGCCACGCTGGCTTTCAGCAACTGCGTTGTGCCTGCAGCCAGCCAACTGGGGGCGCTGAACGAGGGCTTCAAACTGGCCATGCAAACACTGGATATTTTTCGCGCTTCTGTGGCGGCGGCCGCACTGGGCATGGCACGGCGGGCCTTGGCTGAGGCGGTGAGCTATTCAAAACAGCGCGGCATGTTTGGCGGCAAACTGGCCGACTTTCAGCTCACCCAGGCCAAGCTGGGCGAAATGGCGGCGCTGGTGGATGCCGCAGCGCTGCTGACTTACCGCGCTGCCTGGCTGCGTGACGAGGGCGAGCGCACAGGCCATATCGCTCGCGTCACGGCTGAAGCGGCGATGGCAAAGATGACCGCCACAGAAAACGCCCAGCGGGTGATTGACAT
>CAMARI010000163.1 GCA_945860515.1 Polaromonas sp. YR568
TATGCGCCGGGCTCGGGCATCCAGTCAGAACTGGGCCTGTATGGCTCCTACGATGTGTCTGAGCGCTGGCGCTTGCTGGCGGGCGTGTCTGCAACGGTGCTGGGCACATCTGTCAAGAACAGTCCAATTGTCGAAAAGCACATCCTTCCATCCCTTTATATCGGCGCGGTCTACGACTTTGGCAGCCCCCAACGACAGCATCGCGAGGGGGCCGAAGATACATCTCCCACTTATGTCAAGCTTATGTACGGCAAGGCCACTGAGGACGGCTGCCACCTGGCCCGCATTGTCACCGCGCGCTGCTTGTCGACGGCCAAAATCAACGCCACCAACATCGCAGGTGTGCAGCTGGGCAAGCCGTTTGTTCAGGGCCTGAACGGCTGGCCGCTGGACCTTGCGGGCTACGTTGGCCTGACCTACCACGACGAGCGCGGCCTGCAGGCCAGTGGCGCGCAGCTGGATGTGTTCATGAAAGCGACTTACTACGGTTTCCCCTGGAGCGAACGCGTCAAAACCAGGCTGGGCCTAGGCGTGGGCCTGTCAGCGGCGCAACGCGTACCCTACACCGAAGTCATCAGCCAAACCGGCAAAACCACTTCTCGCCTGCTGAACTACCTAGACCCGACGATTGACGTCAACCTGGGCGACCTGTTTGGGGTGCGCTCACTGAAAGACAGTTTTGTCGGTTTTGGCGTATCGCACCGCTCCGGTATTTTTGGCGCCTCGCGCCTGCTGGGCAATGTCAGTGGCGGCTCCAACTACATCTACACCTATGTCGAGACAGCCTTTTGACTGCTATAAAATTAGTAGCTGCTCGTAAATGTTTTTAGTTAACCTGGAGGCTGACTCAACAGCAAATCGGTCCCAAGTGGCGCGAAAAGCTAGTTTGGAGTGTTTTGCACGTTGCTGCTGGCAATCACCCCACCACCCAGGCACACTTCGCCGTCGTAAAGCACCGCCGACTGGCCAGGAGTAACAGCCCACTGGGCCTCGCTAAAGACCAGTTGGCAACCGGTGCTGCTGCTGGCCAACAGGGCGCAGGGCGCGTCCGCCTGGCGGTAACGGGTTTTGGCGGCCATTGGGCCCGGTGCTGGTGGGCCGCCCGATACCCAGCTGCAATCCTGCGCGCTGAGTTCGGTGGACTGCAGCCAGGGGTGGTCGTGGCCTTGTACGGCCCACAGCGTGTTGCTGTCCATGTCCTTGCGGGCCACAAACCACGGCTCGTGTGCGCCCACACCGCGCTGGCCCAGGGCCTGCACCGCTTTGAGGTCTGCGCCTTTGGCTTTGACGCCGCCAATGCCCAAACCCGAGCGCTGACCCAGCGTATAAAAGCTCAAACCCACATGCTCGCCCAGCACGCGGCCCTTGTCGCTCTTGATGGGGCCGGGCGCTTTGGCGATGTAGCGGTTTAAAAAATCCCTGAACGGGCGCTCGCCAATAAAGCAGATGCCGGTAGAGTCTTTCTTTTTGGCATTCGGCAGGCCAATCTCGTCGGCAAGGCGACGAACTTCGGTTTTTTGTAGCTCGCCCACCGGGAACAGCGTTTTGGACAACTGCGCCTGGTTCAGGCGGTGCAGAAAATAACTCTGGTCTTTGGCCGGGTCCAGGCCTTTGAGCAGTTCGAACCGCTGGGTCCTGCCGTTTTGCCGGACGCGTGCATAGTGCCCAGTCGCCATTTTCTCGGCACCCAAGCGCATCGCGTGGTCCAAAAAGGCCTTAAACTTGATTTCGGCGTTGCACAAAATATCCGGGTTTGGCGTGCGGCCCGCCTGGTACTCGCGCAAAAATTCGGCAAACACGCGGTCTTTATAGTCGGCAGCAAAGTTGACATGCTCCAGCTCGATGCCAATCACATCGGCCACCGCAGCGGCGTCCACAAAGTCGATGTTGGACGAGCAAAACGCGTCGTCATCGTCGCCCTCCCAGTTCTTCATGAAGATGCCGATGACTTCATGGCCTTGTTGCTTGAGCAAGTAGGCTGTGACTGCAGAATCAACACCGCCGCTCAGACCCACGACGACCCGCTGTCTCGCAGCCAACCTATTGACCACGCTTATTCACCACGCTCCATGGCCTGCCGGTGTCGCTCCACAAACTCCTGATACGTATTGATGCCGCGCAGTTGCAAGATGGCGTTACGCACAGCGGCTTCCACCAGCACGGCGATATTGCGGCCGGCTTCGACCTGAATGATGACCTTGCGTACCGGTATGCCCAGTACGTCCTGGTTCAAAGGCTCGTAAGGTATGCGCTCGTACTCACGCTCGAGGGTCTCGCGTCGCACCAGGTGCACGATCATTTTCAGCCGCATCTTGCGGCGCACGGCGGTTTCGCCAAAAATCGCTTTGATGTCAAGCAGGCCAATGCCGCGCACTTCCAGCAGGTTTTGCAGCAGTTCGGGGCAGCGCCCTTCAATGGTGGTCTGGTTAATGCGGTACAAATCGACCGCGTCGTCGGCCACCATGCCGTGCCCGCGCGAGATCAACTCCAGCCCCAGCTCGCTTTTGCCCAAGCCGGACTCGCCGGTGATCATCACGCCGAGGCCCAAAATATCCATGAACACGCCGTGCATCGAGGTGCGGTCGGCAAAGTGCTTGGACAAATAGGCACGCAGAACGTCAATCACAAAAGCAGCGGACTCAGGCGTCGCGAACATGGGCAAGCCTGCACGCTCACACATGGACAGCAAGGCATCAGGTGCGGTTTGCCCGTCGGCCATGATCAGCACGGGCGGCTCCAGCTTGATGATGCGGGAGATGCGGCGCACGCAGGCGTCGTCACCCGCATTCAGCAGATAGGCTACTTCACGCTCACCCAGAATTTGTACTCGATAAGGGTGAATGTAATTGAGGTAGCCCACCAGGTCGGCACCGGAACGCGCGGCCCGAACCGCCACTTCGTCAAAACGCCGCTCGGAAGCACCCAGGCCAGCGACCCATTCCCACTTCAGGTTGGCGCGGTGGTCTTCAAATAAAACATCCGCACTGATGGCTGTAGGTTTCACAGGGCAATACGCTTCATGCCGCAGATTTCCAGGAGGCAATCAGCTGATGCACCGCGGGGGCGCCGTTGGCGGTTTTGATCTGCTCGCGCAGGGCGCTATCGCTGAGCAGTTCGGCGATTTCAGACAAAATTTCAAGGTGCTTCTGAGTGGCGGCTTCAGGCACCAGCAGGAAGATCAGCAGGGCGACCGCCTGCTCGTCAGGGGCGTCAAATCCGATCGGTGTGTGCAACTGGAAAACGGCGGCCATCGGCGCTTTGAGCCCCTTGATGCGGCCATGCGGAATGGCGACGCCATGACCCAGCCCAGTCGAGCCCAAACGTTCGCGCGCGAACAGGCTGTCAGTGACCAGCGCGCGGTTCATCCCGTGCAGGTTTTCAAAAAGCAGGCCGGCTTCTTCAAAAGCACGCTTTTTGCTGGTCGCTTCAACGCTGACCAGAACCTGAGTGGAGGGCAAAATTTGCGAAAGACGGTTCATAGGACTCGATAAGTCGGCAAATTATGCACTTTAAGCAGGGTTTACACGAAACACGCCCATAAAAAAGCCGCCCGGTGTGGGCGGCTAGCGTCAAAGCGTTCGATGGTCAGGCGCAGGTTGAGCCTGTTACTGCTCGAATATCTGCTCTTGCCGTTTGGCCGCGACGTGATGATGGTCCTTGATTTTGGTTTTGTGTCGCGCCACCTGGCGGTCCAGTTTGTCAGTCAGTTCATCGACGGCGGCATACAAATCGGCATGTGAGCTTTCGGCAAATATATCTCGTCCTTTGACGTGCACGTTGCATTCGGCTCGCTGGCGGCTGTCTTTTTCTTTCATGTTGTCAACCGTCAGAAGCACTTTGACATCGACCACCTGGTCAAAGTGACGGGTAATTCGGTCCAGTTTACTGGTCACGTAGCCGCGCAATGCGGGTGTGACTTCAAGATGGTGGCCACTGATCGTCAGGTTCATAAAAAAGACTCCTTGGAAAGGAAGGCACGGGACACAAAAGCTGCCGGGGAAGGCAGCGACGGAAATAACGCGCTTGGATCGACTATGCGCGCTACTTCAGTACATTGCAACATTCCAAGACACAAATAAATGCAAATTTTTGTATTATTTGGCGCGTGCTTGCAAGGCAGCAGCAGTGGCGCGTCAGTCACCAGTTATTGGCTGCTTGAATCGGGGTTTGTTGAGGCCCAGAGGCGCTGGGCGAGCGCGATGCGTCTGCGCGCAAAGACGAGTTACTGGCGTTTTTTAGCTGCGTCCTTTGCCGTGTTCAGGTACATAGACTCCTTGTGCAGTGCCATAATCTCGCCATCTTCATTACGGAGAAATCCTTGGAAACTAGCAGTACCAGCTAGCTTTCAGCACCGCAGACAAACGCTCGCCGTTGTTTAAGGGGTTGGAAGCGATAGCACTCACCCCCTTTTTTTGTCACCGCTCTGGCAGCTTCATCAGTCCAGGCTGACACAACCGGACATCCGTCATGCTCAATATTTTTACGCTCGCCAATGGGCGGCTCTTTCAGGAAGAAATCGAGTCGCTCGAAGAACTCTCCAAGTTCCAGCCCATTTGGGTTGACCTCGAATCTCCCACACTCGACGAAAAACGCTGGATCAAGCAGTACTACGGTCTGTCGATTCCTGAAGACGCGATGGACGAGGACATCGAGGAGTCGGCCCGCTTTTACGAAGAAGATAACGGCGAGCTGCACATCCGGTCTGACTTTCTGATTGCCGATGACGTAGAGCCGCGCACGGTGCGGGTGGCTTTCATTTTGAATCTGGTCAATGACGATCTCAAAAGCAAAGGCGTGCTGTTTTCGATTCACGACGAAGACGTGCCAGTTTTCAGACTTTTGAGGATGCGGGCGCGCCGCGCGCCGGGGCTGATTGAAGATGCCAAGGAAGTGCTGCTGAAATTGTTTGACGCAGATGCTGAGTATTCAGCCGACACCCTGGAAGGCATTTACGTTGAGCTTGAAAAAGTCAGTGCCAAGGTGCTGTCTGGCGACGTGACCGACGTGCTGGCGGGCGAGGTGCTGGGCGCGATTGCGCGGCACGAAGACTTGAACGGCCGCATCCGCCGCAACATGATGGACACCCGCCGTGCCGTCAGCTTCATGATGCGCAGCAAAATGCTGAGCGCCGACCAGTTTGACGACGCGCGGCAAATTCTGCGTGATATTGACTCACTTGATTCACACACGGCGTTCCTGTTCGACAAAATCAACTTTTTGATGGACGCGACGGTGGGTTTCATCAACATCAACCAGAACAAGATCATCAAGATCTTCTCGGTGGCCAGCGTGGCGCTACTGCCGCCCACGCTGATCGCCAGCGTCTACGGCATGAACTTTAAAGGTTACTTTCCAGAGCTGGAATGGGCTTATGGCTACCCCTACGCGTTGGCATTGATGATTGCAAGCGCCGTGGTTCCGATGTGGTACTTCAGGAAGCGCGGCTGGCTGAAATAGCCCCCACAGTTGCTCTCTGCGTGTGGCGCCCTGCTTAACGAAGACACGTCTGAACGCCTGTTTTTTGATTAAATCCGACCATTTGGCCTACAGACCAAAATTTATTCGAGCAAGCAGCTCCTGCTTTTATAGCGTCTTCAATAACCGCTCGACAATCGCCAGCGCATACCTGCTGGCCACTTGGTCTATAAAACTGGGGAAGTCCACATGCGCTGTGTCGTCGGCCCGGTCTGAAATGGTGCGCACGGCAGCAAACGGGACGCCGTAGTCGTAGCAAGTTTGCGCCACCGCGGCGCCTTCCATTTCTATCGCGAGCACCTCATGCCCGACTGACCGTAAAGCACTGCGCAGGCTGCTGGACTCGGCTGCGCCCGAGACAAAACGGTCGCCGCTGGCGATCAGCCCCAGGTGCGCCGTGGCGGCCGGATAGGCGCTGTGAAGATGCGGGTTTGACAAGGCTTTCTGGCTGGCTTCGAACAGCGCCTTCGTCAGGGCCGCATCGCCGCCAAACAGGGTTCGGCCGTACAGCGGTACCTCGTAACGCGGGAACAGCGGCGATGCATCCATATCGTGCTGCAAAAAGAACTGCCCCACCACCACATCGCCCACAGCCACGTCCGCCCCAAGACCGCCGGCCACGCCGACAAACACCATGCGCTGCGCGCCAAAGCGCTCCATCAGCGCAGCAGCCGTGGTGGCAGCTGCCACTTTGCCGATTTTGGACAGGGCCAGCACCACCGGTTGCCCATGCAGCTCGCCTTGCCAAAAGTCCCGGCCTGCATGGGTCACTTTGCGGGGGCGTTGCAACAGCTCGATCAGGCCGTGTTGTTCTTGTGCCAGGGCGCTGAGGATGGCGGTGATGGTCATCGAATGATTTTGCCCATAAAAAAGGGCAGCTCATGCTGCCCCGTTTTTTTGAGTGGCGATTTATTTCTTGTCGCGCAACTCACGACGCAAAATTTTGCCGACTGGCGTTTTGGGAAGTTCTGTGCGGAACTCTATCACCCTGGGCTGCTTGTAACCGGTCAGATTTTCTTTGCAGAAGGCGTGCACCTGCGCTTCGGTCAAGTCCGGGTTTTTCTTGACGATCACCAGCTTGACGGCTTC
>CAMARI010000164.1 GCA_945860515.1 Polaromonas sp. YR568
TTTTTGACGTAGTCGGCGTGGCCTGGGCAATCGACGTGGGCGTAGTGGCGGTTGGCGGTCTCGTACTCAACGTGGGCGGTGTTGATGGTGATGCCGCGTGCCTTTTCTTCTGGGGCTGCGTCAATTTGGTCGTAGCCTTTGGCTTCGCCGCCGAACTTGGCTGCCAACACGGTGGTGATTGCTGCGGTCAAGGTGGTCTTGCCGTGGTCAACGTGGCCAATCGTGCCGACGTTGACGTGCGGTTTGGTCCGCTCAAATTTGCCTTTTGCCATTTTCCAAACTCCAGAAATTTATAGAGAGTTAAACATCAAATAACCGATGCAACACGATGACGCATTGCTTTAAAACTGGTGCCCATTCCGGGAATCGGACCCGGGACCTCTCCCTTACCAAGGGAGTGCTCTGCCACTGAGCCAAATGGGCTAAATTCTTCTCAAAACCGCTTCAAAAATCTTGCACTTCGACTACGTCTTCACATACACGGCACCTGCAGTCCACCACCACACCGGGTGGAGCGGGAGACGGGAATCGAACCCGCGTCATTAGCTTGGAAGGCTAGGGTTCTACCATTGAACTACTCCCGCATATTTCCGCGCGCTTCTGCACGTTTCGCGCAGCTTTGCCATTTCACTTGAAATCAACTTACTGGTGGATGAGGCTGGATTCGAACCAGCGTACGCGTTAGCGAGCAGATTTACAGTCTGCCTCCTTTAGCCACTCGGACACCCATCCATTCAAGTGAACCACGGATTATGCCATGATTTTATGTCTTTGAGACAGCCATTGACTTGCCCTTAGGCGCAGCGATGTGTGCTTGCCGCCACGCACGCGCCACAGAAAAATGCCCACAACCGATAAACGGCAGGGGTGGACGCAATGCCGACAAAGGCGAGGGGTGATTGGCCAGCAGTATTTTGTGGCGGTCAGCATCAATCAGGTCACGTTTGCCTTGGGCATGCGCGCCCCAGAGCATAAACACGACGTTTTGTTGTTGCGCTGACACGTGCCGGATGGCGGCATCTGTCAGTTGCTCCCAGCCGCGCTTGGCGTGGCTCGCTGGCTGACCTTCTTCCACCGTCAGGCAGGTGTTGAGCAGCAGCACCCCGTTTTCAGCCCACTTGACCAGACTCCCGCCAGGCACCGGAAAAGCAGGCGGCGGCGTGGCCAGGTCGCGCTGGATTTCCTTGAAGATATTGCGCAGCGACGGCGGCAAGGCAACACCCGGCGCGACCGAGAACGCCAGCCCTTCGGCTTGACCCCGACCATGGTAAGGGTCTTGCCCCAAAATCACCACGCGCACCGATTCAGGCGGCGTCAATGCCAGCGCACGAAGGGGCTGTGGCGGAAAAATCACCGCTTGGGTCTCCAGCCGCTCGCGCAAAAAGGCCAGCAGACCAACGCCCGTGTTGCTGGCAAAAAAATCGTCCTTCAGCGTGCGCCAGCCGGCTGCGACGGGCCACGCCGACGGGTCGACTGACAGCAATTGACTGGCATCACTCACGCTCACCCCCCGAAAAGCGCATCCAGGGCCATGCCCGGGTCTTCGGCCCGCATGAAGGCCTCGCCAACCAAAAACGCGTGGACTTTGGCATCGCGCATGCGTTTGACGTCCTCTGCCGTCGAAATGCCGGACTCCGTGACGATGATGCGGCCATCTGGTACCTGGCTCAGCAGCCCCAGCGTCGTGTCCAGGGACACCTCGAAGGTTTTGAGATTGCGGTTGTTGATGCCGATCAGCGGCGTTTTCAATTTCAAACCGCGCTCAAGCTCCCCGGCGTCATGCACCTCCACCAGAACCGCCATGTCGAGCGACATCGCCATGGCCTCCATGTCCTTCATTTGCGCGTCATCCAGGCAGGCCGCAATCAGCAAAATACAGTCTGCGCCCATCACGCGGGACTCGTAAATCTGGTACGGGTCGACCATGAAATCTTTGCGCAGCGCAGGCAGGCCGCACGAGGCACGCGCCTGTTTGAAATAGTCGATGCTGCCCTGGAAAAAGTTCTTGTCAGTAAGCACAGACAAACAGGCGGCACCAAACTCAGCATAGCTTTGGGCAATATCAGCCGGAATGAAGTCAGAGCGCAGCACGCCTTTGGACGGGCTGGCCTTTTTGACCTCAGCAATCACGGCTGGCTTGCCAGCAGCGATTCTGCTGCGCAGCGCCCCCACAAAGTCGCGCGTCAAAACCCGCGATTCCGCGTCAAGCCGCATGGCGGACAGTGATTTTTGCTGGGTCAAGGCGGCGACCTCGTCGCGCTTGACGGTAATGATTTTTTCAAGAATGTCAGACATAACGTGGATTATCGCCGCGCCAGATGCAATAAAAAAGCCCACGGCTGTTAGCAGTGGGCTTTTGATCAGTCCTGCGGCTTGAGCCGCAAGTCAGCGCTTTAGATCATCAGGCAGGCTTCAGATCCGGGTAACGCACATGCTCGATAAGCTCCAGCGTCTTCTTATCGGGTCCAGGTGTGACCAGGCTGACCAGCACAACCAGTGCAAAGCCGAGGGGTACACCAAACACCCCTGCCGAGATAGGTGCAATGCCGTACCAAAGCTCAATTGGCTTGGTGACGTCGAACACGCTGCGCAGCCACGGCTGGTTGCTCACCATGTAGTAGACGGTGATGCCCAAGCCGCCAATCATGCCGGCTGCGGCACCCCATTTGGACGCACGCTTCCAGAAGATGCCGAGCACCAGCACCGGGAAGAACGCCGCCGCTGCAAATGAGAACGCTGCAGACACCAGGAACAAAATGTCAGCCGGTTTTTGCGCCGCCACATAAGCCGCCGCCAGCGCTACCACCAGCAGCAACACTTTGGAGATCGTCACCCGGCGTGACGTTGGCGCATTGGGGTCGATCATTTTGTAATACACGTCATGCGATAGCGCATTGGCAATCGTCAGCAGCAAGCCGTCTGCGGTTGACAGCGCTGCAGCCAGGCCGCCAGCAGCCACCAAGCCTGAGATCACGTAGGGCAGACCACCGATTTCGGGGGTTGCCAACACCACGATATCGCCACCGATACGCATCTCACCCAACTGCAAAATGCCGTCCTTATTGATGTCAACGATACTGAGCAAGCTCGGATCGACCTTGGCCCACTGCGCAATCCAGCCCGGTAGTTTGGTGAATTCTGTACCCACCAGAACGTTGAAGACCTCATATTTCACCAATACAGCCAGCGCTGGCGCGGTGAAGTACAGCAGAAAAATGAAGAACAGGGACCAAGTGACTGATTCACGCGCCTGCTTGACGCTGGGCGTGGTGTAGTAGCGCATCAGGATGTGCGGCAAGGCAGCCGTACCCACCATCAGGCAGAAGATAAGCGCCAGAAAGTTACGGCGCGAGGTGTCGTAAGCGGCAACGGCTTTGGCATCACCATTCGGGTCTCCGGCAAACTGCTGCGCGTGCCTTGGCATACCGCCCAGCGGAGCTGTTCGACCTTGCGCGGCAGCTTTAGCGGCTGTGTAAGCCTTGGTCGCCGCGGCGGCGTCTTTAGGCAGGGCAGCCAGCGCCTTTTCAGCAGCAGCAATGTCAGCAGCGCCCGCATTTGCAGTTTTCAGGTCGGCTACTTTTTTGGTGGCATCAGCCAGGTCGGCAGCCATTGCAGCAGGCACGTCTTTGAGTTTTGCATCAATGTCGGCCACGCGCTTTTTGTAAATCTCAATGACTTCCAGCTCCTTGGGGTCTTTGAGCAGCTCGGCTTCGCGCGCGGTGACCTTTTCAAGCTGATAGCCGTAGATGATCTGTGGAATTGGCACATTGGTCTGTTTGACCGACAGCCACACCACAGGAATCATGTAGGCAATGATCAAAATGATGTACTGAGCGACTTGCGTCCAGGTGACAGCACGCATACCGCCGAGGAAAGAGCAAACCAGAATGCCGCCCAAACCGACGAAAATTCCGATGACGAAGTCAAAACCAGTCAAGCGTGACGTGATCAGTCCAACGCCGTAAATTTGCGCAACCACATAGGTAAACGAGCACAAAATGGCAGCGAACACGCCCAAAAAGCGCACAAAATTACCGCCGTAGCGTTCACCCAGAAAGTCTGGGACGGTAAATTGCCCGAATTTGCGCATGTAGGGCGCCAAAAACAGCGCAACCAGGCAGTAACCGCCGGTCCAGCCCATGATGAACGCCAGACCGCTGTAACCCGTGAGGTATAGCGTTCCGGCCATACCGATAAACGATGCGGCTGACATCCAGTCCGCGCCGGTCGCCATACCGTTGTAAATGGCGGGCACACGCCGGCCAGCCACATAGTATTCGTCCGCGTCCGTGGTGCGGCTCATCACGCCGATACCGGCATACAAGCCGACCGTGGCCAGCAAGAAAATAAAGCCTATCCAGTTACGCGGCAAACCCATTTGTTCGGCAATTGCCAACACGATCACAAATGTAAGAAAGCCGCCTGTATACCAGGTGTAAACCTTGTTGAGTTGTTTTTTGAAATCGGAAGCCGATTGCGTGCCGCCTGATGCGTTGGTGGGAGATAGTCCAGCCATGATTATTCCTCCACTTCGGCTACGCCGTGTTCGATGTCAAGTTTGTTCATGTAATTGGCGTAAAACCAAATGATCGCGACGTAAATGATGAGAGAACCCTGGGCACCCATCCAGAAGCTGAACGGCCAGCCGAAAAAGTTAAAGCTGAGATCCCGGGCAAAGTAGCTCACCACGAAGGTCACTACAAACCAGATACTCAACAAAACGGCTGTGATATTGAGCGTCTTGCTCCAATATCGTCGGTGATTGTCAGTAATTTGCATCTTCTATCTCCTTTTTAAAAAGCTAGGCCACCAATCCCGTTTCGCGCACCAGCTGGTCCGCGACCTTGGGCTCGAATCCGCGCAAATGCGCAATCACTTTGCGCGCTTCGTCGGGTTCTCTGCGATCCATATGTACCCTGGCAAGCTGATACCAGCCGTAAGGACTCATGGGTTGCAATTCTGTGTTTTTCTTGAGCGCTTCAACCGCTTCATCGAAGCGCTTTTGACGGATGTGCACCAGTGACAGGCCGTACCATGCAAGGTCAAGTTTTGGCGCCAGGTCAAGTGCATTTTTGAACATTTCTTCTGCCAGGCTGATGTGTCCGCATTCATTGAGCAGGTAGCCGTAGTTGTACCAGGCATGTGCAGAACCGCCGTCCAGCTCGCACAGGCGTTTCATGTCCTGAAGGGCTGCAATCTTGTCGCCGCGTTGCACCGCCAGTTGCGCACGGCTTGCCAATGCGTAGGCATCGTCAGGATCGGTTTGAAGCATGCTCTCAAACACCTTGCCCGCCGCGTCGCGCTGGCCAACAACCAGCCAGGCCATGGCCTTGTACTTGAGCAGAAACCAACCCAGTTGCTTCATTATTTGCACCCCTGCATGGCAACTGTCACGCAGTGCTCGATTTTGGCCAGCGTGACAGCGATGTACAAAACACCGACCACCAAGAAAGCCACCACAGGCACCTGGTGGTTTGCCACTTGTTTGGGCGCTATCCACCGCGCCGCCGTTACCCAAGGCTTGTTGACGAGCTGAAACAGCTGATAAAAAAGATTGTTGCCCGCTTTGGCACCCGAAATCAGCCACAACACGCCCTGCCCTGCCAGTAGCAAAACGGCGATGTAAAGCACCAGCTGAAGTGTGTTGAGGGTAAAAAGCATACGTTGGAAATTATTGCTTGCATGCAATGTCTACAGGCTAGCTTACCAAATACTTACTACCACCGGACTATAGGGTCAAACTAGGGGAAACTCCCTGTTCACGCGCGCTAGCAGTGAAAACCCTAGGCGCAGCTTGCTTGCTCGTTTGTCATCTTGACCAATTGTTCAAGTCGTGTTCTAGCGGCCCCCGACGCCAGCACACCCCGCGCCTTGTCAATGCCTTCTTTCATGGTGCCCGCCACGTTGGCTGCATACAGCGCAGCCCCGGCGTTCAAAATCACGATGTCGCGCGCGGGGCCCGCCTCGTTGCCCAGTACGCCGAGCAACATGGCCTTGGACTGCTCGGGCTCGTCAACCCGCAGAGCGCGGCTGCTGGCCATGGTGAAGCCAAAGTCTTCCGGATGAATTTCGTATTCAGTAATTTCGCCGTTTTTGAGCTCACCGACCACCGTGGCGGCACCCAGACTGATCTCGTCCAGCCCGTCCTTGCCATACACCACCAGTGCATGCTCCGCGCCCAGGCGCTGCAGAGCGCGGATTTGTATGCCCACCAGGTCAGAGTGAAACACTCCCATCAAAATATGAGGCGCGCTGGCCGGGTTGGTCAGCGGTCCCAGAATGTTGAAGATGGTGCGCACGCCAAGCTCTTTGCGAATCGGTGCCACGGCCTTCATCGCCGGGTGGTGGCTGGGCGCAAACATAAAGCCTATCCCCACCTCATCAATACACCGCGCAATCGCTTCGGGCGACAAATTGATGTTGACGCCCAGCGCCTCCATCACATCAGCGCTGCCCGACTTGCTGCTGACGCTTCTGCCGCCATGCTTGCTGACTTTGGCGCCCGCCGCCGCCGCCACGAACATCGAACACGTCGAGATGTTGAAGGTGTGCGAGCC
>CAMARI010000165.1 GCA_945860515.1 Polaromonas sp. YR568
CTGCCAGGCAAGACACGTCAAACCCGCGCATCGTGGTTTTGTCGATCGCGCCAATCTTGTGCAGGGCGCTGGCAGACGAATGGATGGCTTCAAAAGCATCTGATTTAAAGACTTTTTAGTGGCCACGGCATATTTCCTTCAAATGGTTACCGTCAAGAAGTTGCCCGATTTGCATGTCGCTCAGCATGGCGTAGTTCTTTGCCAACGCGCGAAACTGCACAAGCTCGTCCTCATCAATGTTGTCACGGTCTTTTTTTGCGAATAGATATTCAAACACCTACCGCTTGCCAGCCTTGGCCACAATGATGGAGCGGTGCATGTTGTCGTTTAACCGCTTCTTGAACACACCGCCACCGAGGTCGTCAGCCTGACCAAGCATCGCCTGCTTTACGGCCGCGCATAACTCGTCATCGTGGATGTGCGCCTTTTTGGCAGCCTTGCTAAACCAAGCTGATTTAAAGACTCGCCCAGTGGGTGTTTCTGGTTTTGCCCGCATGTAAAAATGTAGCACTGGGTGCGACATTTATCAAGTGTAGCGAGTTAATTGCAGCCATCGGGGTCACAGCATCAGCCGGTGGTGCTGCAAAAAACGCTGCAAACCGTCAGCCCGGTATGTTCTCTAGGGTCCAGCGCACGATGTCGCTGGCGCTCATGGCACCGGCCTGGCGGGCCACTTCGCGGCCATTGACAAACAGCGCCAGCGTCGGAATGCTGCGGATCTGATAGCGCAACCCCAGCGCCTGCTGGGCCTCGGTGTCAACCTTGGCCACGCGAACTTTAGGTTCCAGCTGGGCGGCAGCCTGCACATAGCCAGGCGCCATCTGCCGGCACGGCCCGCACCACGGCGCCCAAAAGTCCACCAGCAGCGGGATCTGGTTGCGCTGCAGGTGCTTGTCAAACGCAGCCTCGGCCAGGTCAACCGGCTTGCCATCAAATAGTGGCTGCTTGCACTGCCCGCAGTCAGGCGCGCTGGCAAGCTGGTCGGCCCGCACGCGGTTGGTGGTGTGGCAATGGGGGCAGACGATGTGCAGGGATTCAGTCATACGGGCTAGCTGGTGGCTGGTGGGTGGGAATGCAAGGCTTGCCAGGTTACCCGGGATTAAAACGAAGACCTCGGCGCGGCCAGAAAAGCCAGAGCTCTTGCGTGCTGCAGCTGAGCCCCAGCATCGTCTTGTGGTGGGTGTAGCGGCCAAAGCGGTCGAGGTTGGTCTTGTGGGTTGATGGGTGTCAGATTTCGATAAATACGCTCATCTTTTCATAGCCGCTAGCGCATGTTTTTATTGGGCTGGAGGCCTAAAACATCGGTAAAACAGGTCAATAGAGCATTTTTGGGCTTTTTTCAGACCAAACCTGGCGCAAGGTGGTCTTGCGACTTCAAGAACTGCCCGTTCACACAATTAAAAGTAGCCGAAAGCCAACCAGTCGCTGCGCGAGTAGCTCCTGTATTGATAGCTTTTGAAGATTAATCTGAATCTGAGGTAACCCCGATTTCCCGATAGCTTTCGAAGTCGGGGAAAACGCTCGTCAGCCCGGCGCGGTGCGGTCCAGCGGCCTGAACCCGTCTCGCTGCAACCTAGGGTTTTGGAGCATAAGATCGCCGGCCAGCAAACACCGCACCGGAACATGCGCGGCGCAGAATGACTCAGCTGTTGAAGTACAGCAGCCTAACAATTAGGAGACACAAATGAACCATGTTTCGTCAGTAAGGCTCCCGAACTATCTGTTGGCAGCTGCGGCGGTCACTGCGCTTGCTGCGTGTGGCGGCAGTGATGAATCGGCAAAACCGCCCGCTCAATCCCCTGCTGCGGCGACTGCGCAGCAAGCGTGCGTTGCCCTCGAAGGCAAGACGGTCGGGGGCGCAACCGTCACCGCTGCCGCCATGGTCGCAGCGACTGCGACGGTACCCACCTACTGCAAGATCAGCGCGCTTATTTCGCCCAAACTTAACATGGAGTTGCGGCTCCCCGCTTCGTGGAACGGAAAGCTCCACTACGGCGGAGGGGGTGGCTACAACGGATCGATCCCTGCGCTGAATATTGCGGCACTGTCGGCTGGATACGCGCAAGTTGCCAGCGATTCTGGTCACCAAGGTAGCGGACTGGACGGATCTTTCGCTCTGAACGACAGCTATGCCGCCTTTTTGTTCGGGTCTGGTTCGGTTCCTCTCGTTGCATCCGCAGCGAAAGAAATGGTCCAGCTCGCCTATGCCAAGTCTCCGGAGCGAACCTACTTTGAAGGCTGCTCCAACGGAGGCCGGGAGGGCCTGATGGCGGCGCAGCGCAACCCGAACTTGTTCGACGGCATCATCGCACGCGCACCGGCGTACAACTGGGTCGGCCTCTTCGGGCATTTCAATTTGAATGCCAAGGCAGTGGCCGCCCCGAACGCAGCTCTTAGCACGGCCAAGATCGGAATGGTCGCCGGCGCGGTGCGTGCTGCCTGCGACGCCAACGACGGCGTTGTTGACGGCGTGGTCTCCAATCTGGCGGCTTGTACCTTCAATCCCACCGTTCTTCGCTGCAGTGGCGGCGCAGATACTGGGAATATGTGCCTGTCTGACCCCCAGCTGGCAGTCGTCGCGTCGTGGACAGGTCCTGCCAGCTTCTCAAAGGGCGCGTACACGAACCCGGGCTGGTCTCTTACTGGCAACGAAGATGACCCCGGCGCTTTGTTGCGCTGGCTCACGGGGCCTAACGGCGACGGAACTGGAGCGACTCAGACCGGATTTCAGGATACAACCGTCAAAAACTACTTGGCACGCGACCCGAGCGCAAACTCATTGACCTATGTGTGGGACTCGAATCCTGCTGCTATGTATGGCATGGCTGCGCTCAACGAAGCCAACAACGCCGACCTTCGACCCTTCATCAACAGTGGAGGCAAGTTGATCCTCTGGCACGGTACGAACGATCCTGCCATCAGTTACAAAGGAACGGCTGAGTACCACCAGCGAGTTGGCCAGCAGGTTGGGCAGGCGGCATTGGCTCAGTTCTCGCGTCTTTACATTGCCCCCGGTGTGAATCACTGCTCAGGAGGGCCTGGTGCGGACAATGCAGATCTGTTGACGCCACTCGACGCTTGGGTGACCCAGGGTGCCGCGCCTGGACAACTAACCGCCACCAAGTTCAACGCTGACAGTAGCGTTGCACTGACCCGCCCACTGTGCACTTATCCGCAATTCGCGCGATATACCGGGCCGGCTAATGATGTGAATGCGGCGAAGGTCGCGCAGAACTTTACATGCACTGCTCCCTAGCGCCAACGGCTGAGCCTATCTGAACTGGTGAGGGATAAGGGCGACCCGTCGTTCATCCTGAATGACGAATAGGCAGCCGGTGCGGTGCACTGGCCGCCTATTTAGCTGGAGGGGTATCGGGGTCAGAATCCATTTCCCCACTCAGACCGCAGGGTGTCGGACTGACGAGCCTGACCAGTTCTGGGTTGGGAGCTTTAATCCTTGAGCAACGAGCTGTTTTTTTGCCTGAAGTGATGCTTCAATTAACGCCTGTGCAACCTTGTCATGCGTTGTTAACGGGCGAGTTGTTTTAGATTGAGCCATTTGTCAACATCCTCCAGATAGGTTCGGCTTGTGGTGCCGTGGGCAGTTGGTTCGAGTTTGCCTGTTGTATTATCCAGAATCATCCAGGGGTCGACAAGGGGCAGATACAGGTGACTTGGTTTATGCGGCTTTCTTCAACGACAACTTGACGATGTAGCCCAATTGCGCCGCCACATTCACCATTGCATCGAGGGTGAATTTTTCAGTGCGACCTTTCACCAGGTCATTCATGCGGGGCTGCGTGATGGATGCGCGTTTGGCGGCTTCGGCTTGTGTGATGCCGAGTTTTTCTATGACTTTGCGGATGTGCATGACCAAGTCTGCACGCAGCAACAGGTTTTGCGCTTCGCCGTCAGGAAACCCTAAGTCGCGAAAGACGTTATCGCTGCCGACAACGATGTTGGTTTTTTTTGTCATGTCTTTCTCTCCTTTAACAGTATTGAGTACTGTGCTTTGGCGATATCCAAATCTGGTTTCGATGTCTTGGGCGTGGTCTTGATAAAACTGTGAAGCACATAAACCGATTCAGCAAACTTGGCGACGTAAATCACGCGGTACTGGTTGCCCGAACGAACCCTGATTTCATAAGCACCCGCACCCACAGTGGTCATCGGTTTAAAGTCGCTTGGCATTGAGCCCGTTTGTACAAACCTGAGCTCCTGACCCACCAGCTTTCGCACACTTTCCGGGAAACTACGAACTGTATTGAGCGATGTGCCTAGCCGCTGTATGCGTTTCATTTTATATCAATACTGATAATTTTTGTTTTTGCAATTTTGGTTGCGCATCACTTCCCCCAACCATCCTTCAACCCCACAGCCAAATTAAACACCAGCTTCCCCGCCGCATGATCTACCCGATCGGCCGCAAAGTAACCATGCCGCTCAAACTGAAACTTGTCGTCTGCCTTGGCTGTTGCCAATGATGGCTCAACCGCGGCATGCATTACCGTCAAGCTGTTGGCGTTCAGGTTTTGCAAGAAGTCAACGCCGCCCGCTTCGGGGTGGGCTTCTTTGAACAAGCGGTCGTACAGCCGCACTTCGGCTTGCAGGGCGTCGGCTACTGCCACCCAGGTGATGACGCCTTTGACCTTGACGGCGTCTGAGCCGGGGGTGCCGCTTTTGGTGTCGGGTATCAACAGCGCTTGCACTTCAGTGACTTGGCCTGATGCGTCTTTGGTACAGCCTGTGCATTCGATGACGTGGCCGTATTTCAGGCGGACCTTGTTGCCGGGGAACAATCTAAAGAAACCTTTGGGCGGGATTTCTTCAAAGTCTGTGCGTTCTATCCACACCTCTTTGCCGATTTTGAATTCGCGCCTGCCCAGGTCAGGGTGGTGCGGGTGAACGGGTGCGCTGCAATCGTCCAACACACCAACACCATGCAGTTCATCCCAGTTCGTCAACACCAGTTTGATCGGGTCCAGCACGGCCATGGCGCGGGGGGCTGTGCCGTCCAGCGTTTCGCGCAGGCAGCCTTCTAGTGTGCTGTAGTCAATCCAGCTGTCGCTTTTGGTCACGCCGATGCGCTCGGCAAACAGTTTTAGCGCCTCGGGCGTGTAGCCACGGCGGCGCAGGCCGACGATTGTTGGCATGCGGGGGTCGTCCCAGCCTGATACTTTGCCTTCGTTCACCAATTGCGCGAGCTTGCGTTTGCTGGTCAGCACATAGGTCAGGTTCAGCCTGGCAAATTCGTATTGGCGGGGGTGGGGCGTGGCGATCAAATGGCCTTCACACAAGCGGTCTAGCAGCCAGTCATAAAACGGGCGTTGGTCTTCAAACTCCAGGGTGCAAATGCTGTGGGTGATTTGCTCCAGCGCGTCTTCAATCGGGTGCGCAAAGGTGTACATGGGGTAGATGCACCACTTGTCGCCCGTGTTGTGGTGGTGCGCGCGGCGAATGCGGTAGATGGCCGGGTCGCGCATGTTGATGTTGGGGCTGGCCATGTCGATTTTGGCGCGCAGCACGGCGGCGCCGTCGTCCAGCTGGCCGCCCTTCATTTGCCTGAAGCGTGCCAGGTTCTCGGCCACGCTGCGGCTTCGGTAGGGGCTGTCAACGCCCGGCTTGCCAAAGTCGCCCCGATTGAGGCGCATCTCGTCGGGCGTTTGCTCGTCGACATAGGCCAGGCCTGCTTCAATCAAATACTCCGCTGCGCGGTACATGAAGTCAAAGTAGTCGCTGGCCTGGTAGGGCGCATCGTTGCCTGGCTGGGTCCAGTCAAAGCCCAGCCAGTTGACGGCGTCAATGATGCTGTTGACGTATTCGATCTCTTCTTTTTCAGGGTTGGTGTCGTCAAAGCGCAGGTGGCACACGCCGCCGTAGTCGCGTGCCAGGCCAAAGTTCAGGCAAATGCTTTTGGCGTGGCCCACGTGCAGGTAGCCGTTTGGCTCGGGCGGAAAGCGCAGGCGTACTTTTTGCGCATCAAGCGGCCCGGCTGCATGGTGCGCCGCATCGCCGGGGCTGCCGCCCCAATGGCGGTCTTGGTAAGTACCGGCGGCTAGGTCTTTTTCTATGATTTGGCGCAAAAAGTTGCTGGAAAAGCCTGGCGATGGGGCGCTGTCTTTGTCTGATGCGGGGGAGTGGGGTGCGTTCATGCCGTGATTTTAGGGCCGTGCACCCGGTATGCGGCCTTGTGGCTGTTACGTCTTTATACGATCTTTACAGACAGGCTGGTAAGCTAGGAGCCATCGGCTGCGTTAAATGAGCACATGGGTATTTCACGCCCTGTGCAAGGAGACATTGATGAAACCATTGTGCAAGACAATCACTCGGCCTGACCAGCGGCTGTTCATCGCCGGCTCTGCCGCGGTATTGGCGCTGGCCGTCATGGGCTTTGCGGGTTCCGCGCATGCGCGCGAAAACGTGGTCCTTTCTGTTGGTATTGGGGTGCCCGGTGTGCAGGTTGGCGTGACCAATGCCTACCCGGTGTACACCCAGCCACGGCCGGTATATGTGCAAGCCCAGCC
>CAMARI010000166.1 GCA_945860515.1 Polaromonas sp. YR568
TGCATTTTGCAATTGGCGCTCGGCAATGTCGGCGTTTCGGGTGGCGGCACCAATATTTTCCGTGGCCACGACAACGTTCAGGGCGCCACCGACGTGGGTCCAAACCCTGATTCTTTGCCTGGTTATTACGGTTTGGCGGAGGGGTCATGGAAGCACTTTGCCAAAACCTGGGGCGTTGACTTTGACTGGATCAAAGGCCGTTATGCCTCAGCCGCCATGATGGGCAAGCCCGGCATCACCGTGTCGCGCTGGATTGACGGCGTGATGGAGAAAAACGAATTCATCGACCAAGACTCTAACCTTCGTGGCGTGTTCTTCTGGGGCCATGCCCCGAATTCGCAATCACGCGGGCTTGAGATGAAGCGTGCGATGGACAAGCTCGATTTGCTGGTGGTGGTGGATCCGTATCCGTCGGCGACGGCTGCCATGGCAGCGATGCCAGGCAAGGCTGAAGACTTGAATCCGAACCGCGCGGTCTATCTGCTGCCAGCGGCCACCCAGTTTGAAACCAGTGGTTCCGTTACCGCATCCAATCGCTCGATTCAGTGGCGCGAAAAAGTCATTGAGCCCCTCTGGGAAAGCCGCAGTGATCACATGATCATGCTCCAGTTGGCTGAAAAGCTGGGCTTTGCCAAAGAGCTGGTGAAAAACTACAAAATGCAAAAAGTCAAGGGCATGGACGAGCCGGTGCCTGAAGACATCCTGCGTGAAATCAACAAGACTTGCTGGACGATTGGTTATACCGGCCAGAGCCCTGAGCGCTTGAAAGCGCACATGCGCAACATGCATTTGTTTGATGTCAAGACGCTGAAGTCAAAAGGCGGCAAGGACAAAGAAACCGGCTATGACACTACAGGTGATTATTTTGGTTTGCCATGGCCTTGCTACGGCACACCTGAAATGAAACACCCCGGCTCGCCGAACTTGTATGACACATCGAAACACGTGATGGAAGGCGGCGGTAACTTCCGCGCCAACTTTGGCGTTGAAAAGGAAGGCAAAAACCTGCTGGCTGAAGATGGCTCGCACTCCAAGGGGGCGGACATTAAAACCGGTTACCCGGAACTTGACCACGTGCTGCTGAAAAAGCTGGGCTGGTGGGATGAACTGACCGATGTCGAAAAGCTGGCAGCTGAAGGTAAAAACTGGAAGACCGACTCATCGGGCGGCATGATCCGCGTGTTCATGCAGGGCCATGGCTGCCACCCGTTTGGCAATGCCAAAGCCCGTGCGGTGGTTTGGAATTTCCCGGACGCGATTCCCCAGCACCGCGAGCCGCTGTACGGCAACCGTGCTGACCTGATGGCCAAGTACCCAACGCATGACGATAAAAAAGCCTTCTGGCGTCTGCCTACCCTGTACAAAACCATTCAGCAGAAAAACATTGCCGACAAAGTGCATGAGAAATTCCCGCTGATCATGACCTCTGGGCGGCTGGTGGAGTACGAAGGCGGCGGTGAAGAAACTCGTTCCAACCCCTGGTTGGCTGAGCTTCAGCAGGAGATGTTCATTGAGATCAATCCCAAAGTGGCCAGCGAAAAAGGCATTCGCAATGGTGAGCGTGCTTGGGTCAGTACGCCAACCGGCGCGCGCCTGAACGTGCAGGCCATGGTCACTGAGCGGGTCGGGCCAGACACGGTGTTCCTGCCGTTTCACTTTTCGGGCCGCTGGCAGGGCGCGGACATGTTGCCTTACTACCCAAACGGCGCAGCGCCCCTGGTGCGAGGCGAAGCGATCAACACTGCGACCACTTACGGTTACGACAGCGTGACGATGATGCAAGAAACAAAAACAACGGTTTGCAACGTAGAGAAAGCATAAAACCATGGCACGTATGAAATTTGTCTCTGATGCAGAGCGCTGCATTGAATGCAACGGCTGCGTGACTGCTTGTAAAAACGAGCACGAAGTACCTTGGGGTGTGAACCGCCGCCGCGTGGTGACGCTCAATGACGGCGTTCCGGGCGAAAAATCCATTTCGGTCGCCTGTATGCATTGCAGCGATGCACCCTGTATGGCGGTGTGCCCCGTTAACTGCTTTTACCGCACCGATGAAGGTGTGGTGTTGCACGACAAGGACGTATGCATTGGCTGCGGCTATTGCTCGTACGCCTGCCCGTTTGGTGCACCACAGTTTCCGTCAGCGGGTACCTTCGGGGTACGCGGCAAGATGGACAAGTGCACCTTCTGCGCCGGTGGCCCAGAAGCCAACGGTAGCCAAGCTGAATTTGAAAAATATGGCCGCAACCGGCTGGCCGAAGGCAAACTGCCGGCCTGTGCCGAGCAGTGCTCGACCAAGGCTTTGTTGGCCGGTGACGGCGATGTGGTTGCCGATATCTTCCGCAACCGCGTGGTTCAGCGCGGCAAAGGCGCTGAGGTCTGGGGCTGGGGTACGGCCTATGGTTCCAAGCAGGCAGGCCAACCGCCTGTGGGAGCGAAATCATGATGCGTTCTAGCTTGCTGATCTGTTCTGCAGCCATTTGCCTGTCAGCCTGCGGTGACAAACCGCAGTCCATGGGCGGTGTGAAGAGCGATGTGGCGCCCTACCAGGGCGTCGACAACAAGTTTGCAGCACCAGGCTGGAAGGCGGGTGACAAAACCAGTTGGGAACAAGCGCTAAAAGCCAGAACCCAGAACACGCAGAATGAATATACCCGTGCTGCTACCAAATAATGCTGGAGGCCATATGAAGCGCGTGCAACTAGCTATACTTTCGGTAGCGCTCTGTTTTGGCGGATGGGTGCATGCCCAGGCTCCTGCAACGGCTGTATCAACGCCTGCCGTAGCAACGCCTGGCGGCATTCAAGGGCAAAATATTTTTGCAGTCAAACCCGACGCGGATCTTGACCCAAAATACGCAACGCAAACCAACGCCGAGCGTGCCAAGGTACAGCCCGGCAACAATGCGCCCATCTGGCGGCAGGTGGGTAGCGGCGTTTCAGGCTTTACCAGCTTGCCAAAAAGCGAAGCGCCTGAGGCGGGTAACCTGATTCAACCCTTCGTTCAATACCCCGGATCCAACCTGACCAATGCCGGTGAAGCCTGGCGTCAGGTGCGCAACAACTGGCTGATTCCGTACGGCGGATCATTGCTGGTCATCATCATGCTGGCTTTGGCATTTGTTTATTTTGCCAAGGGTCCGATGAAGACCACGCTGCCTGCAACCGGTCGCAAGATTGAGCGTTTCACACCGTTTGAGCGCGCATCGCATTGGGCCAATGCGATTGCTTTTGTGGCGTTGGGCGTATCTGGCGTTGTGATGGCTTATGGCAAATTCTTCCTTTTACCCATCATGGGCAGCACGCTTTTTGGTTGGCTGACCTACGCTTTGAAGAATCTGCACAACTTTGCTGGGCCATTATTCGCGGTTTCATTGGTGGTGGTGTTCTTTACATTTGTGAAGGACAACTGGCCTGAAAAAGGCGATCTACAGTGGGTGCTCAAGGGCGGGGGCATGTTGGGTGGTGGTCATGCACCACCGACCAACCGGTTTAACCCGGGGTCAAAAATAATCTTCTGGGGTGGCGTGTTTTTCCTGGGCTCGATCATTGTCGCTTCGGGTTTTGTGCTGGACATGATCGTTCCGGGCTTAATTTATGAGCGCGCCACCATGCAGATCGCTCACATGATCCACGGTGTTGTCAGCATCTTGTTGCTGGCCATGTTCCTGGCGCATGCCTACCTCGGTTCCATCGGTATGGATGGTGCTTATGATGGTATGCGGCACGGTTATGTGGATGAGGCTTGGGCCAAACAGCACCACGAGTATTGGTATGACGATGTCAAGTCGGGCAAAATTCCTGCGCAGCGCAGCGAGCCTGTAGCGCCAGGCCAGACAGTGCAAATTTAATTTTTTTGAGAAACATGTGATGAAAAAAATTCTCATTTCCTTGCTGGTCTTGTCCGCCGCTTCGCTGGCGGTCGCCAAGCTTCCACCCCTCAACGACGAAGCCAAAGCCAAGGCAGCAGAAGCCTCCGCCAAGACGGCCTGGGCCGGCAAGGTTGACAACTACCTGCTTTGCAAAGCGCAAGACAAAGCGGCTGCTAGCTACCTCAAAACCGCCAAGGCGACCGGAAAAGAAACCAAACCTGCAGTGGCCACACCGCCTTGTGTGGACCCAGGTGCCTTTGTCTATGTGCCAGCCGTACCGGTGACAGCTGCTGTGGCGCCAGTCCCTGCTACAGCCGCGACGCCAGCCGCCCCTGCACCCCCAGTAGTTGCTGCTAAGAAAATCTAAAAAGCATTTTCTATTGATAAGAGCCGACCCGTAAGGTGTCGGCTTTTTTGTTGTAGGCTCTGCAGATGTCGCTTCCTTTTCTCACCCAAGCTCACGCCCCTTTGACCTGCGAGGTGTCCGCTATCAATGAGTTCGGCGAACACATTAGCGTGTCTATTCCCGCAGAGCGGGCGCTCACTGTGTACGTTGACAAACGTGAGCTGGTCACGCTGATGACGCTGGGCGCCCATCCTGAGCTGCTGGTGCTGGGTTATTTGCGCAACCAGCGCTTGGTCAGTAGCATTGAAGAGATTGAGTCCATCACCGTCGATTGGGATGTGGGTTCGGCGGCGGTTAAAACGCGCCACGGAATTGCGGACATGGAAGAAAAAACCGCCAAGCGTGTGGTGACGACTGGCTGCGGCCAGGGCAGTGTCTTTGGTGGCCTGATGGACGAGGTCGATCAAATCAAGTTACCACCAGCGGCTAGCATGACGCAAAGCCAGCTTTACGCGCTGGTCAACGCCATCCGCTTGAAAGAAACCACCTACAAGTCGGCCGGTTCGGTGCATGCCTGTGCCTTGTTTGACACCACCGGCGGCGAGCCAAAGATGCTGATCTTTGTTGAAGACGTGGGCCGCCACAATGCGATTGACACGATAGCGGGCTGGATGTGGATCAATATGGCCCCCACGCTCCTCACTGCGTGTGGTTCGCTGCCCCCCGAGGGGGCCGCTGCGCCTGCGGACTGGCAAAGCCAGATCCGCGGCCCCTGCTTGAAGGGAGAAGATGCCCCATCGCAAGCAGCTAGCCTGGTGTTCTACACCACAGGCCGCTTGACAAGCGAAATGGTCATCAAGTCTGCCCAGATGGGCGTTCCCATTGTTGTATCGCGTAGCGGCATGACCCAAATGGGCCATCAGGTGGCGCAATCGGTCGGCTTGTGCGCGATTGGCCGCGCGACCAACAAGCGCTTTGTTTGTTACACCAGTACCCAGCGTCTGGTGCTGCAGCCCGGTTTGGTGGCCCAGCCCTAGGCCAGCAACGGTCAGCCGCTTTAGGCTAACCTAATGCCATGAATACACTTTTTATCAAGCTCGGCTGGCGCACGCTGTGCCGTGACCTGCGCGCTGGCGAGTTGCGGCTGTTGATTGTTGCCGTCACCCTGGCCGTTGCTGCACTGACCGCCGTTGGTTTTTTTGCCGATCGGCTCAAGGGTGGCTTGCAGCGCGATGCGCGGCAATTGCTGGGCGGCGATGCCGTGTTGCGAAGCGATGAGATCACGCCTGCCGTATTCATTGCCAAGGCCAAGGCCTTAGGCTTGCAAACGGCTGCCAGTGTCAGCTTTCCCACCATGGCGCGGGCCACAGATGCGGATGGTGGCGCTACCAAATTGGCTGCATTTAAAGCCGTGCCTGCCGGTTATCCGCTGCGTGGAAGCTTGCTGGTCAGCAGCACCGCGGACGGCAAAGCCGAGAAAACGCGTGATATTCCGGCGCCTGGCACGGTATGGGCGGATCCATCTTTGCTGGACGCCCTGGGGCTGAAAATCGGCCAGACCTTGCTGATGGGTGACGCCAGTTTTAAAGTCACTCGCATCATCACCCAAGAGCCCGACCGGGGTGCCGGCTTCATCAGCTTTTCGCCCCGCGCCATGATCAATACAGCAGATGTGGCGGCCACGAATCTGATTCAACCTGCCAGCCGTACCAACTACCGATTCGCGGTGGCCGGAGACGATCAGGCCGTGGCCGAATTCGTCAAATGGGCCAACGCTGAAATCAAAAAACCGTTTGAACAATCTGGCATACGCGGTGTGCGGCTTGAATCGCTGGAATCTGGCAGCCCTGAGATGAAGCAAACGCTGGACCGGGCCGAAAAGTTTTTAAACCTGGTGGCGCTGCTGGCTGCACTGCTCAGTGCCGTGGCGGTGGCGATTGTGGCGCGCGGTTTTGCTGCCAAGCACCTGGACGACTGCGCCATGCTGCGGGTGCTGGGCCAGCCGCAACGAACCATCGCTGCGGCCTATGGGTTTGAGTTTGTATTGGCTGGTCTTTTTGCCAGCGCTTTGGGCGTGGCGATTGGTTTTGCCGTGCACTACGGTTTTGTTCTGCTGCTGGCCGGGCTGGTTGAAACCGCATTGCCTGCCGCCACGGTTTGGCCAGTGCTGTTTGGAATGGGCATGGGGCTGACGCTGCTGCTGGCCTTCGGTTTGCCGCCTGTTTTGCAACTCGCGTCCGTACCGCCGCTGCGCGTGATTCGCCGCGATGTGGGTAATTTAAA
>CAMARI010000167.1 GCA_945860515.1 Polaromonas sp. YR568
GAGTAAAGTCAACCCAGACGACACCGTTTTCATCTTCGCCCGAGCCTCGCAGGGCCCGCGCATGCCGCTGGCCATTTTGAAGCGCAAAGCCAGCGAACTGCCGATCACCTTCACGCTGGACGACAGCACCGCCATGTCAGACGACCTCATACTCTCCAAGTTTGAGCTGGTCGTCGTCGGTGCACGGGTGTCCAAGTCAGGCAACGCCCTGCCCCAAAGCGGTGATCTGATCGGCCAAAGCGCACCCGTCAAGGCAGGCGGCGGCAAATTGACGCTTGTGATTGAAGGCGTTCAGCCCTGAGGCGCTGCAGGATTGGTCATAGTTGTGTAGCTGCTTGCGGATACCGCTCTACAAAGCCAATCGATACCTGAAAACGTCTTTTTAGACCCCTGAATACGACTGAAGGCCAGAAAAAACCTTGGTAAGCAGCTCTTTTATGAATGGCAAGCTTGATCTCAGCTTGATACCAACCCGAGTTGCTGAATGATGTGCGACGCGACCAGGTCTGGCCGCTCTTCATGTGCCAGATGGCCCAGACCGGGCAAAGTGATCAACTGCGGCTGCGCACAGGCAGACGTTGCGGGCCACAAGGCCACCAATTGCTCGGCTTGGCGTGGCTGCACCGTGTGGTCTTGGCTACCCACAATAAGACTGAGCGGCGCTGTCAGGCGCGGCAGGTCGCTCGCCAGTTGCGGCAAGTCCCAGTTGGCCATCATGCCCAGCGCGCCTGCGGCGTGACCGGGGTTGCTGACCAGTTGGCCATACAGCGCCATGCCTTCAGCATCCAGGCGCGAGCCGGTGCTGTCGATCAGCTTTTGCAACACGCTGGGGTACGTTGCTTGCCAGGCAAACAGCGAAGGCACAAAGGGCAGCGCCGACATCAGCTTGGCCACTGGCGAAAACACCTGTCCTGCCAGCCCGCCCAGTGGCTGCAAAGCGCCGTTGATGCTGACGATGTTGTCTGGACGGGCCAAGCCGTCGAGTGCCATGCGCACCGCCAGGGCAGCACCGGCTGAATGCCCAATCAGCACTGCGGGGCTGACATCAAGTAACACCAGCAACTCGCCAATCGCTTTGGCCATGCCAGGCAATGACAATTGCGAGGAGCTGGCACCACCTGCCGGCATGCCGGTAAAGGCGTGGCCAGGTAAATCAAGCGACAGCACCTTGAAATACGGCGTCAACAAGGGCGCAAGGCTACGCCAGGAATGGGTGGATGCGCCTGTGCCGTGAATCAAAAGTGCCGTGGGCGCATTAGGAAGTCCTGAATCGAACTGCTGGATGTGCCAGCGCAGCCCAGCAGCTTGCACAAACCGGCTGTGCTGGCGGTGTGGCCAGTTGAAACCGTCGCTCTCCCAGTTCAGTCGTTGGGTCATGGCCTTGTCGAGGTGTATCTGGCGCTATCTGGCCGATGCGCTGGCCAACTGCACCACCCGTGACACCGCCTGCGCACCGGCATAGGGCAGCGGTACATAGGCTGCGCCCATCTCGGTGGCAAGGGCTTGCGCAGCAGGCTGCGGCTGAGGTGATGTGTCCAGCAACAAGGCGGTGATGCCTGCCAGCCGCATCTGCCGGGCAGCCGCGATGGCATCTTCAACAGCTTTGGCGCGGCCCGGGGAGCCGTCACGCGCAATGTTGGCGCGCCCGTCGGTCAGCAGTACGATGATGGGGGTTTCGCCCCGGCGGCTGATCAGGTCTGCCAGCTCACGTGCGGCATCAATGGCTGTGGCCAGCGGCGTGCCGCCACCGCCGGGCAGAGCGCCCAGGCTGCGCTTGGCGCGCGCCAGCGAGCGGGTCGGCGGCAGCAGCAGCTCGGCGGTTTTACCGCGAAAAGCCAACACCGCCACCTGGTCACGCCGCACGTAACAATCGGCCAACAACAGTTCAACGGCGCCTTTGGCTTCAGCCAGCCGATTCAATGCGGAGGAGCCCGATGCATCCACCACAAACAGGGTGGTGGTTCGCCCCACCTGCTTGAAGCGGGTGACATGGAAGTCTTCGCGCCGCACGTGAATGCGTTTGCGTGTTGCATCTGGCGGTGTCGGGTTTTGGCGTTCGCGAAGCTTTTGCCAGGGCGCGGCGGCGCGCAGTGTTTCAATCACGTTCAGGCGCGCGCCTGCTCGTGGCTCGCCTCGCCTGGCGCCCATCGGCCGGCCGCGGGTCTGGCTTTTTTGCACGGCACCCGAACGCCCGGCAGCTTGGGCACGCGCCTTGGCGGCCTGACCCACTTGCAGGGCAGCCAGCAGGCCGTCCGGAATCGCAGACTGGGCCGCATCCAGCACGCTTTCAGCGAGGGCTTCGCTGTGACTTATCTCTTGCTCATCAGGGGGAGGGGTCGCGTCAGGCGGCGGGTCTGGCGGTTCTTTTGACTCATCCTGCTGGTTGTCTTGTTGCTCGGCTGCTTGCTCGCCTTGTTCGTTTTGCTGGTCTGTTGGCGTGTCGTCCGGCTCTTCGCCGGGCTGCGGCTGTTGATCGGGTTCAGCTTGGGCGGGCGGCAATTGGGTGGCACGCGGGGCCAGCACCAGTCGCGCTGCCAGCGCGGTATGGGCTTCGTTGACCTCCAAGAGGCCATCGAGCGCTGCCGCGCATCGCGCAACCTTGATCGCAAAAATAGGCGCACGCAGCGAGTACACACCCAGCGCCAAGGCAGCGGCGCACAAGGCTTGCACTACTTCATCTGACACACTGATGCGGGGTAACATTTCTCTGGCGAAGGCGATGTCTTTGGCTTCCCAGTCGCTGTCTTCATCGTCTTTATTGTTTTCTTTGAGCCTGACCAAGAACGCCAGCCGGTCAAGCAGTGATGCCGGTACTTGCTCATCGTCGGCCAGACCCTCGTCCAGCGCTACCACCCCCAGGCGTGCAGGCAATTTAAGCGCCAGGCCGTCTCGCTCTATGGCGACTTCCTGCGTGTCCAGCACAGCTGCCAGCCGTGCGGCGGTCGCGACTGGCAAACGCTCTGCCATGGCCAGCAGCACCACGCCGCCATCGGCATGTGCCAGCACGCCCTGCTGCGCAATGGGACGACCTGCGCTCAGCGTGGCGCCCAGGTCCAGACCGCCCAGCAAGGCGGCATCATTGATATTGAGCGGTATCCGGCGCTGCGGTGTGCCCGCCGGGAGCAGCTTTTTCAACAGCGCCAGCCAATCGTCGCGCGATTGACAAGCCGATGAGCGCAAGGCGACACCACCCAAGCCGCAAGGATCGACAGCAAACAAAGCTGCGACCAATCCGCTCATCACTCGCCCATCAGCTCGGCCACTGCCCGGTCAACACGGGCGGTAGAGCCAGAATCATCCAGCGGGTTACGGCGCAAACGGTGGCGCAGCGCAGGGGCGGCAATACGTTTGAAATGCACGTCTGTGACGGCCGCGTCGCCTTGCAGTGCGGCATAGGCACGCGCAGCTCGAATCAGCGTCAAGTCACCGCGCAGCCCGTCAGTGCCTAAGGCCATACACAGCTGCGCAGCGCGCTCGCGAGCTGCATCGCTGATCCGCACAGCGCCAAGGCGGCTGCGACCTGCAACGATACGTTTACGCGTTTTTTCGTCTTCTTTCTTCCACTGCTCAGTAAACGCTGCGGGGTCATTTTCAAACGCATCACGTCGCTTGACAACTTCGACACGCCCGGCCAAATCGGTCGGCGTTTTGACTTCCACCGACAAACCAAAACGGTCGAGCAACTGCGGACGCAATTCGCCCTCTTCAGGGTTGCCGCTGCCCACCAGGACAAAGCGAGCCGGATGACGAACACTCAGGCCTTCGCGCTCGACCACGTTCTCGCCAGAGGCTGCCACGTCAATCAGCAAGTCCACCAAATGGTCTTCCAGCAAGTTGACTTCGTCGATGTACAGAAACCCTCGATTAGCACGCGCCAACAGGCCAGGCTCAAAGGCTTTGACCCCTTGGGACAAAGCGCGCTCCAGGTCAAGCGCGCCGACCACACGGTCCTCGGTTGCACCCAAGGGCAAATCGACAACAGGCACGGTGATCAAATGACTTTTAATGGGGACTTTTGGCGCCTCAGCGCCCTCGGCAAGATAGGGACTAGCCGGGTCGCTGTTGTAAGGACAACCGACAACAGCGCGCATCTTGGGCAGCAGCGCGGCCAGCGCCCTGACGGCAGTTGATTTACCGGTACCCCGATCACCAAACACCAAGATACCCCCAATAGCCGGATCAACGGCAGCGATCAAAATCGCCAGCTTCATTTCGTCTTGACCCACAATTGCAGAAAAAGGAAACGATATTGCCATGCAAAACGGTTTGTTTAAGGGGTTCCCCAACGCAAAACGCCTACGTGATGTAGGCGTTTTGGTCTGGTGAGACTCACCAGAAACTTGGTTGCGCGGGCAAGATTTGAACTTACGACCTTTGGGTTATGAGCCCAACGAGCTACCAGGCTGCTCCACCGCGCGGTGTGTTTGAATTATAGCTTATTCGGCTTTCACCGCTTCAGCAGTAGTGGCATCCACGTCGGGACGGTCCACCAGTTCAACCAGTGCCATCGGTGCGTTGTCACCGACACGGAAACCCATTTTCAGGATACGCGTGTAACCTCCGGGACGAGTTTTGTAGCGTGGTCCAAGTTCAGCAAACAATTTGACCACCATGTCGCGGTCGCGCAAACGGTCAAAGGCCAAGCGCTTGTTGGCCAGCGTTGGCTCTTTAGCCAGCGTGATCATCGGCTCAACCACGCGGCGCAGCTCCTTGGCCTTGGGCAAAGTCGTTTTGATGGCTTCGTGCTGCAGCAACGAATTCATCATGTTACGCAACATGGCGAGGCGGTGCTCGCTGGTTCGATTGAGTTTACGTAGTCCGTGTCCGTGGCGCATGATGAGTTTCCTTTTAAATACTCTTTAATTTTAGGCAGCCGTATCAGGTACTGCCCTTTTCGTGATCTTCGTCATTCCGTCTGGAACGAAGTTTTTTCAGTGCTTGTCAAGACCAGCAGGCGGCCAGCTTTCAAGACGCATACCCAAGGTCAAGCCGCGGGATGCGAGCACTTCCTTGATTTCATTGAGAGACTTACGACCCAGGTTCGGTGTCTTGAGCAACTCGTTTTCAGTGCGCTGAATCAAGTCGCCGATGTAATAAATATTTTCAGCTTTCAGGCAGTTAGCGGAACGAACTGTCAACTCAAGCTCATCCACAGGACGGAGCAAAATCGGGTCAAACTGCTGCGAGCTACGCTGCACTGGCGCGTTGAAATCGGGTAACTCGTTGCCTTCAAGCTGAGCAAATACAGCCAGTTGCTCCACCAGAATTTTGGCGGAGGCACGAACTGCATCTTCAGCGGTGACGGCACCGTTGGTCTCGATCTCAAGAACCAGCTTGTCCAGATCGGTGCGCTGCTCGACGCGAGCGCTTTCAACGATGTAGCTCACGCGCTTGACGGGGGAGAACGATGCGTCCAGAACAATGCGGCCGATGGACTTGGTCGACTCGTCACCATAGCGGCGGATGTTGCCAGGCACATAACCACGACCGTTTTCAACCTTGATCTGCATGTCAATTTTGCCGCCCTGCGACAAATTCACAATGACGTGTTCAGGGTTGATGATTTCAACATCGTGGGGCGTTTGGATATCAGCAGCCGTTACAGGTCCAGCGCCATCTTTGCGCAAGCTCAGTGTCACTTCGTCACGGTTGTGGAGTTTGAACACCACCCCCTTAAGGTTCAACAGAATGTTGACAACGTCTTCCTGCACACCGTCAATCGACGAATACTCGTGCAGAACACCAGCAATTGTCACTTCGGTGGCGGCGTGCCCAACCATGGATGACAGCAAAACGCGGCGCAGGGCATTACCCAGCGTGTGGCCATAGCCACGCTCGAACGGCTCAAGCGTCACTTTTGCGCGGTTAGCGCTAAGCTGCTCAACATGAATGGTTTTTGGTTTCAGTAAATTAGTCTGCATTCAATCTTCCTCTCAATACCCTCGGTTCGTTACACCGATAAGGCCGACGGCGTGGCAAGCACACCGCAGGAACGAAATTAGCGTGAGTACAACTCGACGATCAACGATTCGTTGATGTCAGCTGCGAACTCGTCACGGTCTGGCACTTTTTTGAATGTGCCTTCACCTTTGTCAATGCTCACATCCACCCAGGATGGCATGCCAACTTGCGTCGCGAGTTGCAGGGCTTCTGCGACACGCGTTTGCTTTTTGGACTTGTCCCGTACAGCGATCACGTCACCGGCTTTGACCATGTACGAAGGTATGTTGACTGAGCCACCGTTAACCACGATGGCTTTGTGAGACACCAACTGACGGGCTTCAGCGCGGGTTGAACCAAAACCCATGCGGTACACCACATTGTCAAGACGCGACTCAAGGATGAACAACAAGTTAGCACCCGTGTTGCCCTTGCGGCGATCAGCTTCTTCAAAATAACGGCGAAACTGCTTTTCCAGCAC
>CAMARI010000168.1 GCA_945860515.1 Polaromonas sp. YR568
ACCGCTGGCAAAAACATGGCGTTCAGGGTGCCATGATGCAGTCGGGGATCCACACCGCCCAGACTGTGGCTGAGCGAATGTACGCAGCCCAGGCCTTTTTGGAACGCCATGGCCCCCTGCATGGATGCGCTCATCAGGTTAAACCTTGCTTCCCGGTCGCTGCCATCCCGGGTTGCGCGCTCAATATGGGCCCAACCACGCTCCAGGCCGTCCAGTGCAATGCCGTCTGCTGGCGGGTTAAAGGCTGCTGACATGAACGTCTCCATGCAGTGCGCGATCGCGTCCATACCGGTAGCCGCCGTTAGCCTTGCGGGAAGGCCTAGCGTGAGTTCAGGGTCACAAATGGCGGCTTTGGGAACGATGTGCCACGAATGAAAGCCGAGCTTGCGGTGGTCATTAACGATGATGATGGCACCTCGCGCGACTTCGCTGCCAGTGCCGCTGGTGGTGGGTACGGCAATCAGCGGGGCTGCACGGTCGGTGATTTTGGCTGAGCCGCCTTCAATCGTCGCGTAGCTTGTCAGGGGTTCGTCATGGGTCGCCGCAATGGCGACGCCCTTGGCGCAGTCAATCGCAGAACCACCACCGACGGCAATCAAGCCGTCACAGCCACTGGCCTTGTACAGCGCAGATGCTGCCAGCACAGCAGCTTCGGTTGGGTTGGACGGCGTCTGATCAAACACGGCAACGGTCATGCCGGGCAACATGTCCAGTGCTTTTTGCAAGATGCCTGCCGCCTTCACCCCGGCATCTGTGACGACCAGTGGCCGCGTGATGCCCACGCGGTCGCATTCCTGCTTGAGCAGTTTGATAGCACCAAAATCAAACTGAACTTGTGTCACGTAGTAAATAAAAGCCATAAATCTGTTGCCCCAGTTGAGATAAACAAAGCCTGCAGCTTGTACCATGTCCGCACATCACAGACGACGAAACGGCAAGCACCTATGAAAAGAAACGATTTCCGGTTTTTCTACCCTTTGCGGGTACGTTGGGCAGAAGTAGACATGCAAAAAATTGTCTTCAACGCCCACTACCTGATGTATTTTGACACCGCAATTGCCGAATACTGGCGCGCACTGGCACTACCTTACGAAGAAGCTATGCACCAGATGGGCGGTGATTTGTATGTGAAGAAGGCCAGTTTGCAATATGAAGGCTCTGCCCGATTTGATGACCAGCTCAACATCGGCCTGAAATGTGTACGAATTGGCCGCTCATCGATTGAGTTTGCGGGGGCTGTTTTCAGGGCTGACACTTTGCTGGTCAAGGGCGAGCTGATTTATGTTTTCGCCGATCCCTTGACCCAGGTTTCCCAGCCCGCACCGGAGGTCTTGCGCGAGTTGCTGACAGGCTACGAGGCGGGGCAGGAGAGTTACACAGTCAGGCACGGCACATGGGCAGAACTGGGGGCCGGTGCGACGCAGCTTCGCGTGGAGGTTTTTGTGCATGAGCAGGGGGTGCCCATCGAGCTGGAGTGCGACGCAGCCGACTCTGATGCCATTCATGCGGTGGCCCGCAATCACCTGGGCCAGGTGTTGGCTACCGGCAGGCTGCTGACGTATGCACCGGGCATTGGCAAAATTGGCCGGATGGCGGTCAAACGTGTGATGCGCGGCTCTGGACTTGGCCGCGTCATGCTGGACACACTCTCGAGCGCCGCCGCCCGTCGAGGCGACCAAGAAATTGTGCTGCATGCCCAACGCAGCGCTGAAGGCTTTTATCAGCGTGCAGGCTTCGTTTGCAGGGGCGAACCTTTTGAAGAGGCAGGTATTCCACACATCGAAATGTTCAGGTCGCTCAGATGAGCTTTTTGTTCGTCGTGAACAAGCGAAAATTCCATCCCACACAGATCAAGATGTTTTTTCATGGCCAAGAAAAAGCGTATCTCCAATAACAACAGCGACAGCGATAAATCCGGACTGTTGACGGCCGATTCAGACGTTTCAGATGCAGCGCCCTACACAGAGGACAACGCTTCACGCCCCTTGGCAGCCCGCAGCAGGCCAGTGCCACCAGAGCCAAAAACGGCGTTATTGCCCGCAGAAGTCGAGCAGGGGGACTGGACGGTCTTCATCCTCGCGCTGATGATGTTTTTAGCACCAAGCATTGGCGCGCCCACCGAAATGATGCTGCAAGACACCCTCAAGTCCATTGTGGTGTCGTTTGCTGCAGTGGGCGCGAGCCTGCTTTTTTTCTGGCAGCAGCGGCATCGCCTTGAAGCTTTGCGCTGGCATGCCCTCATGTACCTGCCATTGGCGCTGATGTTTTATGCCTTGGGCAGTATGGCTTGGTCGCATGCCTATCTGGGCGGGGTAGAGGCCATTCGCTGGTTTATTTTCAGTTTGATTTTGTGGCTGGGGATCAACACACTGTCGCGTGATCGTGTCAACTATCTCATTGAGGGTATTCACTGGGGCGCCGTTGTGGCGTCGCTATGGGCCGCGTTGCAATTTTGGTTTGATTTCTCTTTCTTTCCCCAAGGTCCCAATCCAGCCTCAACTTTTGTCAACCGCAATTTTTTTGCTGAGTTTGTTGTCTGCACCATTCCCTTTACTGCCTATCTGTTAGCACAGGCAAAATGCTCCGCCCGCATCACGCTGATCGCTTTGACGCTGGCTTTTAATATTGTTGCCTTGATGATGACGGGGACCCGGGGTGCCTTGACAGCTTTGTGGATGTCAATGGGCCTTGTTTTGCCTGTGGTGTTCATGGTGTACCGCAAGCAGTTCAATCTTTACCATTGGGATTCTCGAAAGCGCAGTCTGGCGGTCGGTGTTTTGTTGGCCTCCGTGGTCGCGATGGGCGTCATTCATTCTGGCAATCCAAAGTTGCTGGCTGATTCACAGGCTTTGGGCTCCAGTGCTTTTGACCGCGCCTTTAAACGGACGGCATCGATAGGCGCTGACGATTACTCCCTCAATATTCGTCTGATCATGTGGAAAGCGACAGTTGACATGATCACAGCCCGGCCATTGTCGGGCGTGGGGGCGGGCGCCTGGGAGGTTATGCAGCCGCTCTATCAAACACCTGGGGCGCAGCTTGAGACGGACTACTACGTTCACAATGAGATCTTGCAACTGATGGCGGAGTACGGTCTGGTCGGCTGGATTTTCTTGCTGCTTTTGTTGTCTTATTTGCTCATGTCGGCATGGAGAACTCTAACAAACCGAACGCCAGAAGGGCTGTCAGAGGCACCACTACGAGCCATCGCGCTGGCCAGCATGCTGGCTTTTTTGATTGTTAGCAACATTGGTTTTCCGTGGCGACTGGCCAGCACGGGCTGCCTGTTTGCCTCGTGCTTAGCCTTGCTGGCAGCGTCAGACAGCCGTTTGTCGTTTCGCGGCGCCACTGCCGCAAGCCGTTTGAGTTGGCGCCCTGTTTACTCACGCGTGATGGCCGTGGGGATGATGGTGTGCCTCGCGCTGACGGCTTACATCAGCCAGCAGGCAGCAGCAACCGAAAGCAAAATCGTCTCCGCCATCAAAACGGCGCTCCGCATTTCTGCTTCGGGCGACGTCAACAACCCCAAGTGGGACAAAACCAAGCTTGAAATGCTGACGCTGGCCCAGGACGGCATCGCCATCAACACCCATTACCGCAAACTCACGACCATGCTGGCGGATGAATTGGCCAAATGGGGCGACTGGAAAAACGCCATCTGGGTTTGGGAGTCAGTTGTGGTGTCCAGGCCCTACGTGCCTGCCATCATGAGCAATATCGCCAAGGGCTATGCGCAAACCGGCAACTTTGACAAGGCTTTTGAATACCTGGCTCGCTGCGAAAAATTGCAACCCAATACACCTGCTGTACGCTCGTTGAAGGTGATTCTCATGAGCCGAAACGGCAAGGAGGCAGAGGCCGCTGTTTTGGCCCAAGCGTATATGAACGATGGCACTTATGACTACGACCTGGTCAACGTCGCGTTCGTCTTGGGCATGCGCACAAGCGACTTCGACATGGCCATACAGGCACTGACCATCCTCAGCAAGGAATGGCCGACCACCAAACGCGACGCCCAGCTTAAGTTGGCAGGCATTTATGTCAATCACAAGAAAGACGATGCGAAGGCGCTGGCTGCTTTTAAAACCGCCCTTGAACTGACACCTGACAAATACCGCGACAACTTGCGCAAGCAAATCCCGCCGCAGTTCCAGGCGCAGCTTTGAGAGTCTGCTAGATATCGTCCAGCAGTGGGTAGGGCAGGGGCATCACAGCCAATGCCACCCCTTGTATGCTGCCCAAAGTCAACTGACCAACCCCCACGGCGGATGTTTGCATCGACACGATGGCATCAAAACCACCTGACGGGTTGGCAGCGCTTGCCGCCACTAAGCCGCAGGGCTGTTCGGCATCGGACGAATGAAACACCTCTTGCCCAACGGACGGATGGACCGTGTCATTCAGCGGGCCTCGTACCAGGTAGGCACGGCGTTTTAAGGTGCCCCTGAACTGGCTGCGCGCCACCACTTCCTGGCCTGGGTAGCAGCCTTTTTTAAAGCTCACTGCGCCGACCGACTCGTAGTTGAGCATCTGGGGCACAAAGGCTTCAAACAGGGCTTGCGTGACCATCGCAATGCCGGATTGCACTTCCAGCCACTGCCAGACGCTCAGCGCAAGTAGCTGGCCCGCGGGCGCCTGCGTGCCCATAGGCGCACAGCACAAAACCCGCCCGATACCGGCACCAGGATACAAAAATACGGCGTTTTTATCTTCGAAATCGTGCTTTGACCAATTTTTAGTTATGCGGCCAGCTCCTGAATCGATAGCATCTGCTGTTTCGCCTGCCATGCCGAAAAGCACAAAATTGCTGCTGGCATCGGTCAGCTTGACCTTGGCGCGCATCACGAACATGCTCAGACGTTTGAGCGTCTGGGTCAGGATGTCAGCACTGCACACCAACAAGAACTCTTCCTCATCCGCGTCATTTTTGCGTTTGAACACCACAAAACTGGCCTGCATGCGCCCTTTGGCATTGCAAAAGGCTGCCAAATGGGCAGTGTCCAGCCCCATATTCAGCACATCTTGCGTCAGTTGGCCTTGTAAAAATGCGCCGGCATCCGGGCCTACTGCGCGTATCACGCCCAAATGATTCAGTTCTGCGATGCCTGAGATCGTTTGCGCGGGCGGGGTGGGTGCAGTTATCGTCATGGGCTGAATTATCATGGCTGTCGATGTGAAGTGAATAAGCTTATAGAGGTAACTGGGTCGTGGTGCGTGCTTTTACAAGATTGCTGATGGTTGCCGTGCTGCTGGCCGGCTTGGGGCTGGCTGCCGGCTTCTGGTGGCTGTACAGCCCCATGACACTCAAGTTGCCAGCTGGCAGCCAGGTGCTTGATCTGGAGATAGAACCCGGCACGCGTCCCGCGCAGGTTGCCCAAGCGGTGGTGGCCAGCGGTGCGCAGACGCCGGTGCAACTGCTGCAATGGTGGTTTCGCGTCTCGGGCCAGGCCCGGCAAATTAAGGCGGGCAGCTACGAAATCACACCCGGCATGACCCCGCGCAAGCTGCTGGCCATGCTGGTACGCGGCGACCAAAGCCTCAAAAGCATCACCCTGGTGGAAGGCTGGAACTTCCGGCAAGTGCGCGAAGCGCTACAAAAAGCAGAGCTTCTAGCACAAGATTCTATGGGCCTAGAGCCCGAAATGATCATGGAAAAGCTGGGCAGACCAGGCATTCATCCCGAGGGACGATTCTTTCCTGACACCTACACCTATGCCAAAGGCTCAAGCGACTTGGCCATCCTCAAGCGCGCCGCCAAAGCCATGGACAAACGACTGGACGCCGCCTGGGCCTTGCGTGCGCTGGACACGCCCTTGACATCACCCGAACAAGCCTTGACCCTCGCAAGCATTGTTGAAAAAGAAACCAGCAAACCTTCAGACCGGGGGCAAATTGCTGGCGTTTTTGCCAATCGGCTGAGAATTGGCATGCTGCTACAAACCGACCCAACCGTGATTTACGGGATGGGTGACCAGTTTGACGGCAACATCAGAAAGCGCGATTTGCAAACGGACACGCCTTACAACACCTACACCCGCGCTGGCCTGCCGCCCACGCCTATCGCCATGCCCGGCAAGGCCGCCCTGCTGGCGGCGGTGCAGCCCACAGCGACCAAGGCGCTTTATTTTGTGGCGCGTGGGGACGGCAGCAGCCAGTTCAGCGCCACGCTTGACGAGCACAACCGCGCCGTCAATAAATACAT
>CAMARI010000169.1 GCA_945860515.1 Polaromonas sp. YR568
AGGGCGATGAACTCGTCTGAACCCAGCGCTTCCAGCCGCTGGGTACGCAAATAAATGATGGCGCGGCCCACCAGCGTGCCCATGGCGTAGCCCAAAGCCAAGCCGCCAGCGACTGCCCACAGCACATCGATAGACCACCAGCGCCAGAAGAGGTCGCCCATGTCATGCAGGCCGAGCAGACCCAGCCCCAGCATGACCAACGGAAAAGCCGTGCCGTCGTTCAGCCCGCCTTCTCCGGTTAGGCCAAAGCGCAGGCGGTCACGGTCGCCGGGGTTGGCAACCTGCACGTCAGATGCCAGCACCGGGTCGGTGGGTGCCAAAATCGCGCCCAGCAACACGGCGGCGCCCAGCGGCAAATTTAAAAGCCACACGCCTGCAGCGGCTATCGCGGCCACCGTCAGCAGCATCGACACGGTGGCCAGTTGCACCGGGATGCGCCAGCGCTTGTCCTTGAGCGGCAGCTCCAGCTTCATGCCGGCGGTGACCAGCGAGATGAGCAGCGCTACTTCTGTCAGGCGCTCTAGCAGCACCGTGTTTTTGAAAGCGTCCAGTTTGAGCAGACCCCAGCCCCAGGGGCCTATCGCCACGCCGACGGCCAGGTACAACATGGCCGTACTGAGCGGCAGCCGGCTGATGAAAGACCCGCCCAGCGTTTTGGCGATCAACAGTGTGCCAATGATGATGCAGCCCAGGGTAAAGGCGTCTGGTTCAAGCATCGTTCCAGCTTACAGCCCATCAGCTGCGCGAGCTGTAGGTCACCAGCCCGGACGCTTGACCATCGTGAAGGGCACATCGGGCGCGTCGGGCGCTGCGCTGGCGCTGGTGTCTTTCCATACGCCTTTGACTTCACGGCCACAAGCGCTTTGAACCAGCTCGCCGTTCCAGGTGCCCGAGATACTGGTGTTGTTGCTGGATTCGTCCAGGATCACCATGCCATCTTCGACATCCCCGGCCAGCGCGGCTTTGGCTGCGTGGCCGCTGGCCGTGACTGAATCGCGGCTGACCAGCCCGCTCAGGCTGTCGGCAAATTCTTCGTGCTTTTCCAGCAGCAGCACAGCTCGGGCGGGCAAGCCGGCAGGCGGGTTGATGAAGGTGACCTGCCAGATGCCGTAGAGCTGCGGCGCTTTGATGGTTGTGGTCGGCGGGCAGGCTGCCGGGGGAGCATTTTTAGGTTTATTTTGAGCGCTAGCCCCATGAATAACTAGGCTATTAGCTATTAAACCAATAGCAATTGATTTTAAGATGCCATGCCTCATGGTCATTCCCAGGCGGGCACTTTTGCTGTTGCCGGCGTGGCTGCCTGGCTGGCCGCTTGCAGCGCCGCCGCATCGACTGCGCGCTGCGCAAACTCAGCCCGCAGCGCCTTGATTTTTTCTCGCGGGTCTTCTTTAACCGTCTCTTTACTCAAAGCCATTTCGGCAATAAAGCGGCTGGGCAGCCCGGCGATCGTGTCGCGGCCCTTTTTGCGGCGGCGCAGCCAGTTGACGGCCAGCGTGCGCTGTGCGCGGGTGATGCCAACGTACATCAGGCGGCGCTCTTCCTGCAGGCGCAGGGCAATGTCGTCGGTGTTATTTCCGTCATCATCTTCCATTTTGAAGGGCAGCAGCCCTTCATTGACCCCGGCCAGCACCACATGCGGCCATTCCAGCCCCTTGGCGGCGTGCAGGGTTGAGAGCGTCACCACGTTCTGCTCGCCTTCGCGCTCAGACAAGGTGGACAGCAGCGCGATGCTTTGCACGACTTCGAGCATGGTTTTCAGGGGTGCGGTGATGACACCCCCTGCCTCGTCATCGTCTTGCCCGCCGCAGCGCTGCGCCATCCATTCGCAAAAGTCCATCACGTTGGTCCATTTGGCAACGGCTATTTTTTCGCTGTCTTCGCCGTCGTACAGGTTTTTTTCGTAGTCAATTTCTTTGAGCCAGTCTTTTAAAAACACCAGCGCGTCTTCTGCACCCACGGTGCGTTTGGCGCGGTATTCGAGGTCGTTCAGGTAGCGGCCAAACTCATTGAGCGAGGCCAGCGCTTTGGCGGGCAGCACCGAGCTGAGGGAATGGCTGAACAGCGCTTCAAACAAACTCAGTTTGTACTGGCTGGCAAACTGACCAAGGGTGCCTAAAGTTGTGTGGCCAATGCCCCGCTTGGGCGTGGTCACGGCGCGCATGAAGGCCGGGTCATCGTCGTTGTTGGCCAGCAGGCGCAGCCAGCTGCACAGGTCTTTGATCTCGGCCCGGTCAAAAAAGCTTTGCCCGCCCGACACCTTGTACGGTATGTTGGCTTTGCGAAAGGCTTTTTCAAACGGCTTGGCCATGTGGTTGGCGCGGTACAGCACGCAAAAGTCTTTCCATTCCCGGTACTGGCCACCCGCTGCTTGCAGTGTGCCTTCAGCCCGCAGACTCTGGATGCGCGCCACCACGCGGCTGGCCTCGTGCTCTTCGCTGTCGCAATCGACCACCCGCACCGGCTCGCCTTCCCCCAGCTCACTGAACAGGGTTTTGGGGAACAGCTTGGGGTTGGGGCCAATCACGTTGTTGGCCGCGCGCAAAATCGCGCTTGTCGAGCGGTAGTTTTGCTCCAGCTTCACCACCTTCAGGGTCGGGTAGTCCACCGGCAGCTTTTTGAGGTTGTCCAGCGTGGCGCCGCGCCAACCGTAGATCGACTGGTCATCGTCACCCACGGCGGTAAACCTGCCCCGCTCACCGACCAGGCACTTGAGTACCTCGTACTGGGTGGCGTTGGTGTCCTGGTATTCATCGACCAGCACGTGGCTCAAGGATTCTTGCCACTTGGTACGCACGGCATCGTGCTCTTGCAATAATTTAAGCGGCAAGCCAATCAAGTCGTCAAAGTCCACGCTCTGGTAGGCCGTCAAGCGCTCTTCATAGCGCGCCATGATGCGGGCGGTCAGGGCTTCTTCTTCTCCACTGGCAATCGCTGCGGCTTGAGCAGAATTGAGCCCCATGTTCTTCCAGCGGCTGATGGTCCATTGCCACTGCCGGGCAGTGGCTGAATCCGTGCCGCCACCTGCGTCTTTGATGATGCTGGTCACGTCGTCGGTGTCGAGAATTGAAAACTGCTTTTTCAAACCCAGCACCTCCCCGTCTTGCCGCAGCATGCGCATACCCAGCGAGTGAAAGGTACAAATCAGCACGCCCTTGGCCGGCCGGCCGATCAGTTTTTTGGCCCGCTCCCGCATCTCGGCGGCAGCCTTGTTGGTAAAGGTGATGGCAGCAATCTGCTCAGCTTTGAGGCCGGATTGGATCAAACGCCCAATTTTGTGGGTGATCACCCGCGTTTTGCCCGAACCAGCACCCGCCAGCACCAGGCACGGGCCTTCAAAATAGTTCACAGCTTCTTGCTGCGCCAGGTTCAGGCCATCGGCCAGGGAGTCGGACATGTGGGAGGGTCGATTCGGGAAGAGGTTCTGTCCGGTGCGGGGCCGCAGAAAAGAGTCAAAAGAGCTGACTGCAAATCATAACGGGCACTTGCCGATGCCTCTTAAGAGGTGTAACAGGCAAACCGTCATGGGATTGTGCGGCGCGGCTGTCAATGCGTTCTGAAAAGAATCAAGAGGCCCCCAAGGCGTCAAAATACTTAATTCAGGCTTTTACCCCTGTTTTAGGCCTCCTGCCGAATAAAATCATGGGCAATCAGCTATTTATTTGATAGCGTCGAAAAAATCGTCAGGCAATCGCTTCCCCCTATGCTCGCCATTCTTCTCGTCACCTTTCCCTTTTTTGCGCTGGTTTTGTGCGGCTACGTGGCGACGCGTCGCGGCTGGCTGCCGCAGGTGGCGATTCCGGGCTTGAACATCTTTGTCCTTTACTTTGCCTTGCCTTGCATGCTGTACCGCTTTGGCAGCAGCACGCCGATTGCGCAGTTGCTCGATGGCGGCCTGGTGGCGGTGTACCTGGCCTGTGCTTTGGTGGTGGTGTGTTTCACGGTTGCCGTGACGCGCATGGGGCACATTGGCTGGAACGACGCCTCGTTTGGTGCGCTGGTGGCGGCTTTCCCCAACACCGGTTACATGGGGGTACCGCTGCTGGTGGCGCTGCTGGGCGCCAAGGCGGCTGGCCCGGCGATTGTGACCATCGCCGTCGACCTGGTGGTCACCAGCTCGCTGTGCATTGCACTGTCGCGCCTGGACGCAGCAGGCAGTCACGGTGCGGGTGTGGCGGCCAAGAATGCACTCAAAGGCGCGGCCATGAACCCGATGCCGTGGGCGATTTTGGGTGGGGCTGTGGCCTCGGCCTGTGAGTTGACGCTGCCGCTGCCAGTGATGCAAACCGTGGGTTTGCTGGCCGATGCCGCGTCGCCGGTGGCGCTGTTCACGATTGGCGCTGTACTGGCCCGGTCGCAGGCCAACAGCACGCGCGGCATGCCGCTGGGTGATTATTTGCCAGTGGTATTGATCAAGCTGGTGTTGCACCCGTTGCTGCTGCTGCTGATAGGCCTGGCGGCCATGCGCTTGGGGGTGCCGCTGGACCGCTTCGCACTGACGGTGGTGGTGCTGGTGGCGGCCCTGCCGAGTGCCAGCAACGTGGCCCTGCTGGCCGAACGGTTTGATGCTGACAACGGGCGGATTGCACGGATCATTTTGTTGTCGACCGTGCTGGCATTTTTGACGTTTTCTGGGGCTGTGGCGCTGTTGGTTTGAGTCGGACGGGAGGCGCTGGCCCATCAAGCCCGAAGTATTCTTCGTTGCAGCAAAGCCTGCATGTCACGTCTGCCGTCAACTATCAGGTACACGTAAACCATAGGGCGTTTGTCGCTCTGGCCGACGCGGTAGATCACTCGATATGGCTTGAAATAGGTTTCGCGGTACTCCCGAATGCCTAGCGCAAGTAACTCTTTCGTCCAAGCGCCGCGTTCGGGCATAGTCGTAAGGCCTGACAACAGTTGCTCTATTTGTGCCAGAACGTGGTCAGCTTTGGCAGGCGCATCGTTCTCGGCGATGTAGTCGTAAAGCTCTTGAAGGTCTAGCTCGGCGTCCGCAGTCAGCACCACGTCGTAAACAGCTGCCATGGCTTAGTTGTTAATCGTGGTCTGCTTTGCTCGAATACGTGCAACAGCATCAGTGGCGCGAATCACTTTTCCGTCTTCAATTTGCAGGTTTCCCATTGCCAGAATCTTTAGCAAAGCCAGCGCTTGCTGGTCGGCTTCGTAGCTAGCAATGTCCTGCATCACTGCGGTTGCCTCACCATTTTGCGTGATGATCAGCACGTCACGGCTTTCGGTCAGCTCACGCAACACCTGCGCAGCGTTGGCTTTAACGTAGCTGATGGGTTTGATTTGTGTTGAATAATGCATGGACTGAATATAGTTTTTATTTGGTCTTTTCGCAAGTTAAAAACACGGCAAGATTTTTGCGGTGGCTATACCGCCACCTGAAGTGAGTGGACTCACCCGATTAAATCGCCAGCGGATCCACATCAATCGCCCAGCGTATCAAACTCTTGAAGTCGCCTTGCTTGCGCGTCGCAAGCAGCAGCGGCTGCCACGCTGCCAAAAAACGTTGCAGGGCGGCGCGCGATGCACTTTCCACCAGCATTTGGGCGCGCTCGATGTTGGCAACGCGCTGGATGGTCATCGGCACAGCCGGGTAAGCGGTGATGCGGTCGTGGCCTTCCAGCCCGGCCAGCTGCGCGCTGGCCATGGCGGCGTTCAAGAACCCCTGGGCGAGGTCTTGCGTTTTAGCCTCGGCGCGGACCAAGGCTGAAAAGCCGAACGGTGACAGGCCTGCGGCCCGGCGTTCTTCGAGCTGCTGCGCTGCAAACTGGGGGTAGTCGTGCGTTTTGAGCGCAGCAAACAGCGGGTGCTGGGGATGAAAGGTTTGCACCCACATCTCGCTGGCGCTGCTGCGGGCGGCATCACGCCCGGCTCGGCCTGCGGCCTGCATCAGCAGGCTGAACAAACGCTCGGGCGCGCGGAAGTCGCTTGAAAACAGCGCGCCGTCGGGGTTGATGGCGGCCACCAGCGTGATGTGCCTGAAGTCGTGGCCCTTGGCGATCATTTGGGTGCCGACCAGCACGTCGACCTCGCCCGCGTGCACACTGGCCAGCTGTGATTGCAATGCGCCTTTGAGCCTGGTGCTGTCGGCGTCGATGCGGGCAATGCGCACCGCGCCGCCATCAGGCCGTTTGATGT
>CAMARI010000170.1 GCA_945860515.1 Polaromonas sp. YR568
TTCAGCGCGGCCAGCAGCGGCAACACACCGTCAAACAGGCTCAAGTCATGCGCATGCAATTGGTAGTGGTAACGGTAGCGTTCGCCCAGCAGCGGGTATTTGGCCTGCGGCACGTCAGGCGCGGCATGGGCCAGTGCCTGCATCAGCCCCAGGCCAATCACATAGCCCGCAGCCTCGTCAGTCGGCACAGTGCCGCCAACATCTTTGACGGCGGCCTGAATACAGCGCACGATGATTTGGGTGGAATCAAACAGCGTGCCATCCCAGTCGAAGGCAATGAGGTCGAAATTTCGGGATGTCATAGCGTGAGGGGGGTTGAAGAAGGTAAAAACTGCCGCAATTCAGGCGGCAACTCAGCCTGCAGATGCACCACTTTTCGCAGTTTGGGGTGGTTGAATTTTAAACTCCAGGCATGCAAAAACATGCGTTTCAGACTGGGCGTCTGGGCATTTGGTTTTTGCAGTGCTTTGTTGAGGTCAAAGTCGCCGTATTTGTCGTCCCCAGCGATGGGGTGGCCTGCATCGGCCAGGTGCACCCGGATTTGGTGGGTGCGCCCGGTTTTGATGGTGACCTCAAGCAAGGTAAAGGCGCCATTGTCAAAACTCGATTTGACCTTGACCAGCGTGATCGAACGCAGGCCGTCCGGGTGGTCGTTGGCAACGACCCTGACCCGCCTTTCCCCGTTGGGTGCTTCGTATTTATGCAGCGCCTTGTCAATCACCCGCTGATTCGCTGGCCAGGCACCTTTGACCAGCGCCAGATAGACCTTGTCGGTTTCGCGCTCCCTGAATTGCTCTTGCAGCAGCTTCAAGGCCATACGCCGCTTAGCAATCAGCAAAATACCGCTGGTTTCGCGGTCCAGGCGATGCACCAGCTCTAAAAAATCGGCCTCTGGCCGCGCCATGCGCAGTTGCTCAATCACGCCAAAACTCACCCCACTGCCGCCATGCACCGCCACGCCAGCGGGCTTGTCGATGGCTAGTACAAAGTCGTCCTCAAACAGTATGGGAAATTCAGCCGCTGGGGCAAATCCGCCGACGGTGGACATGGCACCGTGGCGCACCACTTCTTGCGCCGCTTGAATCGCAACGGCTTTTTGATCGGCTCGCTCAGACGTGCGAACGGGCGGCAAACGCACAATGTCACCCGTTTCCACCCGGGTATCGGCCTGCGCCCGGCCCTTGTTGACGCGCACTTCGCCGCTGCGAATGATGCGGTAAACGTGCGTTTTAGGCACGCCTTTGAGCTGCCGGATCAAAAAATTGTCCAGCCGCTGGCCTGCATAGTCTTCGTCCACGGTGACAAAAGTGGCTGCCGGATTTGAAATCGCCCCGTTGGTTGAAGCTGCCCCTATAATAGATTTCACTAGCGTTGTGTTCGTTAAGTTGTTGATTCGCTTGGAGTTTAGTCCACGCCCATCAAACCAGCCTGAAAAGGCCCATGAGAAGCTTGATCACACAACACTGGAAGGTCGATGCAAACACCTGTGAAACCGCCAAAGCGGGTTGGCACCGGGAAACAAGTCGACGTTTTGCGACACAAACTACGGAATACCCAAGCGGGTAGCCTCCTCTCATTGAGGGGCTGCCTGCGGATCTTGGTGAGATAAAAGCCTTTTTTGACCGATAGCACTTCAATGACAACGCTGTACAACCTGATCACCTTCTGCCTGCGGTGCTTTTTAGCTCCGTTTCTAGGCATGCGTCAGCCTGCAGCCCCTGTTTCACGTGCGCAAGCAGCTATCAATACAATAGCAAAACTTGTTTCGTTCATTCTGACTCCTGCTCACCCCATCCACGCGCCTACGCTTCAAGCTCCTGCCTGACTGATTTTTCAGTCGACCAGTTGGCTACAAAGCTCTCCGGCAATTCCCCACGTTCGCACAGCGTCTGCTTTGGCATCGTTGGCTCATTTTTGAGCTGTTGAAATGATGATGAAAGAGTACGCACATGAAACGCATGCTGATCAATGCCACCCAGGCAGAAGAGCGCCGTTTGGCGATTGTTGACGGACAAAAACTTCTCGACTACGAAATTGAAATTGAAGGGCGCGAACAGCGCAAAGGAAACATCTACAAAGCGGTGGTGACCCGGGTTGAGCCATCGCTGGAAGCCTGTTTTGTCGATTACGGCGAAGACCGCCACGGCTTTTTGCCCTTCAAGGAAATCTCGCGCAACTACTTTGCGCCAGGCGTGTCGGTCAGCCAGGCGCGCATCAATGATGTGATCCGCGAGGGTCAGGAACTGATGGTTCAGGTTGAAAAAGAAGAGCGCGGTAATAAGGGTGCAGCCCTGACCACCTTTGTGTCGCTGGCGGGCCGCTATGTGGTGCTGATGCCCAACAACCCGCGCGGTGGTGGCGTGAGCCGCCGTATCGAGGGCGAAGACCGGGCCGAGCTGAAAGAAAACATGGACCAGCTGGAGTACCCTCAGGGCTCCAGCATCATTGCCCGGACCGCCGGCATTGGCCGCAGCGCGCCAGAACTGCAGTGGGACCTGAACTATCTGATCAAGCTATGGACGGCTATTGAAGGCGCCGGCAAGGGCGGCAAGGGCGCTTTCTTGATTTATCAGGAGTCCAGCCTGGTCATCCGTGCGATTCGCGATTACTTCAACAGCGACATCGGCGACATCTTGTTTGACACCGACGACGTGTACGAGCAGGCCAAGCAGTTCATGGCGCATGTGATGCCCGAGCATGAGCACCGCGTCAAGCGCTACCGCGACGACGCACCGCTTTTCAGCCGTTTCCAGATCGAGCACCAGATCGAATCGGCCTATGCCCGCACCGTGCAGTTGCCTTCTGGCGGTGCCATCGTGATTGACCAGACCGAGGCGCTGGTGAGCGTCGACGTCAACTCGGCGCGCGCGATCAAGGGCGGCGACATTGAGGAAACCGCCACCCGCACCAACCTGGAAGCCGCTGACGAAGTGGCCCGCCAGATGCGGCTGCGTGACCTGGGCGGCCTGGTGGTGATTGACTTTATTGACATGGAAGAGTCACGCAACCGCCGCGATGTTGAAAACCGCCTGCGTGATGCACTGCGCCAAGACCGCGCCAGAGTCCAGTTCGGCACCATCAGCAAGTTTGGCCTGATGGAGATGAGCCGCCAGCGCCTGCGTCCTACGCTGAGCGAAGGCGCGTCCATTCCCTGCCCGCGTTGCGGTGGCTCTGGCCATATCCGTGACACCGAAAGCTCGGCCTTGCAGATCTTGCGGATCATTCAGGAAGAGTCCCTCAAAGACAGCACCGCATCGGTGTTATGCCAGGTGCCGGTGGATGTAGCGTCGTTCTTGTTGAATGAAAAACGCTCAGAAATCAGCAAAATCGAAATGAAGCAGCGCATCAACGTCCTGCTGGTGCCCAACAAAACGTTGGAGACGCCGAACTACCGCTTGGAACGCCTGAAGCACGACGACCCGCGCCTGGACAACATCGAAGCCAGCTACAAGATGGCCGAAGAGATGGAAGACCCGACGCTGGTCACGCGTCGCAGTCAGGAAAAGCACAACAAGCAGGAGCCCGTGATCAAGGGCGTTTTGCCAGATGCGCACGAGCCCCTGGCACCTGCCGCCCCTGTCAAGGCCGAAGTCAAACCTGATGTAGCCGCCGCCAAGGCAGCACCCGCTGCGACACCTGCACAAGCTGCAGCGCCAGCAGAAAAAGGCTTTTTCGGCTGGATTAAAGCTTTGTTTGGCGGCGCTGACGTGCCCGCCAAACCAATAGCAGCACCGGCTGGTGATGTGAAGAAAGATGACCGTGAAGGCGATGCTCGCCGTGACGCTGCCCGGGATGGCCGCAGCGAACGCGGTGGCCGTGATGGCCGCCGTGGCGGCCGCGCCAGAGGCGAGCGCGGTGATCGTTCGGAAGGTCGCACAGAGGGCCGAAGCAACGAGCGCCGTGAACGTGGTCCTGATCAACGAGGCGCTGAGCCGCGCAGCGAACAGCGCAATGATCAACGAGGCGAACAACGTGCTGAAGGCCAAGAGCCACGTGAGCCGCGCCCACCGCGCGAGCCGCGTGAACCGCGCGAAGGCGGTCGCCAGGAGCGTCCACGCCGTGAACGCGGTGAGCGAAGCAACGAGCCGCGCCCATCTGTTGATGCCACCGAGCAAGACATCGCACTGGCCAACAAGGCCGCCATGGCTGCAGCCATGGGTGGCGGGGCAGCAGACGCGGGCCAGGAAGCCCCGCGCCGTGAGCGTGGCGATCGCGGTCGCCGCAATGACCGCCGTGGTGAGCCACGCGCAGAGTCACGCAGCGACTCACAAGATGCGCCGCGTGAAGATCGCCAACTATTCAGTGACGCGCCTGCTGAGCAAGCCGTCAGCATGGACATCCATGCACCTGCTGAAGGCAGCACGACCGGCGATCAGGCCAATCCACAACGTGCGCCGCGTGAGCCACGCGAGCGCCGCAGTCGTGACCGTTACGGCCGCGATCGCCGCGAACGCGCTGACGATTCTGAGCGCAGTGAAAACGGCGCTGAAGCTGCTTCTTTTACTGAGAATCAGGTACTAAATGAGGCTGCAGACCAGCAAAATTCTGCGCCGGCAGCTCCTGAATTTGTAGCGCCGACGTCAACAGCTTCCTCGACTGTTGTAACGGCGGCCGTGGCTATACCGGCAGTGCCAACAGAGCCCCCGCAAAGCGCGCCCTCGCCTTCGTTAGCCAATGCATCCGCTGCCAGCGCCCTGCCCAAGGTTCAGGCTTATGACTTGCCCTTGCAAGACCTGGTTCAGGTCGCACAAGGCTCCGGCCTTCAGTGGGTTAACTCTGATGCGGGCAAGATAGCAGAGGCACAGGCGGCGATTGCTGCTGAGGTCAAACCGGCACATGTGCCGCGTGCGCGAGCGCCTGTCGTGGTGTCCAATGAGGGGCCGCTGGTGCTGGTTGAAACCCGCCGCGACCTGCGTGAGGTGGAATTGCCCTTTGAAAAGCCGGCTGCCTAAGTACCCGCACCCCCCACAAAAGCCCGTCCGACAGCCGTCGCGACGGGCTTTTTGATGGGTGTGATGTTGTGATACTGGTGATGGAACAGTCTCCGCCCTTGCGTTAGCGGCCATCAGAGGTGCCATCGGCAACGGCGAGCAGAATTGACAGCAGACTGCTAGCGCAGCGCTGCCTGCTTGTAAGCCTCGGCGGCGGCAGCACCATCACCACGCTGCTCGGCCAGCACCGCTAAAGCACGCCAGGCGCTGCGGTGAAGGCCAGCGTCCTGCAATCCCAGCACCGCCAGCGACAGCCACTGGCGCGCCTTGCCCCAAAGCTGGCGGCTCAATGCCGCCATTCCGGCAAGATACTGCACATTGGCGTCACGCGGGCGGGCACCCTGCGCGGCTTCAATCCGGGCCAGCCAAGCCGCGTCAAGCGAATCGAGGCCCGGCTCCAGCACGCCAATCAGCTTGATGCGCAAGCTGTCGCTCAACACGGACCCTGTTTGCATGGCTTGCTCCCACACCAGCAGCAACCAGCTACGCGCCAGCGCTGCGTCGCCCTGCAGCGCCATCAGGCGGGCTGCGGCGTGCACCACGAGTTCAGGCATCGCGCGCTCGTTGTCGTCAAGCGCTGCCCAGGCCAGTTCAAGCTGGGCCGGGTCATGCGCATCGCTGAGCAGTTCCAGCCCCAGGCCGCGCACAATGCTTTGCGCTGCCGCCGACGAGAACGCCCGGTGCTTGGCCAGCAGGCGCGCGGTTTCCAGCGCCTGCGAGGTTTGCCGGAGTTGCCGGGTGGTGCGCAACTTCAAGCGCAGGGCCAGTGTGCGTCTGCTGGCGCCTTGTGGCAGCTGCGCCAGGGCTTCCAGTGCAGCGCCGGGGTCGTTGTCGTCGAGCGCCCAGCGGGCGGCCCGCAATTGCACGCCTTCGCGTACTTCCTGCGCTCGGCGCGGGGCCGAGCTTTGCAAGGCGGATTGCAAATGCCGGTCGCGCAACGCCTTGTTTTGCAGCGCCTGTGCGCTTTCAGCCACCAACAGGTGCGCGAGTGATTGCAACTGGCTGGCCCGGCTGGCGCTGTAGCCTGGCACCTGACCAGTATCTTGAGCCAGTTGGGACAGGCTTTTTTCTTGCGCAATGGCGTTTTGTGCCGATTTGGTCGCGCGAATGTAACGCCCCGCCAACTGGTGCGCCA
>CAMARI010000171.1 GCA_945860515.1 Polaromonas sp. YR568
ACCATCAATTCTGCAAATTGAACCTGGTCTGCAAACAACCACGTGCCGCGAATTTTGCCCAGCGTGTCGCTTTGGTACTGCGCATCACGCTGGTCTGGCTCCAGGTAAATTTGACTGATGCGGCGGTAGTCCCAAGCAGCGTAAGCAATGAACGCCAGCAAAGCCGTTGCTGCAATGACAGTAGCTGCTTGCCCATATAAAACATGGGGTACAGGCTTATTTGTTATCTTTGATGAGGCATTTCCAGCCTCTAGAGCCGGTTTTTGGGGGAACATCAGCAACACCAAGCTGATGCCAAACGCCATTTGAAACGGCCCGTACCACAGCGGGTATTCGAGCATGCTGTGCAGCAAGATCACGGCGATGACGGCCCAAGCCATTTGCCGGGTTGCGTCCCTTTCGGCCCACGGCTTTTGCCGCAGCACCCACCAGGCGAAACCACCACACACCAGCAGCGCCAACGGCACACCCAGCTCAACCGCCAAATGCAGCGGCAGGTTGTGCGCGTTGTCCAGAATGTCGCAAAAGCGGGGCCCGTTGTACAGCGTGATGAAGTGCGCGTAGTCCAGCTCACCCCAGCCCCAGCCCAGCCAAGGTTTTTGCGCGATCAAATGCAGCACGTTGGACCACAGCAGCAGGCGGCTGCCGCAAGCATCGTCACGGCCCAAACGGGCCATCAGGCCAAACTGCGTCGTGTCCAAGCCGGCAAGGTAAGGCATGGCAAACACCGCCACCGCATACACAGCTGTGGCCCCCATCAGCAAGTGCCGCACCAGGGGTTGCCGCCACCGACCCCATAAGGTGAACAAAGCGCACAGCAGCAACAGCTCAAACAAGCCGGTTCTCGATGAAGAGATGGCGTTACCCACCGCCAGCACAACAGCGGCCACCAGCAACACCGGCAACACCAGCATTGGCCCGCGCTGGCTTGCAGGCTTGTCATGCCCCCGGCCAAAAGGGCGCGGCTGCAGCGCAAGCCAAACCAAAGCCGCCAGAGCGATATTGGTCAGCGTTGCAAACTGGTTACGCTGGCGCAAGTTAGCAAAGGCCTCGCCGTACTGGGTCTGGTTCATGATGCTGCTGAGCTCTGACGCAGCGCCAAAATATTGCAGCAAGCCGATGCCGCTGCTGATCAGCCCGGCCACGACCCACGACCAGGCGGCCATCAAGGCCAGGCGTTTGCCCAGCGCTGGTTGCAGCAACACCCAAGCCGAAAACCAGGCCGCACAAAACCATGCAAACAGCAGGGGCACGACCGCTGGCGATGGGCCTGGCGCAGAAGGATTCAGCCAAGGAAGAATCAACAGGCCTAAAGGGATGGCGGTGGCGTAGGGCTTCATCGCTTGTAATTATTACTGGTGCGCTACGCCGTTTGACAAACAAACGGTTTAAGTAATTTGCTTACTGCCGGCGCAGGGTATTTTTACGGCTTGCAACGCAAGCAAGTAAAACAAGACGAGTGAAAGACTGATGCGGGCGAAAAAAAAGCGGCCAAGCCACTTTTCTTCTGTTGCTAAAGGCTTAAGTTCACGAACCTGTCACCACTTTGCAAGAAGCGGGCAAGTATTTAGCATCAACTGGGTCGCTGCCAGCGGGGCCACACACCCAAGAATTGATAGAGGCGCCCAACGCTGGCTGAAGGCACGCCGTAAAAGTTGTTGCTGCTGTAGTGCAAGGTGCAAGCCGGATTTTGTTGGCCGTGGTAGCAAATCCTAAGCCCTGTGTGGTAATCGTGATTACTGCTCCGCCGGTGTTGCCTGGATCTGACGCAGATGTATTAATCGCCGATACGTACTTTGATGTTGTAGCACCCTCACCACAGCCCCAGCCATTGGCAGCAATGGTGGTGCCCGTAGCCGTTGCCGCGATCATTTCAGAGATGCCTGTCTTGCATGAATTGCCTGCCAACATCACTTCAGTCATTTTGGCGCGCACGGTGTAATCCTGATAAGCAGGCAAAGCCACCGCAGCCAAAATACCAATGATCGCCACGACGATCATCAGCTCGATCAGGGTAAAACCCTTTTGAATAGAACGCTTCATAAAAACTCCTTGGTTAAAAAAACAAATTGACACAGGTATTCAGCAGTTTGCGTGCCAGGGCCGTTTTCACCCGAATCAGTGACATATTCCGCAAAAAAACAGCTGAGTTTGACATTTTTTGTTAGGCTCATCAAGAAAAGATGACGTTTTAGTCACCTAGCGCAAACCGATCAGGCTGTCTGCCGGTCGGTCTACAGGCGCTGCTGGCCGCACAAATAGCCGCTTCAGGCGGTTTTGCCCTTGCCCCGACAAGGCAGCAGGGGGTTGTGGCCTGGCCCTTGTTTCAGGCTTGCACAAATTGCATCTGGGTGCCTGCCAGTTCCAGCAGATCGCCGTCCTTTAAGGCCACCGGCTCTGCGCCTATGACTGCGCCATTCAATGAAAGCGGCTGGGTGCCTTCTGCATGGGTGACGACAAAGCCAAGACCCCTTTTGGTGATAGCGGCGACCGCCACACCGGGCTTGCCAATCGTCGTCACGACCTTGACCAGCGGCACTTGACGACCTGCCCCAGCGCCAGACAGGAGCTTGATGACGGCATTCACCTGAGCCATGGCAGACGGGTCATCTGCCGCTTCGTTGGTGTACTTGATTTTGTATCTGCCAATGTCGATCGTGTCGTCGTTCAACAGCAGCCGCTTTTTGACGGTGGTGCCGTTCACGTAGGTGCCGTTGGTGCTGCTTAAGTCTTCCAGAAGAACGTCGTTGCCCGACATTTGAAAAACAGCATGTTCACCGCTGACCGCCAGGTTGTCCAAAACGATGTCGTTGTAGGGGCGGCGGCCCAAAGCTGTCCGGTCTTTGGTTAACTGAACTTCCTTGATCACGACATCGTCCATGGAGACAATCACTTTTGGCATGGCAGACCCCCGGCTGTTAATGACGAATCCACCATTTTTTACTTACTCCTTAGTCTGGACAAAAGACTGCGCTTGGCTGTCGGCTCAACAGCGTGCACCAACACCACAGAAATATTATCGAAGCCGCCGTTGGCATTGGCGGCACTGATCAGCTGTCTGGATTTACGCTCCAGCGTAGCTTGGCCAAGCAAGATGTTTGCCATGACATGGTCGCGAACCATGTCAGACAAGCCGTCCGAGCACATCAGGTAAATATCGCCCGTATCGACCCGATGTTCGGTCACGTCAAGAAAAACTGTCTCTTGCACGCCCAGCGCCCTGGTCAAAAGGTTTTTGTTAGCCGCGGTCAGCGACTGCTCGGGCGTGATAAGCCCTGCGTCAATCTGCTCTTGCCGAAGGGAATGGTCTTTGGTGATTTGCACGAGCGCATCGCCCCTGAATCGGTAGCAGCGGGAGTCCCCAATGTGGCCGAGCATGACCCGTCCGGCCTGGAACACGCCCACCACCAGGGTGGTCCCCATGCCGCTGTACTCGGGGTTGGACCTGGCGGCGTTGAAGATCGAATGGTTCGCGTTTTGGACACAAATTTCCATCGCGCGTTTGAGTTCGATGGCATTGGCATGCTGGCCGGCCTGCGACAGCCAGCCACTCAGGTCGGACTTGATGAATGCGGTTGCCATGCCGCTGGCAATTTCACCAGCCTTATAGCCGCCCATCCCGTCGGCCAGAACGCACAGCCCGGTCAACGGATCTAAAACGACGGCATCCTCATTGGTGTCGCGCGCAAGACCTGTATCAGTAGCTGTGCAGATCTTGTAAATCATGTGAAAGAACGGTTTGTTACGTTTGGTGCTTACCGCGCTATTCTGACCTAAAGTTTGAGATCTGACTACACGGCATCTTCCCCCTGCCGAACAAACCAGTCGGCAGGCCAGCGCAGCTATTCGCCGGCGTGCTTTTTCTGGCGTTTCGTCAGGTAGGTGCCCAGTGCCACCACCAGCACCGCACCCATCACACCGCCAAACGTGACGGTTTGCTCGCCGATGGCGCCAAAGCGGGTCGTGACTGCTGGGTCGGTCAGCAGCATTTCACCTGCCAAAAAGCCCAGCAAAGCGGCACCGATGGTGATGATGATGGGAAACCGTTCCATGACTTTGGTCAGCAGCGTCGCGCCAAACACAATCAAGGGGATGCTGATGAGCAAGCCGAGCACCAGCAATGGCAAATTGCCTTTGGCAGCTGCGGCAACAGCCAGCACGTTGTCCAGACTCATCACCAGGTCGGCAATCAAAATCGTTCGGATGGCCGCTGCCATGCCATTGATTTCCTTGCCTTCGCCGTCGCCTTCGTCTTCGCCCTTGAGCAAGTCGACACCGATGTACACCAGCAGCACCGCACCGATGATTTTGAGGTAGGGCAAGGTCAGCAGCTGAATGGCAACGATGGTCAGCACAATCCGCATGATGATGGCCGCGGCGCTGCCCCAAAAGATGGCTTTGTTGCGTTGCTCGGGCTTGAGCGTGCGTGCCGCCATGGCGATGACCACTGCGTTGTCGCCAGACAGAACGATGTTGGCCAGCAGGATGGAGCCGAACGCGCTCCAAAACAGGGGCGAGGTTAAGTCAAGTCCAAAAATCATAGGTGTTCCTTTGTTATGAATTAAAAAAGCGCTGGACGGCGCTTTTCTGTTTTTTATGATTCTAGCGGGAGGTGGCTTTTGACAAGCCAGTCATTCAGCCTGTCAGACTGGTCAGAGCAGCGCCTTGAGCAGCTTGGCCATTTCTGACGGGTTGCGCGTCACGGTAAAGCCGCAAGCTTCCATGATCTCCAGTTTGGCGTCGGCGGTGTCTGCGCCGCCAGAAATCAGCGCGCCCGCATGGCCCATGCGTTTGCCAGCCGGGGCTGTGACGCCAGCAATAAAGCCGACGATGGGTTTTTTCATGTGCAGCTTGCACCACTCAGCGGCTTCGGCTTCGTCCGGGCCGCCGATTTCGCCAATCATGATGACGGCGTCGGTGTCTGGGTCGTCATTGAAGGCGCGCATCACATCGATGTGCTTCAGGCCATTGATCGGGTCGCCACCAATGCCTACAGCGCTGGACTGGCCCAGGCCGATTTCGGTCAGTTGCGCCACGGCTTCATAGGTCAGCGTGCCGGAGCGGCTAACCACGCCAATGCGGCCCTTGCGGTGAATGTGGCCGGGCATGATGCCGATTTTGATTTCGTCAGGGGTGATGAGGCCTGGGCAATTCGGCCCGAGCAGCAGCGTTTTTTTGCCGCCAGCGGCTTCTTTGGCCTTCATGCGGTTGCGCACCATCAGCATGTCGCGCACGGGAATGCCTTCGGTGATGCAGATCGCCAAGTCCAGATCGGCCTCGACTGCTTCCCATATAGCCGCCGCAGCGCCTGCTGGCGGCACGTAAATCACCGATACCGTGGCACCGGTGGCTTTTGCCGCATCGGTCACGTTGGCGTAAATCGGGATGCCTTCGAAGTCTTCGCCGGCTTTTTTGGGGTTCACGCCGGCCACAAAGGCTTCTTTGCCATTGGCGTAGTCGCGGCAGGTGCGGGTGTGGAACTGGCCGGTTTTACCGGTGATGCCCTGGGTGATGACTTTGGTGTTTTTGTTGATGTAAATCGACATGATGAATTCCTGTTTACGCGACGGCTTGAACGATTTGGGTAGCCGCATCGGCCATGGTGTCCGCAGCAATGATCGGCAAGCCGGATTCGGCCAGCATTTTTTTGCCCAGGTCTTCGTTGGTGCCCTTCATGCGCACCACCAGAGGGACCGACAGGTTGGTGGCCTTGCAGGCGGTGATCACACCTTCAGCAATGGTGTCGCACTTCATGATGCCGCCGAAAATGTTGACCAAAATGCCTTTGACTTCCGGGTTTTTCAGCATGATCTTGAAGGCTTCGGTGACCTTTTCGGCGGTGGCGCCGCCGCCTACGTCCAAAAAGTTGGCCGGCTCGCCGCCAAACAGCTTGATGGTATCCATCGTTGCCATGGCCAGGCCTGCGCCATTGACCAGGCAGCCAATGTTGCCGTCCAGGCTGATGTAAGCCAGGTCAAACTTGGAAGCCTCAACTTCAGCTGCGTCTTCTTCGTCCAGGTCGCGGTACGCCACGATGTCGGCATGACGGAACAGTGCGTTCGGGTCAAAGTTGAATTTGGCGTCAAGCGCCATCACTTCGCCCTTGCTGTTGCGGTTCAG
>CAMARI010000172.1 GCA_945860515.1 Polaromonas sp. YR568
TGCGCCTAGTCAAACACCGACTGCCGCAACCATTTGGTTGCAATCCACTTTTCTCCAGCGATCACTGGCGCGCCGCCATGCAGCGTCAAGCTGGACGCATCTGGCGCGGCGTAGCTGAAAAACACTGCGTTGCCGCGCTTGGGCGCAATCGACAGGTCAATATCAGGAAAGACGGTGGCACCGCCGCCTTCAGGCTCACACAGGTAAATGATGAGCGTGGCCACCCGCTGGCCGCCGCGCTTGAGCAGCTCGGCCGTGCCGGGCTGGTCGGGGCCAAAATAATCGTAGTGCGGCAGGTACTGCGCGCCTGGCGGATAACGCAAGATTTGCAGATTTTCGCCATGCGCTGCAGGCCATTGCAGCAGCTTTGCAATTCGCGTTTCGATCGCCGCGATCAGGGGGGTTTCAGCGCGCTCAAAAAACATGCCCTGGCTGCTGCGGTCAGGGTGAATCTCATGCCCTCCGGTTTGCACATCCACCGTCAATGAGCGCGAGAGCCGGGGCTGTGCAGCCTGTATCAGGGCCTCGCATTCTGCATCACTCAAAAGCCCTTCGAACTCCATCAAGTCGGGCGCGGTTCGCATTTGCAGAACCGGTACCTGCCGGTCGCCCCCGTCCACCCGAACGCTCTCCAGCATGAGCTGAGGCTGCGGTACCGACGATTGCGTGATGGATGGATGGGGCATGGCATCGGCAACACCGAAAGCGTTTTTCTCATGGCTGCTCAGCCGCATCATCAGGCACGCCTGCGCGGGCGTCCAGCCTGCTTCACAAAGCGCACCAAACAGGGCCTGGCGGCTGCAACCGGCAGCCGTTTGTGAGACCAGCCAGGTCTGTACGTCTGGCGGGGTAGCCGGGTCAAACTGGGCTTTTCGACTCATTTTTAGGTAAAAACAGTCTCTAACCGTTTAAATTTGGGAGCGATCAGCTATAAAAAATGCAGCGGTTTTGATGCCGATCACAGTCATAACGAGTGAGCCCGCCACATGCGCTGTGGCCGTGCCCAGCGCCAGCGCGTAGCGTTCGGCCATCAAAAACTCCACTACTTCGGCCGAGAAAGATGAAAAGGTGGTCAGCCCGCCCAGGAAACCGGTGATCAACAGCAGTCGCCACAGGGGGTCCAGTTGCGGCATGGCCTGAAAAACAGCGATGCACACGCCAATCAGGTAGCCGCCAATCAGGTTGGCGGTCAGCGTGCCCCAGGGAATCACACCGCCCGGGCTGAGCCACAAACCCAAGCCCCAGCGGGCCAGCGCACCAGTGGATGCGCCAATGCAAATGGCCAGAACAGGAAGGGCAGTGGGCATGGTGTAAAAATCAGACAATCAAACCATGACTTTACCCGCAGACGCGACGGACCCGATCGCCACCATTTTCCCTAACGGCTTTTTGGGTGTGCTGATGCTGGACACGTGCTTTCCCCGGCCCGAGGGCGACATTGGTCATCCGTCTGCCTTTGGGGTGCCCATACGGCGCTGCGTAATCACTGGCGTCTGGCCTGACAAAATTGTGCAGTCAGGCGCTGGCCTGAGAAAGGGGCGCGTTGTTGCGCCGATACTGCAACTGGCGCGCAGGCTCGAGCAGGAGGGTGCCAGAGCCCTCACCACCAGTTGTGGCTTTTTGGTGCTGCTGCAACAGGAGCTGCAGGCGCAAGTCCAAATTCCGGTAGTGACGTCAAGCCTGTTGCAATTGCCCGGCCTCTTGGGCCTGCACCAGAAGGTGGGGGTGTTGACCATCAGCTCCAGCAAGCTGGGTGTTGAGCATCTGCGCGCAGCCGGTGTGCCCAAGGAGCGCTTGAAAGACGTGCTGGTGCAGGGTGTCGATGCGAAGGGCGAGTTTGCCAGCTCGATTTTGGGCAACAAGCCAACGATGGATCTTGTCAAAGCGGGTGCAGACGTGGTGGCCGCCGCTGTCAAACTAAAACAGCGTGAACCAGCGCTGACTGACATGGTGCTGGAATGCACCAACATGCCGCCTTACCGCGCGGCCATTGAAGCGGCAACGGGCATAAAGACCTGGGCGCTGGTCGATGTTGAGCGGCTCACCAAACCCTGGAAGGGCTCGTGAGGCCAGCCAGTCACATCTTGCTTGGCAACCACGTCGCAATCTGCGGGAAAAACCACAGCAACAAAACCATCACGCACATCAGAAAGAAAAACGGCAGCGTGACTTTGGCAATGTAGGTGATTTCTTTTTTTGTCATGCCTTGCAGCACAAATAAATTAAAGCCCACAGGCGGTGTGATTTGTGCCATCTCAACCACGATGACGATGAAAATTCCGAACCAGATCAAGTCGAGCTTGGCGGCTTGCACCATCGGCAAAATCACACCCATGGTCAGCACCACCATGCTGATGCCGTCTAAAAAGCAGCCCAGCAACACGTAAAAAACCGTCAAGGCCAGTATCAGCATAAACGGCGTCAAGCCCAGGCTGGACACAAATTCTGCCAAATGGCGCGGCAGGCCGATGTAACCCATGCTGAGGGTTAAAAACGCGGCGCCCGCCAAGATCAAGGCAATCATGCAGTACAAGCGCGTGGCACCCAGCAGGGACTCTTTAAACACCGTCCAGCTCATGGACCGCTGCACCACCGACAGCACCAGCGAGCCCACCACACCAATCGCCGCCGCCTCAGTTGCGGTGGCAATACCAAAGTAAATCGAGCCCAGTACCGCCCCAATCAGCAGCACCACAGGTATCAAATGCCTCGACTCATACACCTTGGCACCCAAGCTCATGGCGGCATCTGGCGGCGGTATTTTGCCCGGGTTCATCAGCGCCCACACAATCAGGTAGCCTGAAAACAATGATGCCAGCAGCAGCCCCGGAAACACACCGGCAATGAACAGTTTGGCAATCGACACGTCCGCAGTCACGCCATACACAATCATGATGATGGACGGTGGAATGAGCAACCCCAGCGTGCCCGCACCGGCCAGCGAGCCAATCGTGATGTCTTCCGGATAGCCGCGCCGCTTCAGCTCGGGCAGCGTCATTTTGCCGATGGTGGCGCAGGTGGCGGCCGACGAGCCAGATACCGCCGCGAAGATGGTGCAGCCAATCACATTGGTGTGCAGCAGCCCGCCCGGCAAGCGGCTGACCCACGGGGCCAAGCCCTTGAACATGCTTTCACTGAGCTTGGTACGAAACAGGATTTCACCCATCCACACAAACAGCGGCAGGGCGGTAAGCGTCCAGCTTGATGATGACCCCCAAGTCGTAACGGCCATCGCATCGCCAGCCGCACGCGACGAGAACAGCTGCATGGCAATCCACGCTACGCCCGACAGCGTGAGGCCTATCCATACCCCTGAGGCAAGGATGGCGAAGAGCGAAAAAATCAGGATTGATGTGATGGCGATGTCGGACATTTTTTATTCGTTGTGCAGCATTTCGTCGCTGTTTGCTTGCGTGCGTTTGCCCAGCAGCTCAAGGACCAACTCATCCACGAAGGCTATCAGCAGCACAACTGCGCCGACGCCCATAGATATTTGCGGAATCCAAAGCGGCGTGGCGTCGTTGCCGGTTGACACATCATTGAACTGGAAAGAATTGATCGACAGCTTGACGCTGTAATAAGCAAACAGCGCACTCAGCGCCACCGCCGCAACCAACGCCCAGATTTCAATGGCTTTTTTAAACCGGCCTCTGACAGCGTTGATCAGCAGCGTGACGCGAATGTGTTCGCCTTTTTTCAGCGTGTGTGCCAGCGCCAAAAAGCCTGCTGCCGCCATGAAATAGCCCGCATAGGCATCCGTGCCACGAATGTAAAACCCCAGCTCTCGCCCAACGACAGACAGCAAGACCATGACGAGCAGCAACACCATAAAAAGAGCGGCCAAAGCGGCCGCTCCGTCATAGAGCGCATTCAAAAATTTGCGCATAGTGCTTCAAGCTTTATTTCAAGAAAGCATCAACCAGTTGCTTTCCTTCAGGGCCGGCTTTATCCAGCCATTCTTTAAGCATGGTGTCGCCGACTTTTTTCATGTCGGCTTTCAGTGCAGCGCTGGGCGGCAAGATTTGCATGCCAGCCGTTCTGAGCTTGTCCAGCGTTTCGCCGTTGGCCTTCTTGCTGGCCGCAAAACCGCGTATCTCGGCATCGGCTGCGGCTTTCATTAATGCGGCCTTGGTTGGTGCATCCAGAGCGTCAAAAGCTGCTTTGTTCACGATCACGGCATTTTTGGGCAGCCAGGCTTGCAGGTCATACCATTGCTTGACGTTCTCTTGCAACTTGGCGTCCCAGCCGGTGGAGCCAGAGCTCATCATGCTGTCGGTCACGCCTGTGGCGAACGCCTGGCTGACTTCAGCCGCCTGCACCGTCACGGGTTGCGCGCCCAGCAATTCAGCCATGCGTGATGTGGCTGGACTGTAAGCGCGCCACTTGTAGCCCTTCAAATCAGCCCCACTGGCGATGGGTTTTTTGGAATACAGGCCCTGCGGTGGCCATGGCACGGCATAAAGCACGGCCATGCCTTGCTCGCCGAGCTTTTTCTCCAGCAAGGGTTTTTGCACTTTCCAGAGCTTGGCGGCCTCGTCGTAGCTGTCAGCCAAAAACGGCAAACCGTCTGCGCCGAAGATTTGCCATTCGTTTTGGAAGTTAGCCAGCAAAATTTCGCCAGCCTGCGCCTGGTTGGCTTGTACCGCACGCTTGATCTCGGGCGCTTTGAACAGCGATGCGCCAGGATGCAACGTTATTCTCAATTTGCCGGCAGTAGCCTTGTCAACGTCGGAAACGAATTGAACCAGGTTTTCAGTATGGAAGTTGGTCGCGGGGTAGGCCGACGGCAAGTCCCATTTGGTTTGGGCAAATGCCGATGTGCCCAGTGTGAAGGCAGCGGCAATCAGAGCTAGCTTGAATTTCATAAGAACTCCAGGACATTGGTTAAACAAAGGTGCCCTTATGGTAGATGCAATTAAAGCGCCAAAATCACCGGATATACCCCAAACAGCTTGACTTGCGTGAACTTGCGTTTGACTAGAGCTTTTTAGTGTGCCGCCGCCTCAAAAGCATCTCGCGTGGGGCAAAAATTCTCCTTTAGACGCAACCGGCCATGTCCAGTCGAATCTCGACACTTGAAGTGGAACTGGCGCTGACCGGTGTACGCAACCCATAGCTGCCACCTGTGGACATGACATAGGTGGGCAATGAGGCCAACACCTTTTTGTGCCCTACTATATTCAGTCAGCTGCTCTCAAGATTTAAATATGACACAAGATAAATCACCTGTTTCAAGTTCGCCAGGCAAGGACCAACGCTGGCAATTCTGGGTCGACCGGGGCGGCACCTTCACTGACGTCGTCGGCAAGAGGCCGGATGGCACGCTGACGACGCACAAGCTGCTGAGCGACAACCCAGAGCAGTACCGGGACGCCGCCGTGGCCGGTATTCGTCACCTGCTGGGCTTGACCGCAGGTCAGGCGATCAGTGCCAACCTTGTGGACTGCGTGAAGATGGGCACCACGGTTGCCACCAACGCGCTGCTCGAGCGCAAAGGCGAGCCGACCTTGCTGGTGACCACCCAAGGCTTCAGGGACGCGCTGCGCATTGCCTACCAAAATCGCCCACGCCTGTTTGACCGCCATGTGGTGCTGCCCGAGCTGCTCTACAGTGCCGTGATTGAAACCCACGAGCGCGTGGGTGCGCGGGGCAAGATATTGCAGAGACTGGATGAGGCGCTCCTAAAAACGGAGCTTCTGACCCAATATGCCAAGGGGCTGCGCAGTGTGGCGATTGTGTTCATGCATGGCTACCGGTATACCGAACATGAAAAAACCGCCAAGCGCATCGCGCTTGAGGTGGGTTTCACGCAAATCAGCACCTCGCACGAAACCAGCCCGATGATGAAGTTTGTCAGCCGGGGTGATACCACCGTGGTGGATGCCTACTTGTCGCCGATTTTGCGTCGCTACGTCAACCAGGTGGCTGCTGAAATGCCGGGCGTTAAATTATTTTTCATGCAGTCGTCTGGCGGCTTGACGGATGCGCACGCGTTTCAGGGCAAAGACGCGATTTTGAGCGGTCCGGCTGGCGGCATTGTCGGCATGGCACGCACGGCAGCTGC
>CAMARI010000173.1 GCA_945860515.1 Polaromonas sp. YR568
AAATGATAGAAACCGACGCTCCCAACCGCGGAGAGATCAGCGTACGGGCCGATTTTGGCTCGGTGGCGGCGCGCCGTATCATTTTGCGGCTCATCCACAAAGAAGCCCAGGGTGACGCCCGCAAGCAAGGCGCCGTACCAAGCCCCGAAGAACTCGTGAAAGCCACCTGATGACACAGCCTCTCATGGACCGCAAAGTCCTGGTCACCGGCGCGGCCACCGGCATTGGCCGGGCGATTGCGCTGGAGCTCGCGAGCCAGGGCGCGCAAGTTGCCGCCGCGGATATTCAAGTGCCAACACAGACGGTCGATGCCATCCGCAAGGCGGGCGGGCAGGCTGTTGGCCTTGCGGCGGACGTGTCCCAGCCGGACCAGGTTCAAGACATGGTTTCCAGTTGCGTACGCGAGTTGGGCGGGCTTGACGGCCTGGTCAACAACGCAGGAATTTACTCATCGCTGATCCCGAGGCCGTTCGAGGACATCGACCTGGCCGAGTGGCAACGGCTTTTCTCAGTCAACGTTTTCGGCTTGGTGTCCTGCTGCCAGGCAGTGGTGCCGCACATGAAGCGAAACGGCGGTGGCCGGATCGTCAACATCATTTCCGGCACCCCCTTCAAGGGCATTCCGTTCATGCTGCATTACGTCGCCAGCAAGGGGGCGGTGCTCGGCATCACCCGATCACTGGCCAAGGAACTGGGTCCCGACAACATCTTGGTGAACGGCGTCGCACCGGGCTTCACGCTCAGTGAAGGCGTGATGGGCAACGAAGTGCAGCTGCAAAAACTGCGCGAGGTGTCGAAGAACGCCAGGTCACTGGCCCGCGACCAGGTGCCCGGCGATGTCACCGGCGCCGTGGCCTTCTTCCTGGGAAGCGGCTCGGCGTTTATCACTGGCCAGACCTTGCTGGTCGATGGCGGCTCGCACTTCAACTGATACCGCTGCCCAATTTTGAAATTTGACGACTGTGATTTCACCCGACAACACACAAGACGCGTTAGGGTTTTTGTGAAGTCGGCTTGCGCTTTACCTAAGGCATACTTAAACCTGCATCTAAAACCCCGAAAAGGAGCAAACTCATGACTACTCGCCGCCTCGTTCTTTCCCGCAGCGCCATCCTCTTGGGCACAGCATCCAGTGGCCTATTGCTGCCAGAAATAGTGCGCGCTCAAAGCAGCAAGATCCGCGTGGGCTTGATGCTTCCCTACACCGGAACCTTCGCACAGGTTGGCGTGGCCGTTGAAAACGGCTTTCGTCTGGCGATTGACCAGCAGGGTGGCAAGCTCGGTGGTCGCGAGATTGAATACTTCAAGGTGGACGACGAGTCAGAGCCGTCGAAAGGCATTGAAAACGCCAACAAGCTGGTCCAGCGCGACAAGGTGGATGTGATTGTGGGTACCGTGCACTCCGGCGTGCAAATGGGCATTCAAAAAGTAGCGCGCGACACCGGTGTGCTGAGTTTGATCCCCAACGCGGGCATACACGCCGCCACACGCGGCCTGTGCGCGCCCAACGTTTACCGCACCAGTTTCAGCAATTCGCAGCCAACCCGGGCCCTGGGCAAAGTCATGGTCGACAAGGGCCACAAAAAGGCAGTTTGGATCACCTGGAAGTACGCAGCGGGCGACGAGGCTTTTGAGGGCTTCAAAGAAGGCTACACAGCCGCTGGCGGCACGATCATCAAAGAGCTTGGTTTGCCCTTCCCGCAAGTGGAGTTTCAGGCGCTGCTGACTGAAATCGCGGCGCTCAAGCCTGATGCTGTAGCCTGCTTTTTTGCGGGCGGCGGCGCAGCCAAGTTCATCCGTGACTACGCCGCTGCGGGCCTGAAAGGCAAGATCCCGCTGTACGGTTCCGGCTTTTTGACCGAAGGCGTACTAGACGCTGCAGGCCCGGCGGCTGACGGCATCACCACCACCATGCATTACAGCGACTCGCTGGAAACGCCGCGCAACCAGGCTTTCCGTACCGCTTACGCCAGCCGCTTCAAGATGCAGCCCGATGTGTATGCGGTACAGGGCTACGACACCGGTCTGCTGCTGGTGCAGGGCGCAAATGCCGTCAAGGGCGACCTGAACAACAAGGTCGCGCTGTACAAGTCCATGGACGGTGCCGTCATCGACAGCCCGCGCGGCAAATGGAAGATGAGCCCATCGCACAACCCGATACAAGACATCTATATTCGCCAGGTAGAGAACAAGGAAAACAAGGTGATTGGCGTGGCCGCCAAGGCGCTGGCTGACAGCGGTGCTGGCTGCAAGATGGCTTGAATGTGGCCCCCACGGTTGCTCACTGCGTGTAGCGCCCTGGGTTTTTGGGGTCAGAGCCCAAATTCGCCGAGCCTTCGGCTCGCCCACAGGGTGCGGCGCTTTGCGCTGCAGCGAAATTGGTGTCTGACCCCAATAACCCCTGCGGACTGGCAAAGCCAGATCCGCGGCCCTTGCTTGACTTGATACCAATCTCCCTCTCGATGGACTTTTCCCAATTCCTCATCCAGCTGCTCAACAGCGTGCAGTACGGACTGCTGCTGTTCATGCTGGCTGCGGGCTTGACGCTCATTTTTGGCATCATGGGCGTGGTGAATCTGGCGCATGGCAGTTTTTACATGCTGGGAGCTTATCTGGCCTGGTCACTGAGCGCAGCGTTTGGCAGTTTGACGCTGGCTATTTTGGGCGGTGCGGTGTTGTCGGTGGTGTTTGGCCTGGCCCTTGAATGGCTGCTGTTCAGGCACTTTTACAAGCGGGACCACCTTGACCAGGTGCTGCTGACGTTTGGGCTGATTTATATTTTTGAAGAACTGCGTTCCATCGTTTGGGGCGATGACGTTCATGGCGTCACGATTCCGGCGCTGCTTGGCGAGTCCATCGCACTGACAGACAACTTGTCTTACCCGGTGTACCGCCTGTTCATGTCGGGCGTGTGCATTGCCCTGGCGATTGGCTTGTACCTTCTGATTTCAAAGACCCGGCTTGGCATGAAAATTCGCGCGGGTGCTTTCAACCGCGACATGGCCGAGTCACTCGGTATCAACATCAAGCTGATTCACGCCACAGTGTTCGCGCTCGGTGTGGGACTGGCGTCAGTGGCGGGCATGATTGCCGCGCCGATTGCCAGCGTCTACCCCAACATGGGCTCGCAGGTGTTGATCATGTGCTTTGTGGTGGTGGTGATCGGCGGCATTGGCTCGGTGCGTGGCGCGCTGATAGCAGCGCTGCTGGTGGGGCTGGTGGATACCTTTGGCAAGGTGCTGCTGCCTTCGCTAGCAGGCATGCTGGTGTACATGTTGATGGCCGCCGTGTTGTTATGGAAGCCTGAAGGTTTGTTCAAGCAATGAGCGCGCAACAAGCCAACCTCGAAATCTTGCCAGTCAGCATCAAGCTTGTCTTGGGCATGGGTCTGGTCGCCCTTGTCGCCTTCCCGTTCGTCGGTACACCGTTTTACACCGAGATGGTCACGCGCATGATGATCATGGCGATTTTTGCCATGAGTCTGGACCTGCTGCAGGGCGTGACCGGGCTGGTGTCGCTGGGCCATGCGGCCTACTTTGGCCTGGCAGGTTATGCGCTGGCATTTTTAACGCCGCAAGGCGAAGCGGTCAGCTTGTGGTGGACCTTGCCCGCAGCGGTACTCGCGTCTGGACTGGCAGCGCTCATCATTGGTTTTTTTGTCGTGCGCACCCACGGCATTTACTTCATCATGGTCACCATGGCCTTTGCGCAAATGGTGTTTTATCTGTTCTTTGACAACAAGGTATTGGGCGGCTCCGACGGGCTGTACATCAACTTCAAACCCAGCACCGCCATCATGGGCTGGGTGCCATTTGACCTGGACAACAAGCGAGTTCTGTATTACTTCACCCTGGCGGCACTGCTGGTGACCTATGTGTTCTTGCGCCGCCTGCTGTTCAGCCCTTTTGGTCGCACGCTCAGTGGCATCCGCGTCAACGAGCACCGCATGCGCGCCATGGGTTATGGCGTCTTTGGCTACAAGCTGGCCGCCTTCAGCGTGGCGGGCGCGCTGGCCGGACTGGCGGGTTATTTGTGGGGTGCGCAAACCGGCTATGTCAGCCCGGAACTGATGGGTTTTCACTTGAGCGCACACGTCATCATGATGGTGATTCTGGGTGGTATGGGCAACTTTGCCGGTGCCATTGTGGGTGCGTTTGCGTTTGACTATTTACTGCACCTGTTTAAAGATTTGCCTCAAGTGGGCAGCGTGAATCTGGGCAAACACTGGCAGCTGTGGATGGGCCTTTTTATGGTGCTGCTGGTCACGTTTGCGCCGCGCGGTATCTTGGGCTTGTTTGAAAAGTTCTTGAAACGCAAAGGGGCTTCTGATGAGTGAAGTCCTGCTTTCAGCCACCGGGCTGACCAAGCGCTTCGGCGGCCTGGCCGCCGTCAACGATGTGTCGATTGACCTCCTGCGCAACCACATCCATGCCGTGATAGGCCCCAACGGGGCAGGTAAATCAACGCTGACCCATTTGCTGTCTGGGGACTTGCCGCCAACCTCAGGCACGGTTGCGCTTGGCGGCGTCGATGTCACGGGCTGGACGCCCGAAAAAATCTCGCGCCAGGGCCTGGGCCGCAGCTACCAGAAAACGAATATTTTCTTGCCCTTCACGGTATGGGATAACGTGCACCTAGCCGCCCAGTCACGCGCACCCCAAGCCCACCGATGGTTTCGAAATGCTTCTGATTTTATAGCTACTCAAGCTCGAATCGAAAGGGCTATCGAGCTTTCAGGCCTTCAAAATCGGGTTAAAAGTATCGCTGGTACCATCAGCCACGGTGAGCAGCGCCAATTAGAAATAGCCATGACATTGGCCACCGAACCACAAGTGATTTTGCTGGACGAGCCGCTGGCGGGCATGGGCGCGCTTGAGGCTGAACGCATGGTGGCACTGCTGCAAACGATTAAAAAAGACCACGCTATTTTGCTGGTCGAGCACGACATGGACGCGGTGTTTGCGTTGGCTGATAAATTGACAGTGATGGTCAACGGCCAGGTCATTGCCAGCGGCACGCCAGCCGAGATCAGAGCCGATGCAGGCGTTCAAGCAGCCTATTTAGGTGAGGAACACTGATGGCACAAGACCTCCTCATCAACGCCCAAAACCTACAAACCTACTACGGCGCCAGCCACATTTTGCGCGGCGTCAACTTCACCGTCGCGCGTGGTGAAACCGTTGGTTTGATGGGCCGCAACGGCATGGGCAAAAGCACGCTGCTCAAGAGCATCATGGGCCTGGTCAAGCCGCGAGGCGGCTGCATTGACATCGCAGGCAAAGCCATGATGGGCCGTGCACCTTACGACATTGCACAGCTGGGCATCGCCTATGTGCCAGAGGGCCGCGGGATTTTTGGCAACCTGAGTGTGGTTGAAAATTTAAAGATGGCAGCGCGTGCCGGGACACGCGGCCAGCGCGACTGGACCTATGAGCGGGTGCTGGAGACCTTTCCAAGACTGAAAGAGCGCTTGGGCCATGGCGGCCAGCAACTGAGCGGCGGCGAGCAGCAAATGCTGACCATCGGCCGCGCACTCATGACCAACCCTGATGTGCTGATTCTTGATGAGGCCACTGAAGGCCTGGCGCCTCTGATTGCCAGGGATATCTGGCGCATCTGTGCTTTGATCCGCGAGACCGGCATCAGCAGCGTCATCGTGGACAAAAACCACAAGCACGTCACCCAAATCACCGACCGCAATGTGATTCTGGTCAAGGGAGAAGTGGTGTTTGAGGGAACCTCTGCCAAGCTGAACGCCCAGCCTGAGTTGTTGCAGCAGTATTTGGGGGTGTAAGGGGGTGACGTAAGGGGCTGGTGTGAAGGGGCGTTTAAACCGCTCTTAGAGCAGCGGTCTCAGCTCGCGCGCCGCATCTTGCAGCAGCGGCAGCAAGTCGTGCTGCATCACCTCTGGCTGCAAGCGCTCTGGCGTGGTGACCACGTTCAGTGACGCCACCACCTTGCCCTGCATGTTGCGCAGCGGCACGGCCAGCGCAAACACACCGAGTTCATGTTCCTGGCTGGC
>CAMARI010000174.1 GCA_945860515.1 Polaromonas sp. YR568
TGCGGCGGTTCAAACGGCAGGCACTGGCCTTGGGCCAGCAGCAGCGCTTCCAGCTCGGCCAAAGGGGTTCCTGCCAGAGCGGTGACGACCAGCTCAGTCGGTTCGTAGCTGACAACGCCATTGAGCGATGTGGTGTCGAGGATGTCGCCTTGCAACGATTCACCATAAAAGTCCTTGCTGCCGCCCCCACGCAGGCGAAGTGTTGTGCCAGCCGCAGCAGCAGCACGGACCTGGGCGGCGATGGATGAGATGAGCTCTGTTTGTGCAACCATGTTCAGATGGTAAGCGGGACAAGCCTGAGACCGTTTGAATTTTTTGAACAGGCCCTGTTCGCTTTTTTGATGCAGCCTGACTGCGGATACGCCTGCAGTTCCGCATCGCTGCGGCTGTAGCAAGCCGTGGTCAGATCAAGCGTCTTCAAGTCGTCGCCGCAAAAGCAGGGCATGGTGGGGCACTGGGCGGGCACAGGAATGCTGGTTTAAATCCGTCCCTCTTGAACCGCATGGCATGCCACCTTGATGCCGTGCAGGATCGTTAAAACCGGCCGCTCGCTGCGGCACCGGTCATTGGCGTGGGGGCATCTGGGGTTGAAGGCGCAGCCTGCAGGCGGATTCAAGGGGTTGGGCACTTCGCCCTGCACCGCAGTGCGGGCGCGGCCTGTGTCGTGCATTTTGGGGATGGCATCGAGCAGCATGCGGGTGTAGGGATGGCGCGGCGTGGAAAACAGCGATTGTTTGTCGGCCAGCTCCACCAGCCGGCCCAGGTACATCACGCCAACGCTGTCGCTGACGTGCCGCACCACAGCCAGGTTGTGGCTGATGAACAAATAGGTTAAACCACGCTTTTTTTGCAGGTCCTTCATGATGTTCAGCACCTGGGCCTGCACGCTCACATCAAGGGCACTGGTCGGCTCGTCACACACCAAAAACTCGGGGTTGGTGGCCAGTGCCCGCGCAATCGAGATGCGCTGCCGCTGGCCGCCCGAAAACTGGTGCGGGTACTTGGGGCCATCGAGCGGGCTCAGGCCGACTGAGGTGAGCAGGTCACCGACTTTGGCTTTCAGCTCTGCTGCGTCAGTGATGATGCCGTGTTCTTTCAGCGGCTCGCCAATGATGTCTTCGACCACCCAGCGCGGGTTGAGCGAGGCATACGGGTCCTGAAAGATCATTTGAATGCGCTCGCGCAGCTTCAAACCGGCGTTGTTTTTTCTGCTTTGATAGGTGGCATGCGCGTCCAAGCCATCAAACGTCATGCTGCCGCGCGTGGGCTGGTACAGGCCCACCATCAGCTTGGCCACGGTGCTCTTGCCGCAACCGGACTCACCGACGAGTGCCAGTGTTTTGCCTTTTTCAATCTCAAAACTCACCCCATCGACAGCCTGCAACAAAAGCTTGGGCTGGCGCTCAAGCACACGCGTGAGCAGGCTCGCTGAGACATCAAAGGTCATCGCGATGTCGTTGACCACCACCAGCGGCTTGTTAGCCACGTTATCAAGCGCGGTCATGCGCCCACTCCAGCCAGCCAGCAGGCGGCACGTGTCGCACCTGCGCTAACAAGCTCAGGGCGCTCAACTTGGCATCGGTCAAACACTTTGGGGCAGCGCGGATTGAATGCGCAACCTGTGGGAATGGCATTCAGGCGGGGCATGGCGCCGTCAATCTGGTTCAAGTACTCACGGTCCTGCGTGATGTCGGGAATCGACGCCATCAAGCCAGCGGTGTAGGGGTGCGCGGGTTGGTTGATGACTTCATGCACCGGCCCAATTTCAACAATCCGCCCGGCATACATCACCGCCACACGGTCACAGGTCTCCGCGATCACGCCCATGTCGTGGGTGATCAGCATCACGGCTGCGCCCCGGTTTTTGCAGACGTTTTTCAACAGGCTGATGATCTGCGCCTGAATCGACACATCGAGTGCGGTGGTCGGCTCGTCGGCCACGATCAATTTGGGCTCAGCGGCCAATGCCAATGCAATCACCACCCGTTGGCGCATGCCGCCTGAGAACTGGTGCGGGTAATGGTCAATGCGCTGCTCGGCCGCCGGAATGCCGGTGTCTTTGAGCAGGTCAATCGCGCGCCGTCTGGCCTCGGCGTTGCTGACCGGCAAGTGCGCCTGAATGGTCTCGGTCAGCTGTTTGCCCACGCTGTACAGCGGGTTGAGCGAGGTGAGCGGGTCCTGAAAAATCGCGCCGATTTTGCGCCCACGGATGGGGCGCAACTGGTCGTTCGTCAAATCGTCAATGCGCTGACCTTCCAGCAAAATCTCGCCGCTGGCAATGCGGCCTGGCGGCTCCAGCAAGCCAATGATGGACGCACCCGTCAGCGACTTGCCCGCGCCCGATTCACCGACCACACCTAGAATTTCGCCAGGAGCAATGTCAAAAGAAATGCCGTCAATGGCGCGCAGCGTACCGCGTCGATTCGGAAATTCGACGACCAAGTTTTTAACGCAGAGAAGTGACATGGCAGTCATGGTGGTGTCTTTACAAGCGGCAGCCGCAGAACCGGCTTTGCCGGGCTGCTGGCTGCGCCCCCTTAAGGGGGGAGCGCCGAAGGCGCACGGGGGTGTTCATCTGAGTCTGGGATTCAAAGCATCACGCAGCCAGTCGCCCAGCAAGTTCACACTCAGTGCAATGATGACCAGCATCAGCGCCGGGAACACCGTGATCCACCATTCGCCTGAAAACAGATAGTCATTGCCGACCCGGATCAGCGTGCCGAGCGAAGGTGAGGTGGGCGGTACGCCGACGCCCAAAAACGACAGCGTCGCTTCAGTGATGATGGCCGTCGCCACTTGAATCGTGGCCAGCACCAGCACCGGGCCCAGCACATTGGGCAGCACGTGGCGCGTCATGATGCGCATCGGCGCCACACCCGTCACGCGCGCGGCCTGCACATATTCCTTGTTGCGTTCCACCAGTGTTGAGCCGCGAACGGTGCGGGCGTACTGCACCCAGCCGGTCAGAGAGATAGACACGATCAGCACCCCAAAAGCCAGCGACTCGTGCGCGTTTGGGAACATCGCGCGGCCCACGCCTGCAATCAGCAATGCCACCAAAATGGCCGGAAAACTCAGCATCACGTCGCACAGGCGCATCAAAAAACTGTCCAGCCAGCCGCCCAGAAAGCCCGCTAGCAAGCCCATCACCACGCCAAAAGCCACAGAAATGATCACCGACGCAAAACCCACCGCGAGCGAAATACGGGCACCATACATCAGGGTGGACAAAATATCGCGGCCCTGGTCGTCAGTGCCCAGCAAAAAAGCGCGCTTGCCCTCCGGCTCCCAGGCGGGCGGCAGGCGGGCATTTGACAGCTCCAGCGTGGTCAGGTCAAACGGGTTGTGCGGGGCAATATAGCCCGCAAAAACCGCAGACACCAGGCAGACCAACGCCACCAGCGCTGCGGCCATCGCCATCGGGGAAGTTTTGAAGCTGTAGCCGACATCGGTATCCAGCCAGCGGGTGATGGGATTACTCACGCGATAACAAGTACTTGAAAGTTACTTGATGCTCATCCACTTGAACGGCATGAAGTTGTCAGCCAGTTGCACCAGGTCAACCTTCTTGCTGACACCCCAGGCCAGCGCCTGCTGGTGCAGCGGCAGGTGGCCGATGTCGTCGGTGTGCAGCTTGAACGCTTCTGCGATGAACGCCTGGCGTTTGGGCTTGTCGGTTTCTGACTGAATTTTGGCAATCAGCTCATCGACCTTGGGGTTGCAATAGGAGCCGAGGTTGAACTGGCCTGAGCCCTTGTCGTCCGCACAGCGCATCAGGCCATTGAGGGCATTGTGCGAATCGTAGGTGCCGGGCGTCCAGCCGAGCATGTAAAAGCTGGTGTCGCGGCGCAAGATTTTGGGGAAGTAAGTGCCCTTGGTTTCGGCCTGCAAATTGATCTTCACGTTGATGCGCGACAGGTTGGCAGCAACAGCCTGGCAAATCTCGCCGTCGTTGACATAGCGGTCGTTCGGGCAGTTCATCGTGACTTCAAAGCCGGCGCCGTAGCCGGCATCAGCCATCAGCTTTTTGGCGGCTTCCACATCAAATGGGAAACGTTTGTTGGCATTCGCGTCAAAGCCGTTGATGCCCGGGCCTACCATCAGCGCCGTCGGGTTGGCTGCGCCGCGCATCACTGTGCGTTTGATGCCGTCAATGTCAATGGCTTGGTAGAAGGCCTGGCGCACGCGTTTGTCTTTGAACGGGTTCTTACCCTTCACGCTGGAGTACAGCAGCTCGTCACGTTTTTGGTCCATGCCCAAAAAGATGGTGCGCAGCTCAGGACCAGTCAGCGCTTTGGCGTTGGCGCTAGAGTTAACGCGTGCAATGTCTTGCACGGGCACGGGTTCCATCACTTCAATTTCGCCTGATATCAAGGCTGCGACACGGGTGGCGTCATTGGTGATCGGGGTGTACACCACCTCGGTCACGTTGCCTTCGATCTTGCCCCAGTAGGCGGGGTTGCGGGCAAAGGTGGTTTTGATGCCGGGCTGGCGCTCACGCACACGGTACGGGCCGGTGCCGTTTGCGCGGAAGGACGCTGCGTTTTCAACGCCCTTGCGGCGGTCTACGGGCTTGGTGGCCTGGTTGGTTTCAGACCAGGTTTTGCTCATGATGTAGAGCAGCGAAATCACGTCCGGCAGGATGGGGAAGGGGCCTTTGGTTTCGATTTCGACCACGAAGTCATTGACCTTGCGGATCTCCTTGACGTCGTTGGTGTAGCTCTTCATGTCTGAGCCGTCACCCGATGCCCGCGCAAAACTGAACAGCACGTCATCGGCTGTAAAAGGTGTGCCATCATGAAATTTAACGCCTTTACGCAGCTCAAATCGCCAGACAGACGGTGTCGGCTGGCTCCAGCTGGTGGCCAGAATCGGAGCCAGACTCAGGTCTTTGTTGCGACCCACCAGCGGCTCGTACACATTGCCCGTCACGCTGAGCTGCAATGACTCATTGAGCGAGTGCGGGTCCAGTGACAGCGCGTCGCCCTGGTTGCCGATGCGGATGGTTTTGGCGTTTGCTGCGCCGACAACACCCATCACGCTCGCTACTAAAATAATAGCTGCTTGTGCCCGGATCGATTGGGCCAAAGTTGTTTTTTTAGAGTGATTTAACATATTTTTCCTTTGAATTGAACCGAAAACAGAACTTATGCAGCGTCATGCCGCCAACGGCATGGACTGCTCCACCAAACCTGCAAACAACGCCGCTCCCAGCGGCAACACCTCGTCATTGAAGTCATACCGGCTGTTGTGCAGGAAGCAGCCGGGCTGACCCAAACCATCGCCTTGTCCCAGCCGCAGGTAAGCGCCAGGCTTGGCCTGCAGCATGAACGAAAAGTCTTCAGCACCCATGCTGGGCACCATGTCGCGGGTGACGTTGTCTTCACCGATCAGCATGGCGGCCACATCAGCTGCGAACATGGCCTCAGCCGGGGTGTTGATGGTGGCCGGGTAAATGCGCTCGTAGTGCATGGTGGCTGTGGCACCAAAGGCTTCGGCCACCGACGCAATCAGGGTGTGCAGGCGTTTTTCAACCATGTCCTGCACCTCAGCGCTGAAGGTGCGGACCGTGCCCACCAGCGTTGCCGTGCCGGGGATGACGCTCATCGCACCCAGGTCGCCTGCGTTCATGGCGCAGATACTCACGACGGCGCTGTCTTGCGGCTTGACGTTGCGGCTGACAATGCTTTGTGCGGCAGTGATGATGTGCGCCGCCACCAGCACCGGGTCAATGGTCATGTACGGGTGCGCGCCGTGGCCGCCCTTGCCTGTGATGGTGAGGGTGATACGGTCCGCTGCGGCCATCATGGGGCCGCGGTTCACGCCCACCGTGCCTGCGGGCATCGACGGCCAGTTGTGCATGGCATAAGCTGCTTGCACCGGAAAGCGGTCAAACAGGC
>CAMARI010000175.1 GCA_945860515.1 Polaromonas sp. YR568
AGGTAAAACTTGTAAACCGCGATGATGATGAAGGCAAACGCCAGATAGGCAAAGCGGCCCAGTTGCTGCCAAAAGACGGGCTGGTTTTTGTTTTGCAGCGCGTCATAAAACAGGCGGTTCCAGTCGTTCAGCAACACCAGCATGTACACGGCAGCCAGGTTCAGCAGCACAATCCCGGCCAGCATGGCGCGCGCCTTCCATTTGTCTTCAGACTGGAAGTAAGGCGCTGACAGGGCCCAGACGCGTTTTAAAAAAGTGCCGAAATTTTTGAGGCTGCTCATGGATCAGTGGTCAGGCAGAGGAGTTTGAAACGCCGCTGGCGACATGCCCCGCGGGCACATGCTGCGCGGCCGCATCGACGTGCCCGGTCTGGTCGTCAAAGAAAAAGTCGGGCTCAAATTCACGCAAAAATTCACCCTTGGCCAGACCGCCCAAAAACATCGCTTCATCGACCTCAATGTTCCAGTCCATCAGGGTGCGAATCGCGCGTTCATGCGCCGGGGCGCTGCGTGCCGTGACCAGCGCGGTGCGGATGCGCATGTGCGGCGTGCCTGCTTGCTGCAGGCCGTGCAGGGCTTTGAGCAGCGGCATGAACGGGCCGGGCGGCAGCGGCTTGGCCGAGTGCTTGCGCTCGTGTTTTTGAAACGCATCCAGACCGTCTTTTTGAAACACCCGTTCAGCCTGGTCTGAAAACAGCACCGCGTCGCCGTCAAAGGCAATCCGCACCTCGCTTGGGTAATTGCTTTGGGCTCTGGCCGAGTGTGTGGCTACTGTGGCGGCGGCAAATCCGTTGCCCAGGGCCGAACGCACGTCCTCAGATTTGGCTGACAAAAACAGGTTGGCCTTGAGCGGGCGCAAGTAGCGCCAGGGCGCTTGCCCTTTGGTGAAGGTGCAGCGGCTGATGGCCAGCTTGTAGTGCTCGGCCGAGCGCATGACGCGCAAGCCGCTAACTGGGTCGTTACGCGACAGGATCACCACCTCTACCCGCTGCGCGCCCGGCGTGTTGAAGGCCAGCAGTTTTTTAACCAGCGAAAACGCCACGCCCGGCTTAGCCGGTTGCTCAATGCGCTGCAACTGCATCTGCATGTAGGCTTTGTCGGCATGCTGCTCAAAGACCTCGTTTTCCTCTTCAAAGTCAAACAAGGCGCGGGAAGAGATGGCGACAACGAGTTGCCCGTCAAGGTTGGTGGCCATGGTGATTTCTGTGAATTGGAAGGGTCAGTTTGCACCATTGTCCATAAGCTGGCGCATCGGTGGGCCATTCATCGGCCCGGCTGATCTGCCGGATGCCACGGGCTATCGAGCTAGCGGCCCGAATCACGCCCGCGTGGGTCACCCACAAGGTGTCTTTAGTCGGGTCCAGCTTGTCAAAGGCTGCGCCGACGCGGGTCATGAATTGGCCAGCGCTTTCGCCTGTCCCGCCAGCGCGGTAGCTGGCAAAGTTGTCAGTCCAGGCGTCAAGCTCAGCCTTGTCAATGTCGGCCCAGGCACGGCCCTCCCACTGTCCAAAACTCATTTCTTGCAATTTCGGGTCTTTTTTAACCCTTAAATCGGGCTGTAAACCAATCAATACTTGCGCTAGCCGCTCACATCTTTGTAGCGTTGAAGTGCTGACAGAGATACCTTTGGGCAGGACATTCAAGAGCTCTCGGGCGCAGATGTGGGTGGCTTCAGGGTCGGCGGGCACATCCAGCTGGCCGTAGCAAATGGATTTATCGATGAGCGGCTGGGCATGCCGAACTAACCACAGAGTCATAAGGCGATCGCTAATCCAAGATAAAAAGCGATCTCGCAGACCTGCTGCGTTGCGCCCAGACAATCGCCGGTAAAGCCCTGCAAGCGGCGCTTGAAGAGGCGGTGCATCCACAGCAGGGTGATCAATGAGAAGCTGCAAGCGACGATCAAATCAGTAGCGTCTTGCATCAGCAATACAAGGGCTAGGGCTATAAAGCACCATGCAAAAGCAAGCAAAAGGCTGCCCGAAGAGATCTGATCGGCCAGCGGCTTGGACTTGGACCCAGCCACGTCACCCACATGCGCAAGCCAGGCAATCAGCAGCAGCGGCAGCGTGCGCGACACCACATGGCCTGCAAACAGGGCGCTGCACACATACCAGCCCTTGAAGGGCGCCTCATCGAAGCCAACAGGTGCGCCATTAACGGTGTCATAAACGGCGCCATCAACGCTGCCGAGCAGGGCCAGCATGGCGACCTTTGCCAGCAGCGCGAGCACCAAGGCCATCGCGCCGAAGGCACCGACGCGCGAATCTTTCATGATTTCCAGGGCGCGATGCCTGTCGTAGCTGCCGCCCAGGCCGTCTGCCACATCGGCCAGCCCGTCTTCATGAAAGCCGCCCGTCATGAGCACGGTCGCCACGGTTGACAGCACAGCCGCCACCAGCGGCGCAAAACCAGTGTCTGGCAGCAGCGCCAGCAGCACCGCATACACGGCGGCTGCCACAGCGCCCACCAGCATTCCCACAGCAGGAAAGTGCGCTGCGCTGGCCCGCAGCATGGCCGGGCTAAAACCGACCCATTCAGCCAGCGCCCCCGTGACCGGAATGCGGGTGAAGAACTGCACGGCTAGCAAAAATTCGCGAATGAAGTTCAGCATATCAATCGGCCCTGCCGCTGATGCTGGCCGACTCAAAACTCGCCATCTCGTTCAAAAGCAGCGCCGCCGACTGCACCAGCGGCCAGGCCAGCAGCGCGCCGGTGCCTTCGCCCAGGCGCAGGTCCAGGTCCAGCAGCGGCTTGGCGGTCAGGTGCGCCAGCAGCAGGCGGTGGCCGCGCTCTGCCGATCGGTGGCAAAACACCATGTAGTCTTTGGCCGCCGGGGCAACAGCACAGGCGAGCAGTGCCGCGCTACCGGCAATAAAACCATCCACCAAGACCACCCGGCGCTGGCTGGCCGCTTGCAGCATCGCACCCGTCATCATGGCGATTTCAAACCCGCCCATAGCGGCGAGCGCGTCCAGCGGCTGGACGGCATGGTTGTGCAAATGAGCAGCACGCTTTAAAACGTCTTGCTTATGCGCCAGCTGGGTATCCGTCAAGCCGGTACCCCGACCGGTTGCGTCGTCGATGGGCACGCCTGCTAGTCGGTGCAACAGCAGCGCAGCCGGTGCCGTGTTGGCAATGCCCATTTCGCCAAACGCCACCACGTTGCCGGGCAGGCTGGACAGCACGTCGCTGCCGGCTTGCAGGGCGGCGTTGAGCTGGTGCGCCGTCATGGCTGGGCCTTGGGCCAGGTTGTGCGTGCCATGCGCGATTTTTCGTTTCGTGAGTTGTGGGTGGTCCGCCAGATCACCGGCCACGCCCGCATCCACCACCTGCAGTGCAAACCCATGCTGGCGCGCCAGCACATTGATGGCCGCACCCCCGGCCAGCATATTGGCCACCATTTGCAGGGTCACAGCTTGAGGAAAGGCCGATACGCCCTCGCTTGCCACGCCATGGTCGGCGGCAAACACCACCATCTGCGGGGCGGTCAAGCGCACGGTTTCGCTGCCCTGGATCAGGCCCAGCTGCAAGGCCAGGTTTTCAAGCTGGCCGAGCGCCCCCAGCGGCTTGGTTTTGTGGTCAATCTTGTGTTGCAGTCTGGCGGCCAGCCCTGCATCGGCGGTTGGCTCAATTGCTGGCAGAAAAAAGGTTTTTGGGGTCATCTGAATCGATCACTTGTTGAAGACAGGTCGGGCACAGGCAACTGGCTTGTGGTGTGGGGACAGCGATCACTCGGGGCAGGTCAAAGCACCAGCAGGTAGCGTCACCGCTGACAGCACCGCAGCGCATGCCAACCCCGCACTGCGGGCAGGTCGATCCGTTTGCTGGGGCCATGCTTTAGCTTTGCAAAAACAGCTGGTAGGCCGGATTGCTGGTCTCTTCCACATGCGGGTAGCCGAGGGTGTCGAGAAAAGTTTTAAACGCTTTGTTGTCTGCCTTGGGCACCTGCAGGCCGACCAGAATGCGGCCAAAGTCTGCGCCCTGGTTGCGGTAATGGAACAAGCTGATGTTCCAGCCCGGCTGCATGGCGGCCAAAAACTTCATCAGCGCGCCGGGCCGTTCCGGAAACACAAAGCGCAGCAATCGCTCATCTTTTGACAGCGAACTGTGACCGCCCACCATGTGCCTGATGTGTTCTTGGGCCAAATCGTCATGCGTCAGGTCAAGCGCCTTGAAGCCGTGGCGGGTGAAGTTGGCCGCGATTTTGGCGCTTTCGCCTTTTTGTGTGGTCAGGCCGACAAACACATGTGCCTTGGCCTGGTCGCTGATGCGGTAGTTGAACTCGGTGACCGAACGCGACCCGCCAGGCAGCGTGCCAATAACTTCACAAAAGCGCTTGAAGCTGCCGCGCTCTTCAGGAATCGTCACGGCAAACAGGGCCTCGCGTTCTTCACCGACGCCAGCCCGCTCGGCCACAAAGCGCAGGCGGTCAAAGTTCATGTTGGCACCGCACAAAACAGCGGCATAGGTTTCGCCTTTGGTTTTGTGCAGCGCCACGTATTTTTTAATCGCCGCCACGGCCAGCGCACCAGCCGGCTCCACTATGCTGCGCGTGTCGACAAACACATCTTTGATAGCTGCGCACACCTCGTCGGTGTCAACGCTGATGAATTCATCGACCAGCGCTTGGCTGATGCGAAAGGTTTCTTCACCGACCAGCTTGACAGCCGTGCCGTCTGAAAACAAGCCCACATCATGCAGGGCGACGCGCTTTTTCGCGGCCACCGATTGCGTCATCGCATCGGAGTCATTCATCTGCACGCCAATGACCTGGATGTCGGGCCGCACGGCCTTGATGTAATTGGCCATGCCCGAGATCAGGCCGCCGCCGCCGATCGCTACAAACACCGCATGCAGCGGGCCGGGGTGCTGGCGCAGCATTTCCATGGCAATCGTGCCCTGGCCGGCAATCACGTCGGGGTCGTCAAACGGGTGCACAAAGGTCAGGCCGCGTTTTTTCTCAAGTTGCACCGCGTGTGTGTGGGCATCTGAGTAGCTGTCGCCATGCAGTACCACGTCGCCACCGAGGGCTCTGACGGCGTCTACCTTGAGCTGCGGCGTGGTGGTGGGCATCACGATCACGGCACGCGTGCCCAGCTTTTGCGCCGACATGGCCACCCCCTGTGCATGGTTGCCGGCAGACGCGCAAATCACGCCTTTTTTAAGCTGCGCCGCGCTCAAATGCGCCATTTTGTTATAGGCCCCGCGTAGCTTGAAGCTGAACACCGGCTGCTGGTCTTCACGCTTGAGCAGCACCGTGTTGTGCAGGCGCACGCTCAGGTTTTTGGCGACTTCAAGGCCAGACTCAACCGCCACGTCATACACGCGGGCCGTGAGAATTTTTTTCAGGTAGTCAGAAGGGCTGAGTGGTTTTGTCATGGGTTTCTCGCAAGCCTTCAATGATAAGGCGCAAGAAAAAAGGCCCAAACCTTGCGGCTTGGGCCTGTAAATCCATCCTTTGAGAAGATGGAGGAGACAAACGGTGCGGCAGAAACAACACGAAAATACAATGGTTTCCGCCGACGCGGGGTCAGTATAGCGCTGCGATGTTGCGCTGCACAATACCTGTGTCGCGGAAACTTGACACTTTTAGGCACGACTGCCTGTTTTCTTACCGTTTTGTGATTTATTTTTTGCATCAAGAAAGCTGTTTATGGAATGTACGGTGAATTGGGCGGCTCAAGCCCATGCCATGGGCTCACGCTCGGGCATGACCTTTGTGGCAGAAACCGGCAGCGGCCACACCCTGGTGATGGACGGCGCGCCCGACGAGGTCAAGCCCGAAAACGGCGGTGCCAACCTGGCCCCGCGCCCCATGGAAACCGTGCTGGCTGGCACCGGAGGCTGCACCGCCTATGACGTGGTGCTGATTTTGAAGCGCGGCAGGCACGATGT
>CAMARI010000176.1 GCA_945860515.1 Polaromonas sp. YR568
TGGATGCCAGTTGAGCTTCGCCAACAGCTGCCGCCACGGCGGCAGCGAGGAGAGGAATGCCTGCCTGCTGCGGTAGTTGAAGGGAAGCGTGTGCTCCGGGGATGGTGATGTGGTCATAGCTCGTGAACAGCGTGATCAGCGCCAGCAGGATTGCGGCAGCAACGGTGAGCTGGCCCTTTTTATCCACATTGAAAACCCTACCCACACCGGGGCCTTGCCGCTCACTGCATAGTACATCAGTACTTGGATGTTTGGTACGGCGGAGGTGGTGTGCCGAGGGCTAAAAACCGTAAGCGCCTCGCGCCCCTACTCCGCGCCTGCTCCCTTGGCCCTGACCCCCACCACACACCAATAAGGCTCCCGCTGCGAAAACCGCAGATCCACCAACCCAGCGGCGCTGCACATGGCACGAATCTGGGTGCGGCTGAAGCGCTGCTCCAGAGGGGTGCCGAAGCGATCGCGGGCGTCGGTGCGCAGCGTGTAAAAGCTGCAGTGGCGGTAGTAGCTCAAGGGGAAGGAGGCCACGGGCAGGCCGGCAGCTTCTGCCAGGGATGCGAGGCGGGAGAGGGGCCAGTAGATGGTGAGGGCGATCAGGTCGGTAACGAGCTGCTTGGGGCGGGGCGGCAGGCGGCGGATCAGCAGGCGGGCGGCGTTGGAGAGGTGCCAGAGCCAGCGGAACCAGCGGGGGCGGTTATCGAAGGCGTAATAGAGGTAGAGCAGCAGCGGCGCTCCGGGTTTGAGCAGCTCGGCGCAGGAGCGGATGGCGGCAGCGGTATCCGGCACGTGGTGGAGCACGCCGAGGCTGTAGCCGAAATCCTGAGAGTTGGGCGGCAGGCCGCTGGCGGCCACCGAGGCCTGGTGGAACTGCACGTTGGGCTGATCGGCCAGGGTGTGGCGGGCCACGGCCAGGGCGCTGGAGGGATCGATGCAGTGGAGCCGGCCCACGCGGGGCGCCACGAAGCGGGCCCAGCGGCCGGAGCCGCTGCCCATGTCGAACCCTTCGGCATCGGGCGGCAGCTGGTCCCAGGGAAAGATGGCGAAGTAGTCGGCAAACACGCGCTCAGCTTCGCCGGGGGCCATGCCCTGCTGATCGAAGCTCTGCCTCTGGTCGACAAAGCTGGCGAGGGATCGGGGCCTAGAATAACTTGAAGTTACGGAGAATTTATAGGGTCTAGCAGAGAAGCATGCAAGATTGGTTGCCAGGCAACTCTTGAGTATTGGCTGCCGAAAACAGAGACATGCTTTAAAGGGAAAACAAAAACGCAATCAAAGGTTTGCGATTGTTAGCCTAGGGGCGTCGCAGTTAAATCGCTGTATAGGCTTTCATACTGTGCGGCAATGCTCGAGTAGTTATAAGCTTTCAAGCGCTCAAATCCATGGGCAATCAGATTAATCTGCTCTGTCCTCGAAGCCAAAACCCGCTGGATAACACGTGCCATGTCATGCGGATCAAGGGGGGAGAAAAAGGCCGATTGTCCACCAGTTATCTCCCGAAAAACCGGAATCCCAGAGAGAGCCATAGGCTTTCCAGCCGCCATGGCTTCCAGGATGGGGATGCCGAAGCCCTCGTAGGTGGAAGGGAACACGAACAATGTGCAAAGCGCGTAGGCGCAGCGCACTTCCAGATCGGTCAACCCACTGGCCAACGTCACGTTACGATTTAGTCCGTTCGCAGCGATGTGGGCCTCTAATGCCGCGCGCTCACCGCTTTCGTTGCCAACGATCAGAAGGTGGCAGTCGCGTCCCGAGCTTCGCAGATGGGCAAGGGCCTCGATCAGCCTCGGGTAGTTCTTGCGGCGCTCAAGGTGGCCCACAGCAAGCAGAAAGCGATCAGGTAGCGCAAACCTGCTCCTGAATGCTGCCAACTCGGCCGGTGCCGGGTGAAGATCCTTAGCCGCAGCTTCCAGGCCATTGGGGATGACGCAGACCGGAGTCCGTCCGCAGTAAGGCAACAACTCCTGCTTCATCGCCTCCGACACGGTCACTACCATGTCGGCGTTGCTGAGGGCGCGGGTCAATGCAAACCGAAATGCTGTGCGGCTGTGCCAGGCCCAGTCTGGATGAAGGTGGCGCACGTCGTGCACCGTCAAGATTATCTTCGCCGAGGGAACCTTGGGCAAGGGCAAGTGGAAGCCCTCGAACAAGTCGAACGAATCCTGCCTAAGCATATCTCCCCAGAAGCGGGAGGAGTAAAACAATTTTCGCCACCTTCCTTCAGACGGAATAGGTGTGGCCCTCGTTTCGACGTTGATCAAGCCACTGAACCAGTCCGCCATGGGGCAGTCGGCTGGCTCAAAGACAACAAATTCCACCTCTGGCATGCGCCGTGCCAGGGCCCGGTATATCCCTAAAAAGCGCTGCTTTGCGCCCGACGGCCTGTCGTTGAAGCAGGTGGCGTTAAGAGCAGCTCGCAAGTTAAGCAGGCACTCTGTGCGTGTGTTCGGAAAGCCCGAGCAGCTCAAAATGACGCGCGATCACGGCGTCTTCTTCGAACGGCCGGATAGCCGCATCAAGGTGCTCCTTTGGGATCCGGCAATCAAGCGCCTTCAAAATCCCATCAGCAATGGAACGAGGGTCACGCGGCTTGACCAGATAGCCGTAGCGCCCATTCTCCAGAACTTCGCGTGGCCCAGTTGGGCAATCTGTCGCGACTGGGGTGCAGCCGCACATCATTGCTTCCACCAAGACGTTTGGCAGGCCCTCTACATGGGACGAAAGCGCAAAGATGTCTGCTTGCGCAAAATACTTTAAAGGGTTTTCTACATAGCCTTGGAGCTGCACAGCGTGCTCCAGGCCATGGCCTGCAATGCGCTGCTGTAAGTCAGTACGCAAGGGGCCGTCTCCGAGAATCAGTAAACGCACTGGGCGATGGGCGCATACGAGCGCCATCGCTTCAATCAAATCAGCAAAGCCTTTCCAAGGGGCAAGGCGTCCTGCTGCAACGACGACTGGAATATCTTTCGACAAGAGCCAGGGGTGATCAACAGCTTCTTGCATCCGGAGTGCGGATGCATCGTCGCTCACAATATTGTAAACGCAGGTATAGGGAGCTTCCTTGAAAACGGTTTGGTATTGCTTCACCATATCTTGAGACACGCAGGTGAGCGCATCTGCTCGCCTCATGACAGCCCTGGCTGACTGCTTCAAGATCCAGCGTTTCGAGAATTTACGATTGGAATAGGTGTCGAACGGAGTGACCCTCGATGAACAGGTAATCTTGGCACGCGAGCCAGAGAGTACCGCGGCAGCAAGGACGATGGTATTCAGATGGTCTTCTGCTGAAAAGACAACTTCAGGCTTCTCACTCCATAGGTACTGCACTAATGGCCAGAGCAAACTGCGAACATTGGGTTGCTTAAAGATCCTGGTGTTGAGGCTCTCTGGAGGGGTGAATGAATAGCCGGCAAGAACCCGTCCTATCATTAGATCAACGGTGTGCCCACGTGCAGCAAGAGATCGAGCCAACCGCACCTGGGCAAGGGGCACACCCGCAAGAGCAAAGACGGGCGTGATTACAGCAATTTTCATCGCTGCCCCCAGCGATGAAAGAGTTGGGCATAGCTGCCATTGTCTAAGTGCGTTTCATGAAGAAACAGAAAGTTGTTGATATATCTTGAGTTGTGAATTCCAAGATCGCCAAGACGCTGGTCCCGATCAACATCAAACTCAGCAATAGGCCGGAGGATCCCTGCATCGAAGAAAAAGGAGCGGTAGCCTTCGTCTTGGAGTAAATTGAACGTTGATGAGAAGGGGTGGTTTACATGTCTTCTCTCGATCTCGATCAGTAAGGCGGGCTTGCCTGACGCAATGGTTTTTTGAGCACCCTTGACCACAGAAAGTTCATGGCCCTCGACGTCAATTTTGATGAGCGCAACCTCGAGGAACTGAAAACTGTCGAGCGTGGCCAATGGAACGACTTGTTCGCGGAACAGCCCGCTGTCTGATTTTTCAATGCTCGCGGACGAGTCGTGCTCGACGCCCGCGTCATCAACAGGGATCTGAAGCTCCGCCGAGCCTTCGTGATCTGACAAGGCGACAGGGTGCAGATTGACATTCGGCCATGGGGCCGCCCAGGACGCGAGAATTTGGGCACATGCCGGATTGGGTTCGAATAACTCGACCCTTGCGCCGATCCGAGCGAGAGAATAGGCATAGACCCCGCGATTGGCGCCAATGTCGATTACGGTGTCGGAGGGCTTGAGGAGCTTTGGCAGCAGCGCCATTTCGTCCTCAAGATCGCCCCGCAATTTGCTGTACCAGAACTTGAGCGGAACTTGGTAGCGCCGGGGCAGAGCATCGCGGATCGCGCTTTTCAATATCAGGAACATGGTGATTTGCCTCTTTCAAGAATCTCGGGCCTCGCCGAGCACCTCGGCGAGGCGGGCGGTGGCGGCGGAGAGCGAATAATGTTCTTCGTAAAGTGCACGCAATTCGGGGTCGAATGACGACGTAATGGTGGTGCAGGCTGCGTTGATCGCGGATACAAATTCAATGGGGGAGCTGCAACACCAACCTGCGCGTGTGGCGACCTGCTCATAGCCGCTGAACGCCTCAGCCGTGCCGACTACTTTCTTACCGTGCATCAGGGCTTCGGCGACTTTGGTTTTCATTCCTGAGCCATCAAAAATCGGCGCAATCACGAAGCGAGCGCGGCGATACCATTCGGCAAGGCTGTCCACCGGTCCGATGACCTCGACGCGGCCTGGTATTTCGAGCTGGGCGCGCAAGTCTTCCATGCCCTTGCCGACGACGCAGATTTTGATGTCGACGCGCGGGGCGACATGTTGAACGAACCAGGCGATGCCGTCGCGATTGGCGTAAAAATTTCCGCCCACGAACAGCGCGAAGGGCTCGGCCGCAACCAGGAGCGGCGCGATCGGCGCGTCGGGTAGCTTGTCTTCGAGCGCAATCGGGGCAATGTGGGACGCACCTTTGCCATAAAGGTATTTCAAAAGACGGCTGTCGCGCTCAGACAGACAAATGCGCTTGTCACTCAGGCGTGCCGCTTTACGTTCGGCGAGGAAGTTGGCGATAAAAACGGCCAGTGCGCGTGGAGTTGTGGTGGTGGTGAACGCACCCCAGAAAAAAAGTGCTTCGACGTTGTGGAAGAAGGTGATGACTTCTACGTGCGGTAACGAGCGTTTAAGTGTGGCAACAAAACAGCCGAGGTTGGAGCCATCCACGACGACCTGGCGCACGTTTTCGGATTGGATCAGCTTGAGGGCTTGGTGAATGGTTTGTTCAGTGAGGCCGTCAATATGCCCCCGAAACGCGTTGAAAATTTCTCGTGGCTTTGTCGGCTTTGTCTGGGGCAGCTCGAACAGGAGGAGCTGCTTACCGAGAATGGTGGAGAGAGCGACGTGGTTGAGCTTGCAGAGCATTTCCCGACCGCCTTTCGGAGCGGTGTCGAGTTGTTTGGTTACCAGGAGCAGTATTGGCATTGCGCTGGATGTTTATTTAATCGACAAGGCTGTAACGATGCTAAAGAGCCATGAAGCTGGCATGCCAAGCTCTGAAACCCGCGTGGAACCAGGACGTCGCGAGTTAGGCAACCGATGACACACCTAAAGTCACTAAACAAAAAGTATTGAATAGCATTCAGGGGCGACGATAGTCATCCCAAGTCGAGAGAAACCGTGCCGCAACAACTTTTGCATCATGAACTTTCTCGACGTAGGCACGCGATTCATGCGATATCGTTGCCATATGCTCGCGATGCGAAACGAGCCAATCCAGCTTCGAAAAAATATCGTCGATCGAAGGCATGATATTGATAATCGGACAGTGGGGCTCGCCCAGCTCCGCAAGACACTCTGGCTCAGCACCGCTGAGTGTGACCTTGCCCATCGCTGTGGAAAGTAAGGCATTCATGCCATACGAGTAGCTCAGTGCTTG
>CAMARI010000177.1 GCA_945860515.1 Polaromonas sp. YR568
ATGTGGTCTGCCTGCAGGCGCAGCACGGCATCGTGGCAGGCCAGCGCCTCGGCGTAGCGAGCCAGATCGGCCAAAGCCAGCCCCTTGTGCGACAGCGCATCCAGCGCATGGGCATCGATGGCCAGTGCCTCGCCAAGCGGCACCAGCGCTGCCTCAGCTTGCCCGAGTTTGACCAGCGTCGCCCCCAGGTTGCCCAGCGTTGACACGCGGCCTGGCAACAGCGCCAGGGAAGCTTCAAAACTGACCTGCGCCTCGGCGTAGCGACCCGCCTCGTAGTGGCCGATGCCCTCTACAAAATGCTGTCTGGCGGCATCAAATGGGCTGGCTGCAGGTGGCGACATGAAAAATGAAACGGTTTGAGCCGTCAGTTGGCGTTAAAAAGGTTTTTGGTACTCATTTAGGGCTCCAGACCAATGAATACAAGGGCGAGCAGCTACAAATGATATAGCAATTTAAAGCTGACTCCGGGTCTGTCCTTGTACCGCATCCAGCTCGGCGGTCGCTGTTCCTAAAAAACCGGGCTGCCGCATTGGCAATGCTAGGAACGACCAGCAAGTAGGGGCAGGTGAGTCGTCATGGTCAGGCTTGATTATCATCGGGCCGGACGATCACATGTGTCATCCAACTCCCACAACAAGCCCGTCATTACCCCTGAAGGAGATTTCATGCCCACTTACCACGTCGAAATGCTGGAAGGCCGCACGGTTGAGCAAAAAAAGAAACTGGTCGCCGAGATCACGCGCGTCAGCGTTGAGGTTTTGGGCGGCGTGGCTGACTCGGTCGATATCGTCATCACCGACATCAAGCGCGAGAACTGGGCCACTGGCGGCAAGCTGTGGTCTGAGCCACGCGACTGAGCCATGTGCCAACTGCTGGGCATGAACTGCAATGCCCCGACCGATGTGACCTTCAGCTTTCGCGGCTTTGCCCAGCGCGGCGGGCAAACCGACCACCACGCCGATGGCTGGGGTATTGCCTTTTTTGAGGGCGACGCCGCAGGTGCAAACGACAAAGGACTGCGCCATTTTGTAGACCACCAGCCCGCCTGCTCATCGCCGGTGGCAGAGCTGATCAGCCGCTACCCGATCAAAAGCCGCAACGTCATTTCGCACATCCGCAAGGCCACGCAAGGCCGGGTGGCGCTTGAAAATTGCCACCCTTTTGTGCGCGAGTTGTGGGGCAGGTATTGGGTGTTTGCACACAATGGCGACTTGAAAGACTTTGCGCCGCGCCTGCACGGCAGCTTCAAACCAGTGGGCAGCACCGACAGCGAGCGCGCTTTTTGCTGGATCATGCAAGAGCTGGCCAAGTCGCATGCCGGGGTGCCCAGCGTGCATGAGCTGAGCATCACGCTACGCGAACTCGCGGCCAACATCGCGCCGCACGGCACCTTCAACTTTTTGCTGAGCAACGGCCAGGCCCTGTGGGCGCATGCATCAACCAAACCAGATTCGCAGGGGCTGTACTACATCGAACGCCAACACCCGTTTGCGCACGCCACCCTCAGCGACGAAGACGTGAGCGTTGACTTTGCCGAGTACACCAACGCGTCAGACCGCGTAGCCGTGGTGGTGAGCGCACCTCTGACCACCAATGAACACTGGACGGCGTTTGCACCGGGCGAGCTCAAGGTGTTTGAGGGTGGGGTTTCAGGCAGCGCTTAGGTAGTGGGGTGTTGTTTTGCCACTCAGGTTGCTCTGAATGTTTAAAAGAAGAGCGGAATGCGTTGATGAAGGACCTTTTTCCCTGGGCTGACGCACGGGCTGATTTGATGAAGATGAGGCGCAAATGCCCGGCGGGCCCGGATAGGCCGCCTAAGGGTTTGCCCGTTTCGGCAAGCGTTGCTGTACCTGGGCACCAGTTTGCTGTAACGTAGAGGGCTAGAATTTAAAGCAGTCATGGACACCGAGCAAGCCCCACACGGCTACCAATTTGTTATGGATAGGTGGCTACCCGCCACCATTCCAATGAAGCGTCTTGCCCAGTACATGGACAAGATGGCCGGGCTATTGGGCTCTCAGGATCGCGTCCATTTTGCAAAAATCACCAAGGGCAGCGCCCGCCCTGAGTTCAACGTAGAAGAAGTGGTTGCCTTTGAGGTTGCGCAACGCCTGAAGGCGGCTGCAAATGGCGAATGGTTCGAAGGCCAGAAGCTCATCAAAGACATCAACAGGATGCTTATGGAGGACGGGTGCGTAGGCTATCTTCGCGCGCTTTCAGGCCCCAGATACATCGAGTTCCCCGGACGCAAAACACCCATTGCCCAAGAAGTAACCGTTCATGAAAGCGGCGAGCTGGAAGGTCAAATCATCCGTGTAGGTGGCAAGGATGACACGGTCCCGGTCACGCTGATGGGCGACGGCGGCGTTGACTACAAATGCCAAACCAGCCGCACGATTGCCAAAGAGCTGGCCAAGCTGCTTTTTGGCGCGACCGTGCGAGTCAACGGTAAAGGCAAATGGCGCAGAAATTCAGAGGGTGTGTGGACCTTGGAGTATTTCCAGATCCAAGGGCATGAAATCCTCGATGACGTACCGCTCGAAAAATTCGTTCAAGAAATGCGCGCGATACCGGGCAGCGGGTGGAATGAATCGGAAGACCCGCACGCCGACTTCAAAAAACTCCGGGAGGATTAATGGTCTGTTTCGATGCGGGGGTCTTAATTGACCTCTTTAATGAGCGCCTGTCCGGCCCCCGAAAACAGCGCATCGATCTATTGATGGCGAAGCTGGGAAAAGAAAAAGTCGCCATCCCAGCCCCGGCATACGCGGAATTTTTAACTAGGTCTGCAGCCGCCCGCGATGCCTATATCCAGCGCATTTCCTCAAGTAGCACCTTCAAGGTAGAGCCTTTTTCTAACCGGGCAGCTATCGAATGCGCGATCATTTTGGAGGGCATTTTTACCTCCAAACAGAAAAAGGAAATCAGCAAAACGAAGATGAAGTTCGACTGGATGATAGTGGCCACCGCTAAAGCTGTGAACGCAAGCACCATCTACACGACCGACGCCGACATTGTTAGGGCCTGCACCCACGCCAAGCTGGATTGCAGCCATGTGGATGACATCATCATCCCGCCCGAAACACCCGACCTGTTCAACACCGCGCTGGCATGAAGCTATTTTGGCCAGGCCTCCTGAAACATCAGGGAGTCACAAACGATGGGGTCAGGTCTTGCAAAGACACACTAGCTGACTATCAAACAAGCCGCTATCCCAATCAAAATTTACGCGAGCAGCTCCTAATTAAATAGCAAATCTGAGGTCTCGCATCTCGCAAAGACACGACCACGCAGCCCTGCGCAAGCAGCAGATGAAGTTGCAGGGGCTGGATTCCGGGCCAAGCCCAGAATGGCAGACCTGGGACTTAGCCGTTGGCTAGAACAGCTTCCAGCGCATCCACAAACATGGCCGCGACACCCACACCGGCCAACAACACGGCTGTACCAGCCATCGTTAAATTGGGATGCTCTTGACTAAAAATATGGCGCGCACATAGTATGTGCACACTATTCGATGGAGCAATGTCATGAAGATAACCCTTTCAGTCGATGAACAAGTAGCCCATCGTGCCCGTGAGGCTGCACAAACAATGGGTAAAAGCCTCAACCAGGTCGTGCGTGACTACCTGGAGCAATTGGCGGGCAGCACGCGGCGTGGTCAGCAGTGGGCTGAGTTTGAGGCGCGTTGCCTTCAGTCTTCGGCTCAACTGGGCGGTTGGCGTTTTAACCGCGATGAAGCCAACGAACGCTGATTGATTGATGGCTACCCGGAGCTCCATAGACACCAACATCCTCGTTTACGCCGGTGCGAAAAACGGGGTTAGGTCTTGCAAAGACCCGACCACGCAGCCCTGCGCAAGCAGCAGATGAAGTTTTAGGGGCTGGATTCCGGGTCAAGCTCGTAATGACAGACCAGGAATTTAAGCAGCAGCCAAAGCCGCCTCCAGCGCATCCACAAACATCGCCGCCACATCAAAACCGGTCTGGTCAAAAATTTCCTGAAAGCAGGTCGGGCTGGTCACGTTGATCTCGGTCACGCAATCGCCAATCACGTCAATGCCTGCCAGCAACAAGCCGCGTGCGGCCAGCACCGGGCCAATCGCCTCAGCGATTTCCCGGTCACGCGTTGACAGCGGCTGCGCCACGCCCTTGCCGCCCACCGCCAGGTTGCCGCGTACCTCCGTGCCCTGCGGGATACGCGCCAAGCTGAAAGGCACAGGCTTGCCGCCAATCACCAAAATGCGCTTGTCGCCCTTCACAATTTCTGGCAAAAACTTTTGCACCATCACGCTTTGCGCGCCGTCCTTGTTCAGCGTTTCGATCATGCTGCCCAGGTTCAGGCCGTCTTCCTTGACGCGAAAAATACCCATGCCGCCCATGCCGTCGAGCGGCTTCAAAATAATGTCTTGGTGCTCGGCATGAAAGCGTTTGATGTCGGCGCTGTCTCGCGTCACCAGTGTGGGGCCAATGAACTGCGGGAACTCAAGGATGGCCAGCTTTTCAGGGTGGTCACGCAGGGCGCGGGGTTTGTTGAAGACTTTGGCACCTTCGCGCTCGGCCTGCTCCAGCAGGTGCGTGCTATAGAAAAACTCGCTGTCAAACGGTGGGTCTTTGCGCATCACGACCGCGTCAAAGTCTCTCAGGGCTTGTGGGCGTTCGTTAGGGTGTGATTGCTCAGCGCTAAACCAGTTGGTCGCATCACCGGTGAGTTTGATGTCCCGCACAAAGCCCGTCAAGCATTCGCCGCGCTGCCAGCGGATGTCTTTGGTCTCGCACGCAGCCAGCGTGTGGCCGCGCTTTTGCAGCTCGCGCATCATGACGAAGGTGGTGTCTTTGTAGATTTTGAAAGACTCAAGCGGGTCGGCGACGAAAAGAATTTGCATGATGAGCTTTTAAGGGTTGGCGGCTTTGGCTTGACCGTATTGTTGTACAAACAGCGCCAGAGCGCCGGCCACCACGCCCCAGAAGGCTGAGCCGACGCCAGCGATCACCACCCCAGACAAGGTGACCAAAAATGTGATTAATGCGGCTTCACGGTGCGACTCCTCTTTCACCGCCGCTGCCAGACCGCCGCCTATCGTGCCCAGCAGCGCCAGAGTAGCAATGGCGGCGACCAGCTCTGTGGGAAAGGCCGCCAGCAGACTGGTCACAGCCGCGCCAAACACACCCATCACCAGATACAGCAGCCCGCAACTGACGCTGGCGGTGTAGCGTTTGTCGGGGTCCGGGTGGGCCTCTTTTCCCATGCAGATGGCCGCGGTGATGGCGCTGAGGTTCAATGCGAATGCGCCAAACGGTGCCAGCAACAAGGTGGCCGCGCCTGTGATGGTGATGACTTTGGACACCGGAATGCTGGCCTCATAACCAGTGGCGCGAATCGCCGCCACACCGGGCAGGTTTTGCGAGGCCATGGTCACCACAAACAGCGGAATGGCCAAATTGATGACAGCACTAAGAGAAAATTGCGGCATGACAAACACAGGCACGGCAAAGCTCAAGCTGACAGAAGACCAGGCCATCTGCCCCGCAAATGCCGCATAAGCCACGCCACCCACAAGCGTCAGCACCACGGCATAGCGCGGCAGCCAGCGCCTGCCCAGCAAATAAATCGTCAGCATCAACAGCACCAGCGGCAAGGCAGTTTGTACGGCGGTAAAGCCCTGCAGGCCAAAGCGCGCCAGCACACCTGCCAACAGCGCAGAGGCCATCGCCACCGGAATGCGGTTCATGAGCTTTTCAAACCAGCCGGTGATGCCGAACAGCGTGACCAGCGCCGCACTGACCATGAAAGCACCGACCGCCTCGGCCATACTGAATCCGCCCACCACACTGGCCGTGGCCAGCACCGCTGC
>CAMARI010000178.1 GCA_945860515.1 Polaromonas sp. YR568
CCCAAGTCATGCATCAGGCAGGCAAAGCGCACTGGCAAAGGTGCATCCTGTCGCGCCGCCATATCAAGCACCATCATGAGATGCACACCGGTATCCACCTCGGGGTGGTAGTCCGCACGCTGCGGCACCCCCCACAGCCGGTTGACTTCCGGTAACAAACGCTCAAGTGCGCCGCATTCGCGCAGCACCTCGAACATGCGCGATGGTTTTGCTTCCATCAATCCGCGCGACAGCTCTTGCCACACACGCTCGGCCACCAGCGCGTCGGCTTCGCCATCGGCCACCATGTCCTTCATCAGCTGCAGGGTCTCAGGCGCGACGCTGAAGTGAGCAAAGCGGGCCGCAAACCGGGCGACCCGCAGAATGCGCACCGGGTCTTCGCGAAAGGCATCGGTCACGTGGCGCAGCAGTTTGGCGGTGATGTCGCGCTGGCCGCCATAAGGGTCGATCATATCGGCAGGGGTCAGGTCCACATCGGTACCAAATTGCCCGGTAGACCAATCAATCAATGCGCAGGCAGCCATGGCGTTGATGGTCAGGTCGCGCCGCGCCAAGTCTTGTTCCAGCGTGACATCAGGCGCCGCATGCACCGCAAAGCCGTGATAGCCTTTCGCGGTTTTGCGCTCGGTACGGGCCAGGGCGTACTCTTCTTTGGTCGTGGGGTGAAGAAACACCGGAAAGTCTTTGCCGACAGGCAAAAAACCGCGTGCCACCAGTTCTTCGGGCGTGCTGCCCACCACCACCCAGTCGCGGTCTTGCACGGGCAAGCCCAGCAAGGCATCGCGAACCGCACCACCAACCATGAAAATTTCCATGGTGGCAGTTTAGCGGTCTGGCACGTTGCTGTTTGCCTTAAGGCTGCAAGCGGTACGGCTCTTCAAAATCCCGAAAGTCGTTTTCAAGCAGCGCATCGTCGATCCACGCCTTCACGCCTGCTGTGGCGCACAGCCTGTGGATGTAAGCGGTGATGCTGGCAGGTACCGGCAGGGCGTAAGTCTTCAAGCGCATGGCCACGGGCGCGTAGTAGGCGTCGGCAATGCTGAATTCGCCAAACAGCATGGGGCCGCTGTGCTGGGTCAACAGCTCGTCCCACATCGCCACCACACGCGCCACGTCGGCACGCACAGCAGGCTTGTCGCGCCAGATCAGCTGGCCTATGTCTGGCAAGCTGGCTTCGATGTTCATCGGGCAGGCAGAGCGCAGTGCAGCAAAGCCGCTGTGCATGTCAGCGCAGACCGATCTGGCCCGGGCGCGCGCTTTTGAGTCTTGAGGCCACAAGGATTTTTCAGGAAATTGCTCGGCCAGATATTCGGCAATGGCCAGTGTGTCCCAGACCACCAAACCGTCATCCACCAGCACAGGGACTTTGCCGACGGGTGACACCGCATCGACCGTTTTGCGAAATTCCGAGCCGGCCTGAAACGCGTCAAACCTGACCATGACCTCTTCAAACGGAATGCCGCACTGTTTGAGCAAGACCCAGGGCCGCATCGACCAGGACGAATAGTTTTTGTTGCCGATGTAGAGCTTGAGCATGGTGCTTTCCTTGCTTGTTTACTTGCTTGTTTATTTGTGTGCGGGTACGCCATGCTAGCGCGGCATCAACTATTGATTGATGCAAAAACTCAAGCGAATTGATGCCGACTTAGAACCGTCCGGCCGTCTTGCGCTTGGCCGTCAAGCCGCTGCGCAGGCCTTGCGCGCCCAGGTAAAACGGCACCACCGCACTCAGGGCAGATGGTGTGATGCCCAAGGCTTGCAGGCCAGGCAGTGTGCCGCCCGAGATGTTGTCAACCTTCATCGCGTCCAGATTGTCACGGCTCATGATGGGCTCCCCGGGTGCGAGCTCCATCAGGCCGGCCTGAATGCGTGCCAGCGCGTCGGGCAGGCCGATGACCGGCTTTTCATGGCCGCTGTACTGGCCCGCCAGTTGCACCAGCTGCTTGAGCGTGAAAACCTCCGGGCCGCAGGCTTCATAGGTTTGGCCGATGGTTGATTTGTCTTCAAGGCACTTGACCAGTGCCGTTGCCACGTCTTCAACCCACACCGGTTGAAATCTGGCGGTGCTGCCCGCCAGCGGGATGAAGGGAAACAGCTTTTGCAGCGATGCAAAAGTGTTTAAAAACTTGTCTTCAGCGCCAAAAATCACGCTGGGCCGCAGCACGCTGATGTCCAGGCCAGAGCTGTGCAGCACTGTTTCGCCGCGCGCTTTGCTGCGCTGGTACATGGACGGCGCCTTTAAATCTGCACCCAGCGAGCTCACATGGACGATGCGCCGCTGCCCAGCGGCAGTGCAGGCTTTGACAAGTGCCGTGGGCAATTGCACATGGGCTTTGTCAAAAGCAGCTTCGCTACCATGCAGGATGGCCACCAGATTGACGACGGCATCATGCTCGACCAGCAGCGGCGTGAGGGTGGCCGCGTCATGGGCCGAGCCTTCGAGCACGTCGACCATCGGCAGCATCTGCAAATGCCTGGCGTTTGAACGCCTGCGGGTCAACACGGTGGTGCGGTAATCGCCTTCGGCCAGCTTTTCACACAGGTGGCGACCGACAAAGCCAGTACCGCCAAGGATGAGTATTTTTTTCATGATCTTAATTTAGCGGGTTTGACTGAGTTTTGCTTAAAAAAGGCCATTTTCAGGTGCATTTTGGCTGCGGCCTTATATATGCTTATGCGAGCAGCTACTTATTTAATAGCGTTCACCGGTCAGGGCAGCGTCTTGTCAGTTTCGGGTTGGCTGGCATCGCGCGGACCGACTGTGCCCAGCCGTGCTTTCAGCGATTGCGGCTGGCCCGTCAAGATGGCGGCGTAGTTGGTGGTGTTGGAAAGGACTTTCTTCACATAGTCACGGGTTTCCAGGAAAGGCACGCTTTCAGCCCAGATGGCGGCCTCGACCGTCGGGCTGCCAGACTGGCCGCGCCATGTTCTCGGTCGGCCCGGCCCGGCGTTGTAGGCGGCAGCGGCCATTGGCATGGAGCCGCCCACGTCGTCCAGCACCAGTTTTAAATACCCCGTACCAATCGCGATGTTGATGTCGCGGTCGGTGATCATGTCGGCTGTAAAGCCTGTCATGCCAATGCGCCGTGCTGTCTCGCGGGCGGTGGCGGGCATGACCTGCATCAGGCCGGATGCGCCCACGCCGGATCTGGCATCCATGATGAAACGGCTTTCCTGCCGGATCAGCCCGTACACATAAGCCGGGTCCAGGTTGATGCTTTGCGAGCGTTTGACCACTGCCTCCCTGAATGGCATGGGGAAGCGCTGCTCCAGGTCAATCAAGGCCTTGGTGCGCTCGCTGGTGTTGATGCAGCGGTCCCAGATTTGTTTGTCACAGGCAAACTGCGCGGCAGCCAGCAGCTCGCGGTCGCTCATACCACCCGGTTTGGCCAGGTTGGTGCTGTAGTTCCATTCCCGTACGCCTTCTGGCCGCAAGCCAATCGCGATGGCGTAGGCGGCGCGGTTCAGTCCTGCGTTCAGGCGTGCGCTTTCTTTTTCTTCGGGGCTGAGGGCTGCTGGCTTGGGTGGGGCGACGATTTTTTGGCCGAGTTCCTCCAGGGCCAGTTGCTCGTAGAAGCCGCGTACCGATGCGATCGACTGGTACAGCGCCACCGCCTCGGGGTCGCCGGCCTGCGTTGTCGCCATCAGGGCACGTGCCTTCCAGTACACCCAGACGGGTTCGGCTTTAGCGGCTTCGCTCATGGCTTTGGTGGCTTGCAGCACGTCGCGCCATCGGGGTTGGCCGCCAGCCCTCAGGGCTGCGCGCACCTTCCAGCCCAGCATGTCGTCGGTCAGGTCCGTGTCTTGGCTGACCTTGTTGTAATGGGCCAGAGCCTCGGCTGCGGGCACGGTGCCCAGACGGGTGGCAGTTTGCTTGCCAATCAGGCCCCAAACCCAGTTGCGTTCTTCGCTGGTGAGCTGGTTGCCCCACTTGGCGTCCATCATGGCAGCAGCGCTTTCTGCGCCCGACTGGTTTTCGCTGGCCAGTTTGACAAGCGCCAGGGTGATGAGTTCTTTGCGCGTGTTGCGCAGTGCGAGTTTTTTGTCAGTCAAAAACCGGGCTGGGCTGTTGATGAGTTCGGCCACCATGCTAAGTGATTCTGGCGAGACGATGGCCACCGCATCGCGCGCGGCGCGAGGCCGATTGGACTCCAGCGCGAGCCGCGCTTTTTGCCACACGTCCAGCCCGTTCAGGTTTTTGGTGCCGACCAGCCGTTCGGCAGCGGCCCGGCAGCCGTCCTCAGGTTCGCGCTGGGCGTACCAGTTTTTACGCACCTCGTCCGGCAGGCGCGCGTCGGCTGCCGGGTTTTTCAAATGCTCAACCAGCAGTGCGTAGCAACGTATTTCCCTGTCGTCACCCATCCGGTAGTTTGGGTATTCAGCCTCAAAGGCGGGCCAGTCGCGCCGCTGCCCCAGCAGCAGCAGCCAGTCGGCCCGCAAGCGGTCTTCCTGGTAGGTGCCGGCGTAGCTGGCAAAAAAGTCTTGTACGTCGCGCGCGCTGGCTTGGTCCAGCCGCGCTTTGAGTTCCCAGTACGCGGCATACGGTTCGAGTGCATGGCCCTTGGCTTGTGGTAACAGTGTCGCCAGTTTTTTGCGATCACCCCGCTTGAAGGCCTGATTCATCTCGACAACCAGGCTGTCGCCCGCTGTGGTTTGGGCCAGGGCAACAGGCCCCCAAAAAGTGGCTATAAGGAGGGTGCAAAGAAATTTAGATAGCATCAAGGGATTATGGACAAATTAACCGAACGACAAAGTAAGCGTAAAGCCCTGATTGAAGAACGGCTCAATTTGCCCGACCGCCTGCAGCGAGCCGACCTGCTGCAGCGCGTGATGCGCATCTGGCTGTTTGGCCGCACCGACCAGGTGATTGGCGCGTATTGGCCGATCAAAGGCGAGTTTGATCCGCTGCCTGCGCTGCACCGCTGGAAAGAAGACGGCGAGCTGCTCGATGAACCGCAGCTGCGCCGCATTGGCCTGCCGGTAGTCGACAAAGTCCATAAAACCCTGACCTTTCACGCTTGGTATCCGGGCTGCCCGATGGAAGAAGACGCCTACGGCATTCCAAAACCCAAAGACACTGAAGTGATCGTGCCCACCCTGCTGTTTTTGCCCTGCGTCGGTTACGGGCCGGGCGGCTTCAGGCTGGGCTATGGCGGCGGCTTTTATGACCGCACACTGGCAGCACTGCGGCCCAAGCCATTCACCGTGGGGCTGGGCTACACCAACGGCTGGCTGCCGGATATGGAGCCCGAGCCGCATGATGTGCCGCTGGATGCGCTGCTCAATGACAACGGCGTGGTCTGGCCTGTATAGATCTGTCGACGAAAACGGATCAAGTCCGCCCTTTGCCCAAGCGGAGCGCCTATGGTCAACCTGCAGGCTTTCAGTGACAGGGGCGCGCCATGAATTCATCTTCCGTCTGCGGTTTGCCCAGCAGGTTCTACAGATCAGACCATGAAGCGTGATGTCGGCGTTGAAGTTGTTGTCGCACCACCCGTGGTTCATGTGGTCGTGATGGGCGTAGCGAGCTGCGGCAAATCAGCGCTGCGCCAGTCGCCCGGGTCATTTTTGCCCGCCCATGAACCTGACGCGCTGGCCGATACCGCGACCGACTGGCTCAAGGCTGTCCGGCAAGATGTTTAGTGCATTCAACTATTCGTCATCAATGACGTTTAGTTAACATCAAGCCCACATCAAGCCCACATCAAGCCCACATCAAGGATTTACCCATGTCAAAAGCCTTTGCCTCCCAAGCCGACCTGGACGATAAAAAAATCACCTTCGAGCAGCTGTCTGCGCACTGCTGGGCCTACACGGCTGAAGGCGACCCCAATTCAGGCGTCATCATCG
>CAMARI010000179.1 GCA_945860515.1 Polaromonas sp. YR568
CCGCCCAGGTCTGAAATCGTGCCGGTAAAGCTTGTCACCGAGTCCCTGATCGCTTCAATCTCGCGAATCACCGAGTCTTCAGACCGGCTTTGAATGATGCGACCTTCATGCTCGGTGATGGAGCAAAAGGTGCAGCCGCCAAAGCAGCCACGCATGATGTTGACGGAAAAGCGGATCATCTCCCAGGCCGGGATTTTGGTGGCGTGGTCGTGGCTGCCGTTTTCATCAGCGTAGCTGGGGTGCGGGCTGCGCGCGTAGGGCAAGTCAAACACGTAGTCCATCTCGGCGGTGGTCAGCGGGATGGGTGGCGGCGTGATCCACACGTCACGCGCTGTGGCACCCTCCCCGTGTGCTTGGACAAGCGCGCGCGCGTTGCCGGGGTTGGTCTCTAAATGCAGCACGCGGTTGGCATGGGCGTATAGCACCGGGTCGCTTTTGACTTGTTCAAAAGACGGCAGGCGAATCACCGAGCGGTCACGCGGCGGCACTTTGATCTTTCCCTGCGGCGTTTGCACCGTCGACGACAAGCCAGGGTTGATAACAAAGGTCAAGGGTTTGATGGCCGGGTTGGCCTGCGCCGTCGCAACTTTTGCGACCGCGTCGGCTTCTTCCTCGCGCGCGCAGGTGGTGCCCAGCTCTTTGGCGGCGTCGGCCACCATCAGGTAGGGGTTGACATGCGCTTCAATGCGGCCGGGTGCGTCGACGCTGGTCGAGTCAATTTCAAACCAGCCTTGGGCGGTGTCGTCACCAGCGCGGCGAATAAACGCCGTGCCGCGAATATCCGTCATCGTCGCGATGGTTTCCTTGGCGGCCAGGCGGTGGGCAATTTCAACAATGGCTCTCTCGGCGTTGCCATACAGCAGCAAGTCGCACTTTGAATCAATCACCACCGACCGGCGCACTTTGTCTGACCAATAGTCGTAATGCGCAATGCGCCGCAAGCTGCCTTCAATGCCGCCCAGAATAATCGGCACATCCTTGAAGGCCTCGCGGCAGCGCTGCGAATACACCAAGGCGGCGCGATCGGGGCGCTTGCCGCCAATGTCACCGGGGGTGTAAGCGTCGTCGGAACGAATTTTGTGGTCCGCTGTGTAGCGGTTGATCATCGAGTCCATGTTGCCGGCTGTCACGCCCCAAAAGAGGTTGGGCTTGCCCAGCAGCTTGAAGGGTTCGGCGCTTTGCCAGTCGGGCTGGGCAATGATGCCGACCCGAAAGCCTTGCGCCTCCAGCATGCGGCCGATCACGGCCATGCCAAAGCTGGGGTGATCGACGTAGGCGTCGCCAGTGACGATGATGATGTCGCAACTGTCCCAGCCAAGGGCGTCCATCTCGGCCCGACTGGTCGGCAAAAACTTGGCCGTGCCAAAGCGCGCCGCCCAGTATTTGCGGTAACTGGTCAGGGGCTTGGCAGCACGGGCAAAAAAGGAAACGTCAACGGGGGCGTTCATGGGCGGGGCTGGTGAGCAGGCTGGACAAAACTGTCAGGCCTGCTTGAGGAAAACCCGGATTTTAAGGTTTTAAAGCGTTTTGCGCGACAGCGGCGGCAAATGACAGTTCAATTCGACCTGAATTGCTCAAAAAGGCGAAAACATTGAAAACTATCTGACGCCGCGAAGACATCAGGCCGCAGACCAATCAATACTTGGGCGAGCAGCTACTTATTGAAGAGCATTTGTCGGATATCAGCCGATCGGCAATTCCGTTTCGAATCGCCATCTGGCCGCGCACCTCGCCGCCCGGGTTGGCCCAGCCCAGCGCAACACTTGAATTAGTACCGACAACAGCCGGGCCTGGTGTCTTTGTTTCAAAACATTTCTGTGTCGACCTCTGATGTGCCCTGCGGGCTGTAGCGTGCGCCCTGCACGGTATGCTGGTTGATCAGCTGGTCCAGCTGCTCTATCAGTTGGGCAGACAAGCTGACGTTCACGGCCCCCAGGTCGTCCAACAAATGCTCAACGCTGGTGGTGCCAGGGATGGGAATAATGTGCGATGCCTTGTGCAGCAGCCAGGCCAGAGCCAGTTGTGACGGGCTGCAACCTGCGTCTTGCGCCAACGCGTTGTAGGCCGTTAGCAGCTTCAGATTCGCGGCGTAGTTCTCGGCGGTAAAGCGCGGCATGCTGCGCCGGATGTCTTTGGCATCCAGTGTGTCCACGTCAATCAGGTCACCACACAAAAAGCCCCGGCCCACCGGGCTGAAAGCCACAAATGCCACGTCGAGTTCTGCGCAGGCTTGCAAGACGGCGATTTCGGGGTTGCGGGTCCACAGCGAATACTCGGTTTGCAAGGCGGCAATGGGGTGTACCGCATGCGCCTTGCGCAAGGTAGCGCTAGAGACTTCAGACAAGCCAATACTGCGAATATGACCTTTTTTAACCATGTCAGCCAGCGCGCCCACGCTGTCTTCAATCGGCACGCTTTTGTCCCAGCGGTGCAGGTAGTACAGGTCAATCACATCGGTCTGCAGGCGGCGCAGGCTTTCTTCACAGGTCTTTTGAATCGTGGCGGGCCTGCCGTCAATCACGCGCACCAGTTTTCCATCACCTGCCACATCCACACCCTGCATGCCGCATTTGCTGGCCAGGGTGAATTTGTGGCGATGCGGCTTCATCACCTTGCCAACCAGGGTTTCGTTCGCGCCAAAGCCGTACAGCGTGGCGGTGTCAAACATCGTCACGCCGGCGTCAAGCGCAGCCAGCAGTACCCGCTCGCCCTGCTCTTCAGTCACAGGTGCGCCGTAGGCGTGGCTCAGGTTCATGCAGCCCAGGCCGATGGCCGAAACATCAAAAGGGCCGAGCTTGCGGGTAGCTAGCGGTGTTGGTAATGTCATACGAGTTGTTGCTCCAGGTCATGCAAAACTTGATAGCAAGGCAGCACGCTGGCCACGCTGCTGTTGGGCTCGCGGCCCTCCTTGATGGCAGCAAAGAACTCGCGGTCTTGCAGCTCAATGCCGTTCATGCTCACGTCCACCTTGCTCACATCAATTTTTTCATCTTTGCCGTTAAAGAGATCATCGTAGCGCGCCAGATAAGTCGCCGTGTCACCAATGTAGCGAAAGTAGGTCCCCAGCGGGCCGTCATTGTTAAAGCTCAGGCTCAGCGTGCAAATCGCGCCATTGGCCGCTTTGAGCTGAATGCTCATGTCCATGGCAATGCCAAGCGACGGGTGAATCGGGCCCTGCACCGCGTTGGCTTTCACAATCGGGCTGCCGCACTGGTAGGCAAACAAATCAACCGTGTGCGCCGCATGGTGCCACAGCAAGTGGTCCGTCCAGCTACGTGCCTGGCCCAGGGCATTCATGTTGGTGCGACGGAAAAAATAGGTTTGCACATCCATCTGCTGGATGTTGAACTTGCCCGCCGCAATTTCTTTGTGCACATACTGGTGGCTGGGGTTAAAGCGGCGCGTATGACCGCACATCGCCACCAAACCGCTGCTTTTCGCCAAGGCGGCCACTGCGTGCGCGCCTTGGATACTGTCGGCCAAGGGGATCTCCACCTGCACATGCTTGCCCGCCCTCAGGCAAGCCATGGTCTGGTCGGCGTGCATCTGGGTGGGTGTGCACAAAATAACCGCGTCAACTTCTTTTAAAGCCAGGCTTTCTGCCAGGTCGGTCGTCACGTGTTGAATGCCGTATTTCGCGGCAGTCGCTTTGGTTTTTTCAATGTCGCGGCTCATCAGCGACACCACTTCCACGCCGTCGATGTTTTTAATGCCGTCCAGGTGCTTGACGCCAAATGCGCCTGCGCCAGCCAGAGCAACTTTGATGGTTTTAGTCATAGGTTGTTTTCCAGGATGAGATGGCCAACAGCCGTGTTGGATGCGGGCACATGATAAAAGCGGTGCTTGACGGTGGGTTTGCCGCCGCCATTCAAATCAGACATCGCACCACGTGCAATCAACCACATCACCAGCTCAATGCCTTCGCTGCCTGCTTCACGGACATAGTCAATGTGCGGCACAGCGGCTTGTCGTTCCGGGTCCCTGATCATCATGTCTATGAATGCGGCGTCAAACTCTTTGTTGATCAAACCCGCGCGTGGGCCCTGCAACTGGTGGCTCATGCCGCCCGTGCCCCAGATCTGGACATTCAGGTCTTCGTCATAGGACTCGATGGCCTTGCGAATCGCTTTGCCAATGTTCAGGCAGCGCTGGCCTGACGGCACCGGGTATTGCACCACGTTGACAGCAAATGGAATCACCGGGCAAGGCCATTTGAAATGGGACTCGGGCGGCTGCCCACACATCAGGCTCAGCGGCACGCTCAAGCCATGGTCAACATCCATTTTGTTGACGATGGTCAGGTCAAAGTCCTGCTGTATCACCGACTGTGCAATGTGCGCCGCCAGTGCCGGATGACCTTGCACCACAGGCACCGGGCGCGGGCCCCAGCCTTCATCGGCAGGCTGATAAGACGCTGCAGTGCCGATGGCAAAAGTCGGGATCATGTCCAGGCTGAACGCGGTAGCGTGGTCGTTGAAGACCAGAAAAATCACGTCAGGCGTGTTGTCCTTCATCCATTGTTTGGAGTACTCATAACCTTTGAAGAGCGGCTGCCAATAAGGTTCGTGCGTCTTGCCCAAATCCATCGCGGCGCCGATGGCTGGCACGTGCGATGTGAAAACGCTGGCGGTAATTTTTGCCATTTAATTCGATCCTTTGTTTGCCGCGCCACGCTGACCCTGAGGCTGATTTTGCGCTTGTGCCGTGCCGTTTTCGCCCACCACGCGATTGCCTTCAACCGAGCGCCCGCCGCCGATCATCATGTCGCGGTATTCCATCTCGGTCATGCCGGTCATGCTGCCGGCCATTTGCTGAAAGCTCTTGCCATGGGTGGCACCGAGCTTGGCCAAAAAGTAAATGTTGCCGCCCAGCGAGATGGCACGGTTCAGATCCACATCCAGCACCGCCTGCTTTTGCTCCTGCGTCATCGGCCATTCATCAAGGTAAGCACGCTGATCCGCCTTGAATCGTTCACGGTTTTCATGGGTCATCAGACTCATGCAGAACTGGTTCAGGTGGTAGCCCTTGCGACTTTCGTCGGCATCAAAAATCGTGGTGCCTGGCACGTCGAGGTAATTTTTATTCAAAGCCATATCAAGCCCTTCAGCTCCAGTACAAACGTGTCGGATTGTCCACCAGCAGCTTTTGCTGCAACGCGGGCGTGGTGGCAATCTGCGGAATAAAGTCCACCAGCAAGCCGTCGTCTGGCATGTGGTCTTTCAGGTTCGGGTGCGGCCAGTCGGTGCCCCACAGCACGCGGTCGGGGAAGGTGTCGACCAATTTCTTGGCGAAAGGTACCACGTCTTGATAAGCATGTTGCTCGCCGTTAAGGGCTTTCGGGCCGCTCACGCTCAGGCGTTCCGGGCAACTGACCTTGCTCCAGATGTTCGGGTGCTCGCGCATCATTTTGACGAACAATTCAAACTCCGGGCCGTCCACAGGCTTGGTCACATCGGGGCGACCCATGTGGTCCACCACCACCGTCGTGGGCAGCGCGGTGAAAAAGTCATACAGCTCGGGCAAGTCCACCGCTTCAAAATAAATCACCACATGCCAGCCCAGCGGCGCAATACGGTTGGCAATCTCCAGCAGCACATCACGCGGTGTGAAGTCAGCCAGGCGTTTGACGAAGTTAAAGCGCGTTCCCCGCACACCGGCGGCGTGCATGTCTTGCAGCTCGGCATCGGTCACATGTCGGTTGACGGTGGCCACGCCGCGCGCCTTGTTGTTCGATGCCTTGAGCGCATCGCAAAGTGCACGGTTGTCGCTGCCGTGGCAGGTGGCTTGCACGATCACGTTTTTGTCAAAGCCAAGGTGGTCACGCAAGGCAAACAATTGCT
>CAMARI010000180.1 GCA_945860515.1 Polaromonas sp. YR568
CGCCTGATGCCTTGCATGGCGCCCTGATGATCGCTGGACAGGCTTGGAACATCCTTTACTTCAACGGCCTTTGGGCTGCTTTTATCTTGCAAGCCCAGGGCGTGCTATGCGCGCTGTAGGGCCCGATGGTCAATTTTCAGGCAGCGGTCTTGCACCACCAGCAAGCCTGCCGCCTGCGCCTTGGCGGCTGCGGCGGGGTGCGAGATGCCAAGTTGCATCCACAGGGCTTTGGCACCGATGGCGATTGCACCATCGACCAGGGGCGGAATGTCGGGACTGTTTCTGAAGCAGTTGACCAGGTCCATCTTTTCAAACTGGCTGGCTTCAAGCAGGGTGGCGTAGACGGTCTCGCCCAGTATGTGCGCAACGCCTGCATTCGGATTGACAGGAATGATGCGGTAACCATTGGCTTGCATGTAGCGCGCCACGTCGTAGCTGGCACGATCAGGCTTGGGCGACAGCCCCACCACTGCGATCGTGCGGCAGTCGGTCAGAATGCGCCGGACTCTATCGTCAGGGAGCATCAGTCTTTGTATTTGATGAAGCAGCCATACGGCCGGGACGCTGCCACGCTGATGGCCTTGCCGGCCAGTGCTTCATTCAAACCCTGCCGAACGTAGTTGGTGGCTGTTTTGATATCGTCGACTTTGGCCGATGCAATGCTGTCAATGGCACCGGAATAAATCAACAAGCCCTGCGGGTTGATGATGTACATGTGCGGTGTGGTTTTGGCGTTGTAAAGCTCGCCAATATCGCCAGCATCGTCCATCAGCATGGCGGAAGCACTGGCTTTGTTTTCAGCTTGCCAGGCCGTCAGTTTGGCGGGTGCCAAATATTCGCGACTTTTCTTGTGGGTGGAGTTCACGCTCAGCCACACCACGCCCTTGCCCACGAATTCGGCCTGCAAGGCCTGCATGTTGCCGCTGTAATGCTTGACGACAAAAGGGCAGTTCGGATTGGTCCACTCCAGCACCACGTGCTTGCCTTTGAAGCCGCTGAGCTTGTGGGTTTTGCCCAGCGCATCGGTCGCTGTGAAGTCAGGCGCGGCCTGGCCGACAGTGGCCGCCGCGTGGGCTTGTTGCGTTCTGGCGGTGATCGCCGCCAAGGCGATAGAAGACGAGAAAGTTCGGCGGTTCAACATCATAAAAATTCCTGTGAGTCAAAGTTTAGCCAATTCAGCACGCACATCTTCAACTGACAAAATTTCACTGAGCACCACCGGCGCGCGGCCTGGCTTGTAAATCACGTACACCGGCACACCGCTGCGGCCGAGCTGCGTCAACGCAGCCGTCACAGCCGGGTCACGGCGCGTCCAGTCGGCGCGCAGCAGCACCACTTTTTTGGCGGCCATATCGGCCAGCACCGATGCATTGCTCAGCGTGGTTTTTTTGTTGTACTGGCAGGTCACGCACCAGGCGGCCGTGAAGTCTACAAACACAACCTGCCCACTTGCGGTGAGCTGCTCAACACGGCCGGGCTCCCAGGCCTGCCAGCCATGGGTCAGGGTGTTTGATGGGCTACCAGATTCTTGAATCCGGGTGATATTTAGCCCAACAGCCCATACGCCGTAGGCGCCAGCAGCTATTGAAAGCGTCGCAATCACGGCCCGCGCCCGGCCCTTCAGCGTCAAGGCCCAAATCACAAGCGTCAGTAGCACCAGCAAGCCCAGCAGCGCGCCAGCGCCGTCGATGCCGCTTTGCTGGCCCAGCACCCACACCAGCCACACCACCGTGGCAAACATCGGAAAAGCCATCAACTGCCTGAACGTCACCATCCACTGGCCGGGGCGCGGCAGGGCACGCGCAACAGCAGGCACCGCGCTCGCCGCCAGATACGGCAGGGCCATGCCCAAACCGATGGCAGCAAACACGGCCAGCGCCTGAGTTGCGGGAAGACCCACCGCGTAGCCCAGCGACGCGCCCATGAACGGCGCCGTGCATGGCGAGGCAATGGCGGTGGCCAGCACGCCTGATAAAAATGAATCCATGGTCGGATTGCGGGCTTGCAAACTGGCCACGCTGCTGGGCAGAATATTGCCAAATTCAAACATCCCCGTCAGGTTCAAACCCAGCAGCGTGAACAGCACGGCCAAGCCAGAGACCACGGCCGGGCTCTGCAATTGAAAGCCCCAACCCAGTTGCTCGCCCGCGGCGCGCAGGCCCAGCAGCAGCGCGCCAAGCGCCAAAAACGACAAGGTGACGCCGGCGGTATAAGCCAGCCCGGTGCTCACGCGGGTGCGCTGGTCTTTGACATTGACAAAACTCACCACCTTGATGGCCAGCACTGGAAACACGCAGGGCATCAGGTTCAAGATCATGCCGCCAATGAAAGCGCCGAGCAATGCAGCCCAGAAGGTCAACGCCGTTGCGGACGCCTGAGTTGGCGCAGCACCGCTGCTGGCATTGGCCTTGGGGGCGGCCTCCAGGGCTAATGGCATTTGGGCGGCGGCCGCCACTTTGGGCCATTCGCCTTTGACTGGCGCTTCAATCCGGTACGCCGTTTTGTCCAGCGCCACAACGACCGGCATGACCGTCGGGGTTTCCGTGCGCTGAGCTGACAGCGGAACTTGCGCCGTCCACACCGTGCCCTGCCAGCCTTGCGTCCACTTTGCGGCGGGCTCAATCACGTTGCCTGTTTCGGGGAAAAACGCCAGCGTCTTGCCCCTCAAGCTGGCGGGCAAATCGCTCAGCGAAATCTTGAGGGCGTTCCCAGCGACTTCGATCAAGCTTGCCGTCGTCTTGATGGGTTTGGGTGTGGCATCAAACGCCGCCTGAAAAGCAGCAGCATGGATGGCGGTTGAGCCTTTGACGGGAATGCTCAAGGCAAAGTCGCCCTCTTGCGGAATGCATTCTTTTTTGCAAACCAGCCAAGAGGCTTTGAGTTTGATCTCAAGTTGCCCGCCGTTGACGCTGGTATTGAAGTTTTGCGCCACGGAAAGGGGCACCGGCAGCAGCACCGTGCCCTCGTAGCCGTAGTTGGCCAGCGTGCCAATCGGGATTTTTTTAGGCGTCGGCCAGGAAATCTCGCCGGGGTCCATGCCGGCAGGCAGCTTGAATTCAAGCACCGTGGGCAGGCCAGAATCACCCGAATTTTTCCAATAGGTGTGCCAATCTGGCTGGTGCGCGATTTGCAAGCCCACCCAGACCGGCTTGCCCGGCCCCACACCGTCCGGCACAAAAGCCATCAGCTCGGCCCGCACCTGATCGGTGGTGATGACGCTCCCAACCACCTTTTGAGGCGAATTTAAAGGGTTAATTTGGGCTGCAGCCCAATTTATCTGTGCGCAAGCAGCTACAAAAAACAGAGCGGTTTTGAAAAATCGGGAGTTCATGGGTCGTCGTCTGAGCGTCTGGCAAGGGCAATAGTTCCAACAGGCTGACACCAAGGGTCTGCTGACAGGCCTGTTGATCACAAACCCAGATAATAAGGCGATGCTTCGCCCAACGCGCTCCATCGTCCTAGCCACCCTGAATGCCAAGTACATTCACGCATCCTTGGGACTGCGCTACTTGCTGGCCAATATGGACGTGCATGGCGGGGCGGGTCTGAAGGCGCAAACGCAGTTGTGCGAGTTTGTCATTGCGCAGCGGCCTTTGCAGATTGTGGAAGAACTGCTGGCGTATGAGCCCCGCATCATCGGCCTGGGCGTTTACATCTGGAATGTGGTGGAAACCACGCAGGTGGTGGCTTTGCTCAAAGCCTTGCGGCCGGACATCAAAATTGTTCTGGGCGGGCCCGAGGTCAGTTTTGAAACCGAGATCCAGGACATTTGCCGCCTGGCAGACCATGTGATCACTGGCTGGGGCGATGTGAGCTTTCCCAGGCTGTGCCGGGCTTTGCTCGATGGCCCGCAGCCTTTGATGAAAGTCATCACGGGCGAGCAACCCGCCCTTGACGCGATTGCATTGCCCTACAACGAATACACACCTGAAGACTTGGCCAAGCGCCTGCTGTATGTCGAGGCCTCGCGCGGCTGCCCTTTCAAGTGCGAGTTTTGTTTGAGCTCCTTGGACAAAACCGCCTGGGCGTTTGACCTGGATGCCTTCATGGCAGAAATGGAGGCGCTGTATCAGCGCGGCGCACGCAACTTCAAGTTTGTCGATCGCACGTTTAATTTGAAGGTTGATTTTTCAGTGCGGATTTTGCAGTTCTTTCTAGATCGCTTGAAAGACGAAGAAGGACGCACAGCCAGCGCGTCGGACTTATTCATCCATTTTGAAGTCGTGCCAGACAGCCTGCATGACAAACTCAAGGCACTGATCGCCCAGTTCCCCGCAGGCTCGCTGCAATTTGAAGTCGGCATTCAAAGCTTTAACCCTGAAGTGCAGCAGCGCATCTCGCGCAAACAGGACAACACCAAGACCGCAGACAACCTGCGCTGGCTGGTCACGCACAGCAAAGCCCATGTGCATGCTGATTTGATTTTTGGCCTGCCGGGTGAAACCCTGGACAGCTTCGCCGAGGGCTTTGACAGGCTGTACGAGCTGGCACCGCATGAAATCCAGTTCGGTATTTTGAAGCGTTTGCGCGGCACGCCCATCACGCGCCACACCAGCGACTACGCGATGGTCTACGAGCCGCAAACGCCCTACACCATCTTGCAAAATTCCACCGTTGACTTTGCCACCATGCAGCGCATCAAACGCTTTGCACGCTACTGGGACCTGGTGGTGAACTCGGGGCGCTTTTCGTCAGGTTTAAAGCTGTTGCTCAAGGGTGGTTCAGCGTTCCATCATTTTTTACATTTCAGCGACTGGTTGTGGCAAACGACTGGCAAGACGCATGAGTTCGCGCAAGAAAAGCTGGTGGACTTGCTGCATCACTACCTGACTGAAACACGCGGCATGGGCAGCGCGCAGGTGCAAGCGGCCTTGCTGGCAGACTACCTCGCCAGTGGTGCGCGGGGCAGGCCGCAGTGCCTGACTGCCACATTGCTTGGGCAACAAGCCCCAGCCAAAGGGGCCAAACACCTGGCCCAGCGTCAGGCAAGGCACGATGCGGCCAAGGGCAACGCGCTAAAAATCGAAGCCTAATTGCGGCGAAGCAGGTGCCGGGCGGGCTGCTTTTTTGGCGCTCCCTGCCGTTGCAAAACCAGCCGTTGCATTACCCGCCGCTGCAACACTAGCCGCTCTTCGCGGCCGCTCCCTCTCGCGATTCGGGCTGCGTGCGCCATGCTTTTCATACACCTTGGCTGCCTCGGTTTGTACGGCTTTTTCAGCTTTTTTGCCGTAGATTTTTTCTTTGGCGGCCAGCGTGGCGGCTTTCAGGTCAACGATGGGGGCCGGGTAACCGGCAGGCGGTGACAGCGCCAGCCAAGGCTCATGAATGAAGGCGGGTTCGACCTGGGCCAGTTCAGGCACCCATTGCCGAATGAACACGCCGGTGGGATCTTGGTCGTGGCTTTGCTTGATCGGGCTGTAAATCCGAATGGTGTTGATGCCTGTCACGCCTGACTGCATCTGGCATTGGCTCCAGTGAATGCCGGGCTCGTAGTCGGTAAATTGCTGCGCCAGGTGCTGACCCAGGTGACGCCAGTGCAGCCACAACTGGTAGGCGCCAAAACTGACCAGCATGGCCCGCATTCTGAAGTTGATCCAACCGGTGGCATTCAGGCTGCGCATGCAGGCGTCGATAAATGGAAACCCGGTGCGGCCCTCGCACCAGGCCGCAAGGCGGGCGCTTTCTTCAGGCGTCAATTCGCCTTCATTGCGCAAATGGTCAAAGCCTCGGTTGACATTTCGCAGCTCGATTGCCGGCTCGGACTCAAGCTTTTGGATGAAATGGCAATGCCAGTGCAGCCGGCTTTCAAAGCTTTTGAG
>CAMARI010000181.1 GCA_945860515.1 Polaromonas sp. YR568
ACCCGTCAAAAAGGTTTTACCCTGATTGAGGTCATGATTGTGGTGGCCATTGTGGGCATCTTGGCCGCCCTGACTTACCCTGCTTACCAGCAGTCCATCCTCAAAGGCAAACGGGCGCAAGGCCGAATCGCGCTGGCTGAACTGCTGCAACAGCAAGAGCGTTTCATGACGCAAAGAAACTGCTACCTGGCCTTCACCACCGACGCAACGACGGGTACTGCAACGGCTGTTGCTTCGACGGAATGCGGCTTTACAAGCTCGACGACCGTTCCATTTAAAACCTTCTCCGGAGACAGCTTCGGGAATGCAGCCTATGTGTTGTCGGCCAATGCATGCACCATCTCGGGCAGTGCCGTTTCAATGAGAGACTGCGTGCAGCTGGTGGCAACGCCCAAACAAGCAGACAGTGTAGTCGGCAACTTGACATTCACCAGTACCGGTAGCAAAGACTGCACCGGCACCGTTGGCGGCACAACACCCCCTTCGCCACTGTGCTGGCCATGATGCGCCGACCAAGCCGGCCGCAGGGCTTCACCTTGATTGAGCTGATGGTCACATTGGCCATCGCCGCAATCTTGATGTTTCTTGCCGTTCCCAGCTTTGTGAGTTACCAAAGAAATGCCCAGCTGACATCTGCTGCCAACACCTTGCTTGCAGCCATCAACGCAGCACGTGGCGAAGCCATGAAACGCGGCATGAGTGCCATGGTGGTACCCACCGGCAACGGCAGTGACTGGACCGAGGGCTGGGTCGTCTTTGTCGACAAAAACAACAACCGCGAATACATCAACACAGACGACATTACAGTCCTGACCCAAACTAAGGTACCGTCCGGTATTTCAATCACGGGTAATGGCACCGCTGCGGAATCACCGGCCTACATCATGTTTGATGCTGCTGGCTATTCCAAGAAAAAAAACGGTAGCTTTGGCAATTTGTCCATCAGCTTTGTACGCTCGGACCTTGCAGCTGCTGATGGATATAGGCAAACCAGGAAAATCAAAATTTTATCGACGGGCAGAGTCAGGATGTGCACCCCCAAACGCGCTGATGATGAGAATTGCTAGCAGCTCTACGACTGGGCAATGATGAAACACGAAGAACAGCCAGACTACATCACCCAGGCCTTGCGTCTGGCCGAATCTGCCATGGCAACCACATCGCCCAACCCGCGGGTCGGTTGCGTGTTGGTCTGTCCTGTGTCAGGGCTGATCGGCCAAGGGCATACCCAGCAAGCAGGCGGGCCGCATGCAGAAATCATGGCGCTGGGTGATGCAGCAGCCAAAGGCCATGCCACCGCGGGTTGCACCGCCTATGTCACGCTTGAGCCGTGTTGTCACCATGGCCGCACCGGACCGTGTTGCGATGCCTTGATCGCAGCGGGCGTCAAGAAAGTCGTGGCATCAATGGCTGACCCGAATCCTTTGGTGGCGGGTCAGGGCTTTGCGCGTTTGCGGGCAGCGGGTATTGAGGTTGAAGTGGGCCGGGGTGCTGCCGAGTCGCGCGAACTAAATATCGGGTTTTTCAGCCGCATGATTCGCAAAACACCTTGGGTGCGCATGAAAGTGGCGGCCTCGCTTGACGGCCAAACCGCCTTGCTCAATGGCCAAAGCCAATGGATCACGGGTGAGGCGGCGCGCGCTGATGGCCATGCCTGGCGGGCGCGCAGTTGCGCGGTGCTGACCGGCATAGGCACGGTGCTGGCAGACAACCCGCGGCTTGACGTGCGACTGCCAGACGTCATGCGCCAGCCGCATGTTGTGATCATTGACAGCCAACTTGAAACCCCGCTAGATGCTCTGATTTTAGGAGCTGACCGCCCACGATTGATCTACTTTGCTGTGCAAAATGATGCCAAAAAACAGGCGCTGGAAGCGCTTGGTGTCACCGTGATCCACTTACCCGGCAAGACCCTGACAGGGCAGGAAACCGCCAAGGTAGACCTGCCCGCCATGCTGCGCGACCTGGCGCTGCGTGAAGTCAATGAGCTGCACATCGAAGCGGGCAACAAGCTCAACGGCTCATGGGTCCGTGAAGGGCTGGTCGATGAACTGCTCCTTTACCTCGCGCCCAAACTGCTGGGCACCGGACAAGGCATGGCCAGCTTTGGGCCACTGCAAACGCTGTCGGAAGTACCAGAACTGGCGTTTTTGTCCAGCGACATGGTGGGCCAGGACCTGCGTTTACGAGCCCGCTTTGCGGGACGCGACCGCTTTTAATCGTCGTCTAATCGTCGTCTAATCGGGCTTGCGGTAACCACAGCCGGCCAAATGGCTCGAATCCCTGCCAAAATAGCCGCATGTTTACCGGAATCATCACCGGCGTGGGGCGCATCGTCGCCATCCATAGCCTGGGCAGTACTTCACACCATGGCAAGCGGCTCACCATCGAGACGCCCGTGGATTACCTCAACGATGTCGGTTTGGGCGACAGCATTGCGCTGAACGGCGCTTGCATGACCGCCGTCAGCATCGACGCAGCGCAACATCAATTTTCAATTGACATCTCTGCAGAGTCGCTTGACAAAACCAGCGGGCTGACAGAACTGGGCCGCGTCAATCTTGAAAAAGCCCTTCGTGCCAATGACAGGCTGGGAGGGCATATTGTGTCCGGCCATGTGGATGGGATTGGATCGGTGGCTTATTTTGCGGAGGTCGGCGAAAGCTGGGAGCTGCGCATCACCGCCCCCCAAGCGCTCGGCAAATACATGGCTTACAAAGGCTCGATCACCGTCAACGGTGTGAGCCTGACCGTCAACCAGGTGAGCGACCTGGACGATCAACAAGGCTGCGAGATCAGCATCAACATCATTCCGCACACCATTGAAAACACCGCACTGGGCAGCCTGAAGGCGGGCAGCCAGGTAAATCTTGAAATTGACACTGTTGCCCGCTACGTCGAACGCATGCTGTCGTCTGAAACCCTAAAAAAATGACCCTTTCTACCGCTGACTTGCCAACCGTTTCCATTTCTCCTGTCGAAGACATCGTGGCAGACATGCGCGCGGGCAACATCGTGATTTTGATTGACGAAGAAGACCGCGAGAACGAAGGCGATCTGGTGTTGGCCGCCGACCACGTGACAGCAGAGGCGATCAACTTCATGGCCCGCTTTGGTCGTGGCCTGATTTGCCTGACCCTCACGCGTGAGTGCTGCGAGCGACTCGAACTCCCGCCCATGGTCACGCGCAATGGCGGCAAGTATTCAACCGCATTTACCGTGTCGATTGAAGCCGCTGAGGGCGTCACAACCGGTATATCGGCGGCTGACCGCGCGCGCACCGTGCAAGCCGCCGTTGCCAAAAATGCCACGGCGACCGACCTGGTTCAGCCGGGTCATATCTTCCCCTTGCAGGCTGTCGATGGTGGTGTGCTGATGCGTGCCGGCCATACCGAGGCGGGTTGTGACCTGGCCGCGATGGCGGGTTGCTCGCCAGCATCGGTGATTTGCGAGATCATGAAAGACGACGGTACCATGGCGCGGCTGCCTGACCTGCTGCTGTTTGCTGCCGAACACGGCCTGAAGATTGGCACCATTGCGGCGCTGATCGAACACCGCAGCCGCAACGAGTCCTTGATTGAAAAAGTCGGCAGCCGGCAGTTGAACACCGCGTATGGTGAATTCACGGTTCACGCCTTCAAGGACAAGCCCAGCCAGGGCTTGCACCTGGCACTGAGCAAAGGCCAATGGGAGCCGCAGGAAGCGGTTGCCGCACGCGTGCATGAGCCCTTGTCGGTTCTCGACGCACTTGAAGTGGGTCGCGCCATGCATTCATGGAACCTGGACGAAAGCCTGAAGTACGTCGCCAACGCCGGCAAAGGCGTGGTGGTTCTGCTCAATTGCGGCGAGAGCGCAGCACAACTGTTGGCCCAGTTTGAAGGCACGGCGCGCGCCAGCCAGGCCCCCGAGCGTGGCCGCATGGACTTGCGCACTTACGGGATTGGCGCCCAAATCTTGCGCGCTTGTGGCGTGCGAAAAATGAATCTGTTGGGTAACCCTAGGCGCATGCCCAGCATGACCGGCTATGGGCTGGAGACGGCCAGCTACATCACCAAATAATCATAAGGAAAACCATCATGTTTGGTGCAGACAAAGGAAACGCAGACAAGCTGGACGGCAAGAAGCTTTTTATCGGCATCGTGCAAGCCCGCTTTAACGCCAGCGTGACCGACGCTCTGGCCACCGCATGCCTCAATGAGTTATCTGCTCTGGGTGTGGACAGCAAAAACATCACGCATGTGAAGGTGCCGGGTGCGCTGGAGGTTGCCAGCGCTTTGCAGGCCATGGCCGAGAGCAACAACTTCGATGCCCTGATCGCGCTGGGCTGCATCATCCGCGGCGAAACCTATCACTTCGAGCTGGTGGCCAATGAGAGCGGTGCAGCCGTGACGCGCGTGGCACTCGACTACCAGTTGCCGATAGCCAATGCCATTTTGACCACCGAGAACATGGCGCAAGCCCAGGCACGTCAAACTGAAAAAGGCCTGGATGCTGCACGCGTTGCTGTTGAAATGGCCAACCTGCTCAATGAGCTGGCGTGAAACAAACCCAACCCCATGACTGATGTAAAAACAACAACAAACCCGGTCAAACCCAAACGACCGCCACAAACCCGTACCGGTTTAACCGATACCGGCGTGAAAAAGGCGGCGGACAAATCAGCCCGCACACGCGCCCGTGAATTTGCCATGCAGGCGCTGTACCAGCACTTTGTGGGCCGCAATGCGGCTGACTCGATTGACCTGTTCACACGTGACCTGGTGGGGTTTCACAAGGCTGATTCAGCCCACTATGACGCGCTGCTGCATGGCTGTATCGAGCAAGCAAAGCAGCTCGATGCAGCCATCACTCCGCTGCTGGACCGCCCGATGGCGGAGATCTCGCCGGTGGAGCATGCGGTGCTGTGGATAGGCGCCTACGAGTTTAAAAACTGCCTCGATGTCCCCTGGCGGGTGGTGCTCAATGAATGCATAGAACTGGCCAAGGCATTTGGCGGCACCGATGGCCACAAATATGTGAACGGTGTGCTGAACAAACTGGCCCCGAGCCTGCGCGCCAGTGAAGTGGCCAGCGACCGGCCACAACAACACCCTTGATGCCATGAGAATTGCACAGCGCGCAGAGCGCATCGAGCCTTTTTATGTGATGGAAGTTGCCAAGGCCGCCGCTGCGATGGCGCACGAGTTTGCGCACACCGCCCGACCGATGATTTTTCTGAACATTGGCGAGCCAGACTTCACCGCGCCGCCCTTGGTACAGGCGGCTGCTACCAAGGCCATTGCAAGCGGCAATACCCAGTACACCCAGGCCTTGGGTTTGCCCGAGCTGCGTGAAAAAATCAGCGCCTGGTATGCCTCACGTTGGAAGGTTAAGGTAGCGCCCGAGCGCATTGTGCTGACCGCCGGTGCGTCTGCTGCCCTGCAGTTGGCTTGTTTGGCCTTGATTGAGGCGGGCGACGAGATACTGATGCCTGACCCCAGCTACCCCTGCAACCGCCATTTTGTCAGCGCGGCGGAAGGCAAAGCGGTGCTGCTACCGACCACGGCTGATGAGCGCTTTCAGTTGACGCGCGCCAAGGTAGCGGCCGCCTGGGGCGAACGCACGCGGGGCGTGCTGCTGGCGTCACCGTCGAACCCCACAGGCACATCGATAGCGCCGGATGAACTGCAAGGCATTGCGCAATACGTCGCCAGCCGGGGCGGTATCACGATGGTTGATGAAATTTATCTGGGCCTGAGCTACGACGAGCATTTTGGCCGCAGCGTTTTGGCCATGCCGG
>CAMARI010000182.1 GCA_945860515.1 Polaromonas sp. YR568
AAAAGGCGATTTCAAAATATCCGCCAAAATCAAAAATGGGCGCTATGACTATGTTCCCAAACTGATTCAGTCCAACAAGGCTGCGGCTTGGCCGGGGCTGGTGGACGTCACCGGTGAGCTGGTTTTTAACCGTGCTGCACTGGACATCACCAACGCGGCGGCCCGGGTGGCCGGCTCGCCAGGCTTGCAGTTGCTCAGGGCCGATGCACGCATTCCTGACCTGATGCATTCGGCCACGCTTGACCTGACGGCAAAGCTCAAAGGCCCGCTGGTCGAGGCGCTGGGTTTTGTCAATACATCGCCGCTGGCCGCCATGACCAGCAACGTGCTGGCCAAGGCTACCGCCAGCGGCGTGGCCGACTACGCCCTGAGCCTGGACCTGCCGCTGAACGCCGTCAACAACACGCGGGTCAAGGGCAGCGTGACCCTGCCGGGCAATGATGTGCAGTTCACGCCCGACTCCCCGCTGCTGGCCCGCCTCAAGGGCATGGTCACCTTTACCGAGACCGGCTTTAGCGTGCCCGGCGCACAGGCCCGCTTGCTGGGCGGTGACGTGCGCTTTGAAGGCGGCATGCGCCCGGCCAACCGCAAAACTGCTCCCGGCGAGCTGGACAGCCCCGTGCTCTTTAAAGCGCAGGGCACGGTGTCGGCTGAAGGCTTGCAACAAGCGAAAGACCTGGGGCCAGTGTCACGCCTGGCACAAAGCGCCAGCGGCAGCACCACCTATACAGCTGCGCTGGGGTTTAACCGGGACGTCACAGAAGTCATCCTCACCAGCAACCTGCAAGGCATGGCCCTGGCCTTGCCTGCACCATTGAACAAGACCGCAGAGGCTGCTTTGCCGTTCAGGTTTGAAAACACGCTGGTGCGCGAGTCGATGGCGCCTGGACAAAAGCTGCAAGACCACCTGTCTCTGAGCGTCGGCCGTCTGGTGTCGTTGGCGTACGTGCGCGACATCAGCACCGAGCCTGCGCGGGTGATTCGCGGCAGCATCGGCGTGGGGCTGGAACCTGGCGAATCGACCGCCACACCGGACAACGGTGTCGCCGCCAACGTCAACCTGGAGAACCTGAATCTGGACGCCTGGGACAAGGTGTTTTCGAAAGCCGCAGGCAGCGCTGCCGCCCTCACCGCGCCTGTCGCTGGCGCGTCGCTGGCGCAAAGCTACCTGCCCACCCTGATCGCCATCCGCGCCAAAGAGCTGGTCATCAATGGCCGCAAGCTGAACAACCTGGTGGTAGGCGGCACGCGCGAAGGGCAAAACTGGCGGGCCAACATCGATGCGGGCGAGCTCAATGGCTACCTGGAGTTCAGGCAGCCCGGCACGCCGTCGGGCCGGGTGATCGCGCGACTGTCGCGTTTGAGCCTGGCAGCCACCACCGCCAGCGATGTAGAGAGCATCCTCGACGAGCAGCCCGCCGGCATGCCAGCGCTGGACATTGTGATCAACAACCTGGAGCTGCGCGGCAAGAAACTGGGCCGGATTGAAATTGATGCGGTCAATCGAGCGCCTGCCACCTCAACGGCCACGCGCGAATGGCGGCTCAACAAATTCAATATGTCCACACCTGAGGCGGTACTCACGGCCACCGGCAACTGGGCCGCCATCGATTCCCCAGCCAGCGCACCAGCTGCCTTACCGCGCGGGCCGCGCACGCCGAACGAGCGCAGACGCACAACCATGAATTTCAAACTCGACATCATCGACTCGGGTGAGCTGCTCAAGCGCTTTGGCATGGGGGACGTGATACGGCGTGGCAAGGGCAAAATGGAAGGCCAGATCGCCTGGCTGGGCTCGCCGGTGAGCCTGGACTACCCGAGCATGAGCGGGCAATTCAATGTCAATATCGATTCCGGCCAGTTTTTAAAGGCCGACCCCGGTATTGCCAAGCTGCTGGGTGTGCTGAGCCTGCAGTCACTGCCACGCCGCCTGGCGCTCGATTTTCGGGATGTGTTCTCGGAGGGTTTTGCCTTTGACTTTGTGCGCGGCGACGTCGGCATCAACCAGGGCATTGCAGCGACCAACAACCTGCAAATGAAGGGCATCAATGCAGCTGTGTTGATGGAAGGCAGTGCCGATATTGCCAAAGAAACCCAAGACCTGAAGGTGGTGGTGGTGCCCGAGATCAATGCGGGCACCGCATCGTTGATCACGGCCGTGATCAACCCGGTGGTTGGCCTGGGAACGTTTTTGGCGCAGTTCTTTTTGCGCCAGCCGCTGATCAAAGCCAACACGCAAGAGTTCCATATTGACGGCAGTTGGACTGAGCCCAAAATCACCAAGGTTGAACGGACGCCCTGACGCCAGTCAGAACCCCGCACCAAGCTAAAGCCCATGAAAGTTGCCGCGATTCAAATGGTCTCCACGCCGGACGTGGCGCGCAATCTTGCCGCGGCCAGGCAACTGCTGGGCCAGGCGCAAGACGCAGGCGCCGAGCTGGCCGTGCTGCCTGAATATTTTTGCCTTCTGGGATACAAAGACACCGACAAGCTGGCCATCAGCGAAGCCTACGGCCAGGGCCCACTGCAGGATTTTTTAAGCCAGTGCGCGGCCGACTTCAAGCTCTGGCTGGTGGGCGGCACTATTGCGCTGAAGTCCAGCGAAGCGGGCAAGGTGTACAACAGCACGCTGGTGTTCAACCCGCTGGGCCAGTGCGTGGCCCGGTACGACAAGATGCATCTTTTTTGCTTTGACAACGGCAGCGAACGCTACGACGAGTCGCGCGTGCTGATGCCGGGCAAAGCCCCTGTGAGCTTTGATCTGCCATCGGTTGACGGTCACACCTGGCGCGTGGGCTTGAGCATTTGCTACGACCTGCGCTTTCCGGAGCTGTACCGAGCGCTGGCCATGGGCGGCGCCGACCTGCTGCTGGTGCCCAGCGCCTTTACCTACACCACCGGGCGAGTTCACTGGGAGGTGTTGCTGCGCGCCCGCGCCATTGAAAACCTGGCCTGTGTGCTGGCCGCCGCGCAAGGCGGGCTGCACGAAAATGGCCGCCGCACATGGGGCCAGTCGATGGTGGTTGACGGTTGGGGCCAGGTGATCGCCCAGCAGGCCGAGGGGCCGGGCGTGGTGCTGGCCGATATTGACCACGCCGCGCTTGCAGCGCAGCGCTTGCGTTTGCCAGCACTTGACCACAGATTGTTGTGAGCTCAGTGCGCAACATGCTGCGCCCTATGCTGCGCATACGGCGCTCGGTGTTGTGGGCGCTGCTGGTGGCGCTGGTGCTCAGCCTGCTGGTCACGCTGGTGTGGCTGGCCGGCCGCTATGAAAACAGTGAGATTGAAAACCGGCTCGAGCGCGACGCCAGTGAGGTCGTGCGGGATATTCGCAGCGGGCTGACGCGCAACATTCAAAGCTTTCAGGCGATGCCGTCCGGTGGTTCCAGCGTTGATGCCTGGCTGCTGGCCGCCGCTGAGCTGCTGCGTGAGCACCGCGAGATCCTGCGGCTGGAGTGGCGCAGCGACACGCTGGCCATTTTGAGCCCGGTCAACACACCTTACCGTCCGGCGATTTTTGAGCGCTTTGGCCGCGATAACGCTCAGGCCGATGTGGCGTCTGCCTGTTCTGCCGCCAAGCGTCTGAGCGGCGCGGCGTATTCAACCAGCTATTTTGTGCCGCAAGTCGATGGCTTGGGGCTGGAGGTGATGGATGTTTGCCTGCCCATTGTGGCCGCCGGGCGGCTGTCTGGCTACACCGTGGCCACCTATGCGCTGCAAGATTTGCTGGCCGAACTGGTCAGCAAGCAGTTGGTACGCGGGCAAAGCCTGTCGTTCACCGAGGCTGACGCGACGCGCCTGGCACTGCATGGCCCCACCATGCGCGGCAGCCGGGTATTTGTGGCGCGCCAGTTGCTCGACTTGCCGGGCAACACGCTGGTGCTGCGGCTGGAAAGCCGTCTCGGGCTGCAGGGGCTGTTCCCCAACGTGCTGACAGCCCTGGTGACTGCCATGTCGCTGGCGCTGATGGTGGTGCTGTTTTTGCTGGCGCGCGACATGCGGCGGCGCCTGAAAGTCGAACACGACCTGGGCGAGGCGCTGGCCTTTCGCAAGGCCATGGAAGATTCGTTGGTGACCGGGCTGCGCGCGCGTGACCTGTCGGGCCGGATCACGTACGTCAACCCGGCTTTTTGCCAGATGGTGGGCATGGCGGCCAAAGACTTGTTGAACCACAGTTTTCCGTCGCCCTACTGGCCGCCGGAGCTGGCCGATATCTACCAGCAGCGTCAGACCATTCGCCTGGCCGGCAACAACCTGCCCCGGGAGGGTCACGAATCGGTTTTCATCCGGCCCGACGGCACGCGCTTTCCGGTCCTGATCATGGAAGCACCGCTGATCAATGCGGTGGGTAAACACACCGGCTGGATGAGCGCGATTCTGGATGTGTCCGAGCAGCACCGGGTTGAAGAGCTGTCCCGTGCCAGCCAAGACCGCCTGCAAGCCACCGCCCGGCTGGCCATGGTCGGCGAGATGGCGTCGCTGCTCAGCCATGAACTGAATCAGCCACTGGCAGCGATTTCAAGCTATGCCACCGGGTCACTGAACCTGCTGAAAGACACAGCGCACACGCCGCCCGCCGCGCTTTCAAGTGATTTACAGCTCGCCGTCAGCCGCATCGCCGAGCAGGCAGAACGCGCGGGCAAGGTCATCAAAAGCGTGCGTGACCTTGTGCGCCGCCGCGACCAGGAGCGCGAAGCCGTCGCGCCGCAGGCCCTGCTTGACGCTGTGATGCCGCTGGTCAGTTTGCAGGCGCGCAAGTTGTCGGTCACGGTGGTGATGACGGTGGAGCCCCAGGCAAGCGCCGTGCTGTGCGACCGCACCATGGTCGAACAGGTGCTGCTGAACTTGGCGCGCAATGGCATGCAGGCCATGCAAAACCTGGAAGGCACGGCCAACCGGGTGTTAACGCTGCAGGTGCGGCCCGCAGCCTCCAAGGGCGCCAGCCGCTGGGTTGAATTTACTGTTATTGACCAAGGCGACGGCATTGCGCCGGGCGTGGCCAGCCAGCTGTTCACGCCGTTTTTCACCACCAAGGTTGAAGGCATGGGACTCGGATTGAGCTTATGCCGCACCGTCATTGAACAGCATGGCGGCTTTCTGAGTTTTGAAGCCGCCCAGCCCCGGGGGACGATCTTCCGATTTACCTTGCCGGTCGACGGCCCCCACCTTTTTCTTTGAGCAGGACCCCTGTATGGAACCCGTGCAAGACGCGACCGTTTACATCGTTGACGACGACCTGAGTGTGCGGGAGGCTCTGGCCTGGCTGCTGCGCTCGCGCCGCCTTCAAAGTGAGCTGTATGACTGCGCCGAAGACTTTGATGCGCGGGTGTCGCAGGGCTTTGCAGTGAGCACGCCGTCATGCGTGCTGCTGGATGTGCGGATGCCTGGCCTGAGCGGCCTGGCCATGTTTGACAAGCTGATTGGCTATGGCCTGCTGACCACGCTGCCCGTGATTTTTTTGACCGGTCACGCCGATGTGCCCACGGCTGTGGCGGCCGTCAAACAGGGCGCGTTTGATTTTTGCGAAAAACCATTTTCAGACAACGCGCTGGTTGACCGCATCGAGCAGGCGCTGGCGCTGTCTGCCGCAGCGCTGGCCCAGCACAACGCCAGCAGCAGCGTACAAGCCCGCCTGGCCAGCCTGACCGACCGCGAAAAAGCCGTCATGCAACTGGTCA
>CAMARI010000183.1 GCA_945860515.1 Polaromonas sp. YR568
ACCGACCGGGGCAATGTGACGCCTGCCAAGCGAGATTCCGACGAAGAGTCGGCCATCTAGGCAAACGCATGGCTGACACACCGGATTCAGGCGTTGGTGTCACTCTGTACGACGCGCGGCCTTTTTTTGAAAAGGCGCTGCAACACGGCATTCAACACAACATCATTGGCCGTGACAAGCTTGACGCAATCCACAACGATGCGCCAAAAGGCATGGTGCAGATTGCACGCTACTTTGGTAGCGAGTTTTTGCGACCCGAGCTTGAAAAAGCCAAGGAGCGCATCGTCAATCTGGTGAGCCTGCACCTGGAGCACACCCACGGCGGCGACTTGCAGGCAGCAGCGATGGCCTTGCGCGACCATTCCTTTTTGTCGCGCTCCAAAGCGGGCTCGGACATGCTCAAAGCCCTGATTGCCATGCCGCAAAACAGCCACTTCGGCATGAATGAGCAAGGCGGCTTCAGGGACGACCACATCCCCCAGTTGGCCAAATGGTCGCTGCGCAGCCTGGCCGATTACCAGGCCGAGCTGGCCAAGCGCGAAAAGGTCGCAACCGTCATTGATGCGGCTTTATGGCTGGCTGGCGAGCTGGGCCTGGATGCAGACGATCTAGAAGAAGCGGGCAAAGACGCACAAGCCGTGATTCGCACCGCCCTGCTGGTGCTGGCCTCGCGGGGCAACAGGCTGCCCGACTGGGTGGGGTTTGAGAAGATGATTGCCGGCCTGCGCAAAAAATACGCGTCACATGAGGCCGGCTTTGTGCTGTTGATAGCCAACACCCAACCCAAGAAATTACCTGCCGAATTTCAGGATGTGGTCAGCCAGGCGCAGCAGTCCATCGGGCGCGATGCTGGCAAAATTCTGGATACCCAACTCGCCACCCGCAAGCTGTTCGACCACATGCCCGCCTTCATGGGGCGTTATTTCTGGCTCGAAGACGGCTTGAGCGAGGTCGATCACCACGACCGTTCAAATGCCGCCGCATGGGACCAGCTGACGGGCGGCAACAGCGACGACAGCTCCTTGCTGACGCTGCTGTTTTGCGTGGCGGCCCATGCTGCGCCCAAAACGCTGTTGACCGAGAAAAGCGCTGCCACGCTGCTGCGCAAGGTTCAAAAAGCCGGCTTCAAGCCCGAAGCCGCCGAAGCATTTGTGACCGCCAACGCCCCGGCGCAGTACCAAAACGACTACCAAGCGCTGTGGGCGTCGTTTGTAGACGAAGCCGGCAATATCTTCAACAGCGACGCGGTCGGCGCTTTGGACGATGCAGCGGCTTTGCTGCGCCGCGAATGCAACATCAAATAGCTTGCCCGAGGCGGGTAGCCGGATATTTGCAAAGTAGTTGCAACGTTTGCAAATTCGGTGCATTCTCTGGGGACGCATAGGCCATATTGCCTGCGGATTTTGGAGAACCAGCATGCGATTGCCCAGCCTTTCCCAGCTGATACATGGCCTTCTTCTGGCCGCCCTGCTTTTGGGCCTGGCCTGCTTGCAACCCGCCAGGGCAGCAAGTGCCAGCAATGCGTCCAGCGCGCAAACCATCATGGACGCCATGGCCAAGGCCAATGCAGCGGTGGTGGGGGTCAAAGTGATCGCCGTCAAAGAGGCGCGCTCAGCGCGGACTCTGGGCTTGAACCGCAGCGGCTCGGGTGTGGTGATTGGGAGCGACGGCTTGATTCTGACCATCGGTTACTTGGTGCTGGAGGCCGAGCAGATCGAAATTACCACCCAGGCGGGCAAAACCCTGCCCGCCGTGGCCGTGGCCTATGACCAGGCCACCGGCTTTGGCCTCATCAAGCCCTTGCTGCCTATGCGCGGCGTGGTACCGGTGGCTCTGGGCAGCCTGCAAGACATGAACCCGGGAGAGCCGCTGATGGCCGCCACTGGCGCCACCGCCGACGGTGACGGCGGCGGTTCCAGCATGACGCAACTGGTCAGCAAACGCGCGTTTTCCGGCACTTGGGAATACCATCTGGACACCGCCCTGTTCACCAGCCCGCCAGTCAGCAGCGGCCGGGGCAACCACAGCGGCGCGCCACTGTTTAACCACAAGGGCGAGCTGATGGGCATTGGATCGCTGCTGGTGATGGACGCATTGGGGGAGAACAAACGCATGCCGGGCAACATGTTTGTACCGATTGACCTGCTCAAACCGATTTTGTCGGAGCTGCAGCAATCAGGCAGCAGCATGCAAAGCAACCGCCCTTGGTTGGGTTTGACCTCCACCGACCAGGGAGGCTTCGTGCGAGTGATGCGGGTGGCAGAAGGCAGCCCGGCAGACGATGCAGGGCTGCGGCCAGGCGTGGTGGTGCAGGCTGTTGACGGTGCGCCGGTTACTACCCTGGAGGCTTTTTACAAAAAAGTCTGGGCACGTGACGCGCCGGACCAGCCCGTCAAGCTGACCGTGCGCGACGGCGATGGCGTCAAAATCATAGACATCAAGCCCCAAAACCGCATGCTGAGCCTGAAAAAGCCCGCCGGGATCTGATTTTCGCTGTTTTTTGGGATTTTGGGGATAGTTTTTTGGCTCTAGCCCCTTAAATACAAGGGCGAGTAGCTACTTATTTTATAGCTGATCGCTGACGCACAGCCGTCGAATAAAATCAAGGCTACCCATCTGCTCACACAACGGCATCACCTCGGTGCCGTTTTTTATTCCACTATGACCGACTCTGCCTACACCTCCACGACAGCCACACCCGCCACCCCCGGCCTCGACAGCTTGGCCAAATCATTTGAGCCTGCGGCCATTGAGGCGCACTTTGGCCAGTTGTGGGAGCAAAGCGGCATTTACGAGCCGACCCTTGACGCTGCCAAGCCCTCGTTTTCCATCCAGTTGCCGCCGCCTAATGTCACAGGCACGCTGCACATGGGTCACGCGTTTAACCAGACCATCATGGACAGCCTGACCCGCTACCACCGCATGCGGGGCCACAACACGCTGTGGGTACCCGGCACCGACCACGCCGGCATCGCGACGCAAATTGTGGTGGAGCGCAAGCTGCAAGCCGCTGGCCAAACGCGGCACGACCTGGGGCGCAAGAACTTTGTCGCCAAAGTGTGGGAATGGAAAGAAGAGTCGGGCGCCACCATCACCCAGCAGATGCGCCGCATGGGCGACTCGGTGGCCTGGAAGCATGAGTACTTCACCATGGACCCCAAGATGTCCACGGTGGTCACCTCAACTTTTGTGAAGCTGTACGAGCAAGGCCTGATTTACCGTGGCAAGCGGCTGGTTAATTGGGACCCGGTTTTGAAGTCGGCGGTGAGCGACCTGGAAGTTGAAAGCGAAGAACGCGACAGCTTCATGTGGCACATTGAATATCGGTTTTCTGACGGCCCGCAAAAAGCAGCTGACGGCAGCGAGCTGCGCGGCATGCACATTGCCACCACCCGGCCAGAGACCATGCTGGCCGACGGCGCACTGGCCGTGCACCCCGACGACATGCGCTACCAGCATTTGATTGGCAAGATGGTTGACTTGCCCTTGTGCAACCGGGCCATACCGGTGATTGCCGACAGCTATGTTGACCCGGCATTTGGCAGCGGCTGCGTGAAGATCACCGGCGCGCATGACTTTAACGACTATCAGGTGGCGCAGCGGCACAACTTGCCACTCATCACCATCTTCACGCTGGACGCCAAGATCAATGAAAACGGCCCGGCGCCCTACCAGGGCATGGACCGATATGTGTGCCGCAAGGCCGTCTTGAAAGACCTGGAAGCGCAAGGCTTTTTAGAAAAAGCGGTGCCGCATAAAAACATGGTACCGGTGTGCGCGCGCACCGGCGCGGTGGTCGAGCCGATGTTGACGGATCAGTGGTTTGTGGCCCTCAGTAAGGTCAGTGACAGTGACCCGACGGGCAAATCCATTGCGCAAAAAGCGCGCGATGCCGTCAGCCATGGCAATGTGAAGTTTGTACCTGAGCAGTGGGTCAACACCTACAACCAGTGGATGAACAACATCCAGGATTGGTGTATCTCGCGTCAGTTGTGGTGGGGCCACCAGATTCCGGCCTGGTATGACGAGAACGGCGTCGTGTACGTGGCTGAAAACGAAGCCGCCGCGCAAGCCCAGGCACCGGGTAAAAAGCTCATCCGTGACGAGGATGTGCTCGACACCTGGTATTCATCAGCGCTCGTACCCTTTTCGTCTCTAGGCTGGCCTGAAAAAACAAAAGAGCTGGATTTGTTTTTACCGTCGAGCGTGCTGGTCACGGGCTACGACATCATCTTTTTCTGGGTCGCCCGGATGATCATGATGACGACGCATTTCACCGGTCAGGTTCCCTTCAAACACGTTTACATCCACGGCCTCGTCAAAGACGCTCAGGGCAAAAAAATGAGCAAGTCCGAGGGCAACGTGCTGGACCCGGTAGATTTGATTGACGGCATCGAGCTGGCCCCGCTGCTGGACAAACGTTCGCAAGGCTTGCGCAAGCCTGAGACCGCACCTGCTGTGCGCAAAAACACCGAAAAAGAATTCCCCGCTGGCATACCTGGCTACGGCGCCGATGCGCTGCGCTTTACTTTTGCATCACTGGCCAGTTTAGGCCGCAGCATCAACTTTGACAGCAAGCGCTGCGAAGGCTACCGCAACTTTTGCAACAAGCTCTGGAACGCGTCGCGCTTTGTGCTGATGAACTGCGAGGGCCAGGACTGCGGGCTGGCCGACCACACCAAAGAGCAGTGCCGGCCGGGCGGTGAGTTTCATAACTACATGAGCTTCTCGCAAGCCGACAGATGGATTTCGTCGACACTGCAACGCGTTCAAGCAGATGTTGCCAAAGGCTTTGAAGACTACCGCCTGGACAACGTTGCAGGCAGCATTTACCAATTTGTCTGGGACGAGTTTTGTGACTGGTACCTGGAAATTGCCAAGGTGCAAATTCAGACCGGCAATGATTCGCAAAAACGAGCTACCCGCCGCACGCTGATTCGTACCCTTGAGGCGATTTTGCGATTGGCGCATCCACTGATCCCGTTCATCACCGAGTCGCTATGGCAGCAGGTCGCTGTGGTCGCAGGCATCAAAAAAACGACCTATGTTGGACAAGCCCCGTACCCGCAAAGCCAGCCGAACAAGATTGACGAGGCGGCCGAAGCGCATGTGGCCAAGCTGAAAACACTGGTCGACGCCACGCGCGAATTGCGCGGCGAGATGAAGGTGTCACCAGCCACCCGCCTGCCCCTTTACGTGATAGGTGATGCAGCCTTCATGACGGCCAGCAGCGCAGTCATCAAGGCGCTGGCCAAGCTGAGCGAAGTCAGGGTGTTTGACGATGAGGTCGCGTGGGCAACAGCCGCGCAAGCCGCGCCCGTGGCTGTGGTGGGTGAAGCCAGAATTTGCCTGCATATGGAAGTTGATGTGGCAGCAGAAAAACTGCGCATCGGCAAGGAAATCACCCGGCTTGACGCTGAGCTGGTCAAGGTCAAGGCCAAGCTTGCCAATGAGGCGTTTGTGGCCAAAGTACCGCCCGCTGTGCTGGCACAAGAGCAAAAACGCCTGGAAGACTTCACAGCCACGCTGGAAAAGTTAAACGCGCAGCTGGTGCAATTAACGCGCTCAACATGAACCGGAAAAGGCGCTTGTCTGACTTGCCAGTCGTTTCAGTTCAGCCACAATTGAAGTCTTTTGAGCCCGAAGATCTATGGAAAA
>CAMARI010000184.1 GCA_945860515.1 Polaromonas sp. YR568
ATTGATCCAAGCAAGAAGCGCTTTCTGATGCTTAAGAGCCGAGTGCACTGGCGCGCAGGGTTTGGTCATTTGGCAAGCTCCATTGTCGAATGCTCAGGGGTAGGCGTTTGCACTTCTGATTTCAGCGTTCTCGACTTCAAACATGTTCGACGCCCTATCTACCCTCTCGACCTTGACGCACAACACTGAACCAGCAAGCCCATGATCAAAATTCCAAAAACTGATTTACGCGTTTATCCACTTTGCCTTGGGGCCAATGTCTTTGGCTGGAGTGCCGACGAAAAAGAATCGAATGCTGTGCTGGATGCATATGAATCGCATGGCGGCAATTTCATCGATACTGCAGATGCTTATTCGCAGTGGAAGCCTGGAAATCAAGGCGGTGAGTCAGAAACAATCATTGGCCATTGGCTGAAAAAGCAAGATCGCCAAAAATTTGTCATTGCAACAAAGGTTGCGCTACTCAACACCCGGCCTGGCTTGTCGGCTGCGAATATTTTGGCTGCGTGCGACGATTCACTGCGCCGTTTGCAAACTGATTACATCGATATTTATTACTCACACCGCGATGATGCCAAAACCCCGATGGAAGAAACCTTGGGTGCTTATGACCAACTGATCAAAGCAGGCAAAGTGCGATATATCGCTGCTTCTCAGCATACCGGTGCACGCCTGCAAGAGGCGCTGAGCATCTCAGCCCAACATGCCCTGCCCTACTATATTGCACTGCAAGACCAATACAACTTGGTGCATCGAGAACCATTTGAATCTGAGCAAGCCCCCGTGCTTGCTTCCAACGGCTTAGGTGCATTCCCTTTTTATGGTCTAGCGCGTGGGTTTTTGTCAGGCAAATACAGCCCCGGTTTAAAAATTGACTCCGTTCGCGCAGAAGGTGTTGCTGAATTTTATTCAGACCAAAACTGGAAAATCATTGAAGCTTTGCGCGATATGGCTCAAACACGCAGCGCACCGGTTTCGGCAATCGCCTTGGCCTGGTTGCGCTCACACCCCCAAGTCTGCGCGCCAATTGCTAGCGCTCGTACAACTACACAGTTAGAAGAGATTGTTCAGATCATTGAATTGAGCGCCGCAGAAATGACACACCTCAATACGCTATCAATCCCCCAGAAACCCTTAACTTAATCTAGGCTGCCCATCATGACAAAACACAATCCACTTGACGATACAGTCCCCCACCGTGTAGCCCGTTATGCAGATTTGGTGCCCTACAAAGACTCGATGAACAACTCGGAGGGTATCCCCCCCGAGGCCATGCTGATGATGTCACCCGATAAGGTCATGCCCATCATGTCACCCAAAGGCTGGGAAGGCCGTAGCAAAATTGCGCCGGTTAAGGGAGCTCCTGGGTTGACAATCACTTTGGCTGAATGCCCCCCGGGTGACAGCGCGGGCCTGCACAAACACACCGGCGCTGTAGAAAATTTCTTTTGTGTCCAAGGTCGGTTTGAAATTATTTGGGGCGATGTAGGGCAGTTTTCTACCATCCTAGAGCCCTTAGATTTTGTGTCAGTGCCGTCAGGTATTTACCGTGATTTCAAAAATGTCGGAACAGAATTAGGTCGACTGCTGGTCATGATCCAACCTGAGCCTGGTGATACACAAGACGCGGTTTATCACGCCAAGTCCAGCGGGGAAGAAATTGCCAAACGCTGGGGCCCCTCCACTGTGGATGCGATGGCTAAAGTTGGCATTCGATTTGGTGAACCGGTTTAAAGCCAACTTTCTGTAGGTCTATGTCTTCAGATTGACCCACGAATTCGTTTGTGTCCAGAGCTTCCAAATTCCAGCCCAGCTGAGGGGCTTAATCGAAACAAATGCGCTGGAAAGTGGCTGTGGCTAGTCGACCTTCATACCGGATTCGCGGATCACTGGCGCCCATCGAGCGATCTCGTCCTTGGTAATGGTCGCAAGTTCGGCCGGTCCGGCCTTCATCGGGGTCGCTCCCTGGGCACTGAAGAAGGTGTCCATTTCAGGCAAGATCTGAACAGCAGCGACTGCCTTGCGCATCTGCTCGATCAGCTCACGCGATACGCCCTTGGGCGCATACATGGCTACCCACAACTCACCAACCAGGCCTGGCACAGTCTCATTGGCGAGCGGCACGTTGGGAAGCGCCGGAGCGCGTTGCAGCGAGGGTACGGCCAACGCCTTGAGCTGCCCGCCCTTGACGAACTGCAGACAGGCCGGAATGGTGCTGATCATGATATCGAGGTTGCCTCCGATAACGTCCGTGAGAGCTGGAGCCACGCCTTTATAGGGAATGTGCGTGATTTGTACATTCTGCGACTTCTTCAGCATTTCCATCAGCAGATGCGAAAAAGTGCCGTTGCCCGACGAGCCGTAGCTGTACTTACCGGGATCCTTGCGTACCAGCGCAACCAGCTCCGACAAGGTGTTTGCTGGGAACTTAGGATTCACGACGATCGCGTGCTGCACGATCGCAATCCCGGCTACTGGCTCAAAGTCATTGATGGGGTCAAAGCCCGTAGACTTGTAAAGGCTGGGATTGACTGCCTGAGCGCTGTTCACTGTGACCATCCAGACACTACCGTCCTTGGGAGCGGACTTTGCAACCCAAGCTGAGCCAACGTTACCCCCCGCACCGGGGCGGTTTTCTACAACGACGTTCGATCCACCAATAAGCTGAGGCAAGCGAGCCGCAACAGCACGCGCCACAACATCATTAGATCCACCTGCGTTCTGCGGAACCAAAAGAGTGAGGGTCTTTGGCATGGCAGCCTGTCCAAAAACGGACAAGCTGGTTGCAAGCGGTGCCAGTGCCAGGCCAGCGGCGATATGGCGGCGGCGGGAGTTGATGAAGTTCATGGGGAGTCTCCTTTTCAATTTTTTAGTTGGCGGGTTTTGATCCACCGAGCAGGACTTGGTCCTGTCCGATTTCCGGCGCGTTGCTGCGAATGCGCCCAGGTGTGCGCGATAGGCGCGGAAAAACGTTGTGCATCATGACGCTACCAAGTTGCGGGTCTGGCACCTCCACCAGCACTTGGCGCTCAGTGACATGCGGGTCGCGCATCAGCTGATCCACATTCATCATGGGACCGACTGTTACCTCGAACTTGCCAAAGTGCAAAAGGTTATCTTTCAGCGTGCGCTGGGCAACGAAGTTGCCAATCATCTCGTCCAGCGAATCCACGTTGGCAATGCGCGCGGCGTTGTTGACATAGCGAGGATCACACACCAGTTCGGACTTGCCGATAGCATCCAGCACTCGCTCTGCCATTCGCTGTGTAGAACCTGACATGACCATCCACACGCCGTCGCTGCAAAGGTAGGCATTGCGAGGCGCCGCGTTCTCCACGCGATTGCCCAAGCGACGTGGCAACTTGCCGGTGTGCTGGTAGATGGCTGCGTCCGGACCCAGCACACCGAGCATGGGCTCTAGCAATGACAAGTCGATGATCTGTCCTAAGCCGCCATTGACCTCTACCTCCCGCACGGCAGCAAGTGTGGCGAAAGCACCTGAAAGCCCGGCGATCATGTCCGCCAGGCCTAGGTTAGGCAGTGCGGGTGGCTTGTCCGGAAAGCCGTTGCGCTGCGCGAAGCCGGAGAAAGCCTCTACAAGGGTACCAAAGCCAGGACGGTGCGCATATGGCCCCGTCTGCCCCCATCCAGAGATGCGCACGATGACCAACTGAGGGTTTACCGCGTGCAAAATAGTTGGGCCCAGCCCAAAGGCTTCCATACCACCATGGCGAAAACTTTCGATGACCACTTGCGCCTGCGGTACTAGCTTGAGCAGGGCTTGGCGATCGACATCGCTCTTAAGGTCAAGGCAGATGCTTTTCTTGTTGCGGCCATAGACCTTCCACCACAGCGGCTTGCCATCGTTTGTCCAGTCGCGAAGTGTGTCGCCTTGAGCGCTTTCCACCTTGATAACCTCGGCGCCAAAGTCCGCCAACTGAAGCGTGAGCATGTTGCCTGCCATGAGGCGTGAAAGGTCTAGCACACGGATGCCGGTGAGAGGCATTCGCCCTGATGCAGGGTCGCTCATGGGGTCACCACTTTGCCGCGCGAACGGCGAAGCTGCAGTGCGTCGTAACGCTGCAGAAAGCGACGAGCGCGGATGGCGATAGGCTCGTCTATCATCTTGCCCTCATGGGCGATGGCCCCCCGGCCGGCCGCCACAGAAACGTCGAAAACTGAAAGCAAGCGGCGAGCCCTGTCGGCTTCCTCGACAGTGCCGCCAAACACCTCATTGATGATCTGCACTTGCGCAGGGTGGATGCAGATAGATCCGCGCATGCCGATGCGCCGAGCCTTCATTGCGACGGCGCGATAGGCATCTGCGTCCGTGAACTCGGCCACCGTGCCGGGCAGTCCCATGGGATGGAGACCGGCAGCAGAAGCAGCCAGCGCCACCATTTGAGCCGGAACCGACATGCTCTCGGGAATCGACTCTAGGCCCGTCGTTGCGCCGAAGTCTTCAGTACCAAATAAAAGAGCCGAAAGGCGTGGGGACGACTGTGCAATTTGCAGCGCATGACAGATGGCCAGAGGCGACTCTAGCAAAGCCACCACGCGAATGCCGCCTGGCGCGCGCCGGTACTGCCTTTCCAGCCTAAGCATGTCAGCATCAAGTTGAATCACTTGCGCGGCCGAGTCCACCTTGGGCATCAGCAAGCCATCTGCGCCGGCCGCGACGGCAGCCTCAATATCTGCTGCAAGAAGCTCAGGCTCATTGTTTACACGAACATAGATGGGCACACCGGCGCTGTGCTGAAGCAAGGGCACGAAGGTCGCAAGGTTCTTCCTTGCGGCTTCCTTGGACTGGCGCGCCACCGCGTCTTCAAGGTCCAGAATAAGCGCATCGGCGCCACGCTGACCCGCCTTGGCTAGGAAGCGATCAGTGTCCGCAGGGACGAACAGCATGGAACAGGGTTCGGTCATAGGTTCACGCGTCAACTCGAAGTTTTAAAACCAAGTATGGCACTACGGTACAAAACAAGATCCCCGTGAAATCCCTCGAATGCTGTTTTGGCGTCCATAGGCTATTTGCTGAGGTCGGAGAGTGCATAGATAATCGAGTGAATGAGATCCTAAGGAACATCTTTCAAGGTTAACCACTGAATAGAATGCTCTAAAAAAGATAGACAACAAAATTAAATTTTCGGCAAATTAAGGGCCTACTTGAACACACCCAGCTTTAACCAAATTGCAGTAGTTGGCGCAGGCGCCGTTGGCAGCTTTTATGGCGCTATGCTCGCCCGCGCTGGGCACAGGGTGACGCTCATCGGTCGACCCGCACATGTGCAGACTACAACACGCGACGGTTTGAAGTTAGATTTATCAACATCCCCTGAGACAGAGATCATTCGGATTGAGGCCAGCAGTGACTTTTCAAGCTTGCGAACAGCGGACTTGGTATTGTTCTGTGTCAAATCAACAGACAGCGCTTCGGTCGCACTTCAAATTGCGCCCTACCTCGCCCCGCACGCTTTGATAATGAGTTTACAAAACGGTGTAGAGAATGCAGCCCTGATTGCACAACATGTACCCCATGCGGTGATCCCCTCTGTCGTCTATGTGGCCACAGAAATTACTGCGCCAGGATGTGTCAAGCACCATGGTCGCGGTGAGCTTGTGATCGGAACAATGCAGGTTTCACGACTGAGC
>CAMARI010000185.1 GCA_945860515.1 Polaromonas sp. YR568
CCCATGTCCTTGATGAAAATGCGCACATGGGCCATGGGTTTTTTGCGCACCAGTTTTTTGTTCATGTAAGACTCAAAAGTCAGTTGCTGCACGTCGCGGTCCTCGCAGATCTTGACGAAGCGCTCGCGGCGTTTTTCACTGCCGTACCAGAACCACTGCATGATGCCCAGAACGCCAAACACCAGGCCGTGCTCTTTCATGAAGCGTTTACGTGCCAGCTTCAAGACGCTCACATCACCGGTCTCCAGCAGCTCATGCACCGACTGCGCTGCCAGCTGGCCGCCGTACATGCCGTAGTAAATGCCTTCGCCCGATGCAGGTGCGACCACACCTGCGGCATCACCTGCAAGTACCACATCGCGGCCGTTGTCCCAGCGCTTGAGGGGCTTCATGGGCAGCGGCGCGCCTTCACGACGCAAGACTTCGGCGTTTTCCAAACCAGAAATCTGGCGCAACTGACCGACTGCACCGCGCAATGAAAAGCCTTTATCAGCGCTGCCTGTGCCAATGCTCAGTGTGTCGCCGTGCGGGAACACCCAGCCGTAGAAATCAGGCGACAACTTGCCCTGGTAATAAACATCACAACGCGAATCGCTGTAACCGGCCGGTTTAACGTCCGGGGCGCGCACGATCTCGTGGTACGCAAAAACGCATTTGGGGTGGCTTGCACCGGGCACGGTTTGGCGGGCGACTTCAGACCGCGCGCCGTCTGCACCAATGATGCTTCGGGCGCGCACCCGTGCCGCATAAACACCCGCCTTGGCACCGGATTTTTGTGCATGCTCACGGGCTTCAAAATGCACCACCGCCATACCGTCGGGGTCGCGCTCAATGCGTTCAAACGTGCCAATGCGGCGCACTGCACCACTGCTGGCAGCGCGCTCGCGCAGCCATTCGTCAAACTCTTCCCGGTTGACCATGCCGACAAAGCCGTTGTCGATGGGGATGTCCACCTTGTTGCTGCTGGGCGAGACCATGCGTGCCGATGTGGCGCGGGCCACCAGCAGATTGTCTGGGATGGCAAAGTCTTTGATCAGGCGCGGCGGAATCGCGCCGCCGCAGGGCTTGACGCGACCTGCACGATCCAGCAGCAACACAGACCGCCCACGCTGGGCCAACTCATGCGCTGCAGTTGCTCCTGCGGGGCCACCACCGACCACCACCACATCAAATGTTTCGCCAAAAGTGTTGTTAGGACTCATGTTGTTCACCTTTTAAAAATCAAATCAATCACACGCCAGCTTCAATCAAGCCGCGCAGCGCAAAGGCGCTGACCATCATGCCGGCCACGAACAGCGGCACGCCAAAGCCGCTGTACCACAGGGCGCGCTCTGTCACACTGGCCAAAAACCGACGCATCATGATCAGTTGTGCCGCCATCAACCCCGCGATCGAGGCAGCGTGTACCGGCTTGCCCCAGCTCAGCAGCAAGCCCACGACCACCAGTTGCGACGCGATCATCACGCCGCAGGCCACGCGAGCCGCGTTTTGTACGCCCAACTGGACTGGCAAAGACCGCACGCCCATTTGCCGGTCACCTTCAACCGCCTTGAAGTCGTTCAGCGTCATGATGCCGTGGGTGCCAATGCTGTAGAGCAAGGCGAGCGCGAGCGAGCGACTGTCGGGCATCACGCCACCGGCCATCACCGCAGCGCCGGTTACCCAGGCAATGCCCTCATAACTGAGGCTGCAGGCCGCGTTGCCCCACCAGCCGTTTTCTTTCAGCCGAATCGGCGGGGCGCTGTAGGCCCATGCCAGCAGCAAGCCCGCCACTGCTGCACAAAAGCCCCAAAAACCGAGCACCGTGGCTACCAGCATCGAGATCAGCGTCCACAGAACGGCGATATAAAACCCCCATTGGCCGGGCATACGACCTGAAGGAATCGGCCGCAGCGGCTCATTGATGGCATCGACGTGGCGGTCATACCAGTCATTGACGGCCTGGCTGGTGGCGCACACAAAAGGCCCGGCCAGCGCCACCCCCACCACTGCCAGCAACCATTTGCCCTGCATGGCCACACCAGAGGCCACCACGCCGCAAGCAAACGCCCACATCGGCGGGAACCAGGTGATGGGTTTGAACAGTTCTGTGACTGTCGAAAAGGACGGGCGCGGGGCCAAAGTGAGCATGGGTGTATTATTTAGTTGACATTTGCTTGTGTCAACTTATATTTACACTTACACTCAACTGATGCAAAACAGTCACAGAGTCTGTTGACACGTCATGTGAAGCAACCCCAACGCTTGGCATGACAGGCTGCCGTCCATCTTGATGGGTGGCCAAATTTAGGTTGAAGGTGAAGTCATGACCGAAGCAATGAACGCGACCCGTTGGAATGAAGCGAGCGCAGCATCCACCTTTTCAGAGTCATTGTCTGAGTGGGCGCCCGAGCTCGCCCGAACCATGGTGTCTTTGGGGGGTGATATCGCCCTGGTGATTGACGAGGCAGGCGTGGTGCAGCGCGTTGACCAGCGTGCATCAACACCGCTGGCCAGCGACGCCCACACCTGGGTCGGTCATCGTTGGGCAGATACCGTGACGAGCGAATGCAAAGCCAAAGTCGAGCGGCTGATGGCTGAAGCCTCACCGACCTGCGCCACCCGAAAACGCGAAGTCAATCACCCCGCTGGTGACGGTGCCATCGTGCCCGTGGCTTACACCGCGATGCGGCTGGGTGCACGTGGGCCGATTTTGGCCGTCGGGCGTGATTTGGGGATCACCGCGGCTTTGCAGCAAAAATTCATAGGCGCGCAGCGTGAAATGGAGCGAAATTACGCCCAGGCACGGCAGGCCGAGGCACGCTACCGGCTGCTGTTTCAAGTGGCGACTGATGCGGTGATTGTGGTGGATGGCAGCACGCTCCATATCATTGAAGCCAATCAAAGTGCATCAGAATTGTTTGACTTGTCATTGCCCCAGGTGGTGGGGCAAAACGCTGCGTTTGGCTTTGAGCGACATTCACGCGACATCGTCACCGCGGCGCTGAACAGCGCCTTGGCAACCGGGCAGTCGACCGAAACGCGGGCCCAGCTTTTGGGCCGCGTCACCAGTACCAGCGTCACTGCCACACCCTTCAAGGTCATCGACTCCCAGCAACTGCTGGTCAGAATCAGAACCACCGAACAGTTGGGCGCGTCGGGCAATCTCGGCGCCACACTGGCGCGGCTGGTTGACAGCGCCAGCGACGGCGTGGCGGTGACCGATGTAGACGGTGGCGTGCTGGTGGCCAACCCGGCTTTTCTGAAGCTGGTGCAAGCCAGCACCGAGGCATCGGTACGCGGCCGTCCCCTGTCGGACTGGCTCAGTTTGCCGAGCGAGCCCTTTGCCGAGCTGTTGTCGCGGGTCAGCCGCGAAGGCATGACCGGCTATTTACCTTCAAACGTGCTGCCACGTGATGCGATTGTCAGGCCTGTTGAAGTCGCGGCTACCCTGCTCAGTGAGATTGACCCGCCTTGCATCGGTTTTAGCATTCGCCTCACGCCAGCGCCAGGCGGCGAGATTTCTGTGACGGTCGAGCCGATGCAGGCGGCGGTCAAGGTGCTGTGTGACCAGGTCGGCAGTGCCGCATTGCCGGAGCTGATGCGGCGGGCCTCGGAGGTTTTGCAGCGCAACTTCATCCGCATGGCAATGGAGCGGGCTGGCGCAGATTTGAACAAGGCCGCCACCATGCTGGGCATCAACCGGCAGCAACTGGACCTGCTCAATCAGGACCTAAGCGGCGCCTGAGACACCTAATACGTCGAGGTTAGGTGGCTTTTCGGCATGAAGCCTAATAAATATGTGGGTGAGAAGCTACTGAATTAGTATCGCTCAACTTATTTTTTGAGTCCCGTCAGTTTTCAGGCAACGCATCGTTCACGCCAAAACGCTTGAGCTTGACATACAAACTTTGCCGAGACAAACCCAGCATTTCGGAAGCGGCCGCGCGGTTGTCACCGGTCAATTCCAGCGCGGCCTGTATGCACAGTTCTTCAATCAGATCCGTGGTTTCACGCACGATGTCGCGCAGTGGAACCCGGCCCACCAGCTCGGTCATCTGGCTGGCTGAGCGCGGCAGGTCCTTGCTGGTCATGGGTTCGTTCGTCAAGCGTCTGCCGATATCTCGAATCGTGAAACCCAGGCATGGCTGGTCGCCGGTCGTCACACTGACGGCTGAAATCTCGACATCTGCTGTCGATCCGTACTCACCTTGAAGGGTGGTGGCAAACAGACGAACTGTGCCGCGCTGGCGCAAGTTGGAAATCAGCACGTTCATGTCGACGCCGCTGCGGCCCAGCCACTTTTGCAAGGGCTCGCCGCGAACCAGGGCTTCGCTGGCCAGTTGTGTCAGTTCCAGAAAAGCCCGGTTGACCGTCAAAACCCGGCCGTCCAGATCGGTCACAGCAAAGGCATCTGGGCTGTTGTCAACGACGCGCAGCAGCAATTGCGCCATGCTGCTTTCAGAAGAAGCCTGGGTCTGTTTTAGGGGGGTGATCCGGATCAGAAAATGGGTGGAGTTTTCTTGCCGGAACAGCGACCCCGACAGGGTGTACACATCAGCAGAGCCTGCAAAACACACGGTGATCGGGTCAGCCCGGCCGCGCAAGCGCAATGCGGCAAACATTTGCAACACCGCCGGCGCGCTTAAGGAGTCCAGGCTTTGATTCAGCATCCACGTGGAGCCCCGCGCTTTGTCGCCGAGCAATGTGTAGGCGGCTGGGTTGGCCTCTTCGAGCTTTTCAGACGTGGCGTCCAATATCAGTACAGCCTCGGCGGCGACCTGGAACAGCAATCGGTAGCGCGTCTCCACATGGCGCAAGCGCCAGTAGTCGCGCTCCATCGACAGCTGAGCACTGACCAGGCGTTGTTGCAACGCCACCTGTGCGCGCAAGTCGCGGCCAAAGGCGACCGAGCGGTGGGGGCCAGCCTCGCGGCTCAGCGGGACGATGGTGTACAGCAGTGCCAGGTCGGCGCTGTCGGCTGATGGATGGTTGATATGCCGCCACTTGGCGCTGCCGTTGCTGAAGGCCTCGCTCAGCATTTCCTCAACTTTGGTCCGACTTTCTACGGTGACGGTTTGAAGCCAGGGCTTGCCCAGCCAGTCATGGTGGCCGTATTGCAGCTCGTTGTTGCTAAAAGCGACATCCTGAATCACCCCGTGCTCATCTAAGATGAGAGCGACGTCAGCAGCAGCAGAAATTAAAGAAGCGGTAGTTTGCGCGTCCAGACCTGCTAGAAACATCTCGGGGCTGTCAAATTGCCCGATGGCGAGTTCTTTTGTTGTCTGTTGCTGTAACTTCACATGTGCCTGGAGATACGGTTAACTGCGGTGGGATTGGTCAGAATGCAAGAAGAGCATTGCCCTAAGAAACCAAGAGATCGCCCACGCCAACGCCTTGATCTCGCGCAGCAGCCACCATCCTTGCGGCCAAACCAGGTGCTTGAGCGCCGTCGGTCGACGCTGCATCTGCATTCACGTAGGCAACGTACTCTGGATTGACCAGAAAAAGTGGCCCGCCGACCATAACGCAGATCGATTTATTCAAGGCTGCTGCGCGCACGCTTTTGATGCATGCGGCCAAGTCATCGAGCTGCTCCACATTGCCCAGCGAAAAGCCGACCACGTCAAACCATTCACGCTTGACCATCACCACCGGGTCAGCCCCCGCCTC
>CAMARI010000186.1 GCA_945860515.1 Polaromonas sp. YR568
CGCGCGCCGTAGCCGATGCGCTTACCGCCTTCGAGGTGGGCGCGGATGGCCGGGTGGGTTTTCCAGCGCTGCATTTCTTCGAAAGGGCTCATCCAGGGGTTCTTGTAGTCCAGGCCCAGCACAAAGCCCAGCGTGACTTTGTTGCCTTCGAGGTGGTACAAAAAGCCGCCGCCAAAACTGCCGTCGGCAATCGGCCAGCCGCTGGTGTGCACCACCAGGCCGGGCTGGGCCTTGGCCGGGTCCACTTCCCACAACTCTTTGACGCCAATGGCGTAGGTCTGCGGGTCTTTGCCGGCGTTCAGCTGGTACTTGGCAATCAGTTGCTTGCCCAGGTGGCCGCGTGCGCCTTCGGCAAACACGGTGTACTTGGCATGCAGTTCCATGCCCAGCTGAAAGCTGTCGGTCGGCTCGCCGTCCTTGCCAATGCCTAAGTTACCGGTGGCCACGCCCTTGACCGAAGGTAAACCCCCGTTCGCGGAGCCGTCGTCGTTGTAAAGCACTTCAGCGGCTGCAAAGCCCGGAAATATTTCAACGCCCAGGCTCTCGGCATGGGCCGCCATCCATTTGGTCACATTGCTCAAAGACACGACGTAGCAACCATCATTGTGAAAATTGCGCGGCATCAGCCAGTCGGGTGTGCGGGTGCTGGCGGTTTCGCTGAGCACCAACAGGTCGTCGCCATTGACGGGTTGGTTCAAAGGCGCGCCGAGTTCTTTCCAGTTCGGAATCAGCTCGTTCATGGCGCGCGGGTCCATCACCGCTCCCGACAAAATATGCGCGCCCGGCTCGGAGCCTTTTTCAAGCACGACAACCGACACCTCAGTGCCTTTCTCGGCAGCCAGTTGCTTCAGGCGAATGGCAGTGGCCAAACCGCCAGGCCCGCCGCCGACCACCACCACGTCGTATTCCATCGCTTCACGGGGTCCAAATTGAGCCAGAATTTCGCTGCTTGTCATCTTTTTACTCACTGATAATGAATTGATATGATTTTATGCTGTGAAATTTAAATAGAACGGCCGTTCTTTTTGACACATCAATTCAGGAGTTAAGCATGGCTTACAGTCTCGATCTCTCAGGGCGCGTTGCGCTGGTCACCGGTGCTTCTGGCGGGTTGGGCGCGCAATTTGCCAAAACCCTGAGCCGTGCGGGTGCGGCTGTGATCCTGGCCAGTCGGCGAATGGACAAGCTCAAAGACTTGCGCGCTTACATCGAGGCCGAAGGCGGCGCCGCGCATGTGGTTGAGCTGGATGTGACGGATCACGACAGCATCAAATCTGCCGTGGCACATGCCGAAACCGAAGTCGGGCCGATTGACATTCTGATCAACAACTCAGGCGTCAGTACCACCCAGCGCTTGCAGGATGTGGCTGTGGACGACTACGATTTCATTTTCAACACCAATGTCAAAGGCGCATTTTTTGTTGCGCAAGAAGTCGGCAAGCGCATGCTTGCGCGCTCGCGCGGCACCGCACCTGGCGGCTTTGCCGGCGCGCGCATCATCAACATTGCATCGATGGCCGGGCTGCGTGTGCTGCCGCAAATTGGCGTGTACTGCATGAGCAAAGCTGCCGTGATTCAGATGACCAAGGCCATGGCGCTTGAGTGGGGCAAATTCGGTATCAACGTCAACGCTATTTGCCCGGGCTACATTGACACGGAGATCAACCACCACCACTGGGAAACCGAACAAGGCAAAAAACTGGTGCAAATGCTGCCGCGCAAACGCATCGGCACGCCTGAAGACCTGGACGCCGTGCTGGTGATGCTGGCCAGCCCGCAGAGTCATTTTGTCAATGGCGCGGTCATTGCGGCAGACGACGGTTTTGCGATATAGCCCCCACGCTTGCCCACTGCATGTGGCCGCTGCGCCTGCGGACTGGCAAAGCCAGATGCGCGGCCCCTGCTTGAAAAGTCGTGAATACAGTGACTTGACATGTTGACTGGAATCCTTGCTGGCCTGGCTGCTGGTGCGCTGTGGGGCCTTGTGTTTATTGCTCCGCGCATGACACCGGGCTTGTCGTCTGTTGATCTGACGGTGGGACGGTTTTTGTCTTATGGCGCCTGGTCTTTTGCTCTGCTGCTGCTGGTTCGCCAGTCTTCTTGGCCTAGTCTGCGGCAGGCGGTATGGGCTGTTGGCCTGAGTGTGCTGGGCTTTAGCGCTTATTACCTGCTGCTGGTGCTCAGCATTCGCGATGCGGGCACCGAAGTGCCCACCCTGATCATTGGCACCATTCCCGTCTGGATGATGCTGCTGGGCAAACCTGCGGGCTTGCGCTGGGGCGGCTTATTGCCGGGGCTGTTGTTGACGCTGCTCGGTCTGGGCTTGATGGTGCAGTCGGCGCTGACGGGTACCTTGATTCCCTCTGGCGATGATTTTTGGCGCGGTGTGGGGTATGCCGCGGCTTCCATGCTGTGCTGGACGGCCTTTGGCTTGCTGAACGCCGCCTGGCTTAAAAAGCATCCGCACATCACTGCCTCGACATGGGCCAATTGGCTGGGCGTGGCCACCGGTCTGGGGGCCTTGGGCTTGTGGTTGGTCGCGGGCAGTGATGCAAATGTGCTGCTGGCCCAAGAAAATATTGGGCTAGCAGCTCTGATTTGTATAGCAACGGGCATTGGTTCGGCCTGGCTCGCTACCGTTTTGTGGAACATTGCCAGCCAGCGCCTCAGCGCCAGTCTGTGCGGCCAGCTGATTGTCAGCGAGACGCTGTTTGCGCTGTTTTATTCGTTTGTCTGGGACGATCAGTGGCCTACGTTATTACAGGCATCGGCGTGTGTGCTGTTTGCAATGGGTATCCTGGCAAGCATACGTGCACACCGCTGATCGATGTTGAAAGCTTGCGCATGAAAATTGAAATTCCTGAATTCAAAAAACTGGTTTATGAAATGGTTGTACCCATTCGCTGGGGCGACATGGACGCGATGAACCATTTGAACAACGCCATGTACTTTCGCTATCTGGAGACCGTTCGCATCGAGTGGATGAGCAGCATTGGCTGCGGGCCAGATGCCGCTGGTGAAGGCCCTGTCATCGTTAACGCATTTTGTAATTTTTACAAGCAGCTGCAGTACCCCGGTGATGTTCTGATCAAAATGTATGTGTCAGACCCAGGCCGGACCACGTTTGAAACCTGGGGCACGATGGAACTCACCAGCGAGCCCGGCCTTGTTTGCGCAGCAGGTGGTGCCACCGCGATTTGGGTTGACTTTCCCGCACAAAAAGCCAAAACCCTGCCAGACTGGCTCAGACAGGTCGTTTCAAGCTGAATTTTTGAAAAAAATGGCGGTAGCCCAATGAATAGGCGCGCAAGGCGCTTGGTTGGAGCGTAAGCGGCGATTTCTAAAACAGCCAAAAAACGCGGCTTATTTTTGCTTCGGCACCCGTCCCATCAGGTAAAACTCCGGGTTGGGCTGCATACCGCTGAAGCTGGCCATGCGGTTGCTCAGGCCAAAGAATGCGGTAATCGCAGCGATATCCCAGGCGTCTTCATCGTCGAGGCCGTGCGCTGCCAGAGCGGCAAAGTCAGCGTCTTCAATCGTGTGGGACTGCAGGCAGACCTTCATTGCAAAGTCCAGCATGGCGCGCTGACGCGGCGTGATGTCGGCTTTTTTGTAATTGACGGCGACCTGGTCGGCCACCAGCGGTTTTTTCTCATAAATCCGCAAAATGGCCCCGTGCGCCACCACACAGTACAGGCAGCTGTTGGCCGCGCTGGTGGTGGTCACAATCATCTCGCGGTCGCCCTTGGTCAAGCCGCTGGTGCGGCCCGCAGTTTCGGGCAGCATCAATGCATCGTGGTATGCAAAAAACGCGCGCCATTCGGCGGGGCGACGGGCCAGAGCCAGAAACACATTTGGAACAAAGCCAGCTTTTTCCTGAACTTCAAGAATTTTTACCCGAAGGTCATCCGGCAAGTTTGCAAGGTCTGCGAGGGGGAAGCGGCTCTGGCAATTTTCTGCAGCTGTACTGGTCATGGTGTGACTCCGAAAAACTCTGGTCGATCGTTGTTCACGAGCGTAACCTGATTGCACGGTTCAAAAAGTGTGGTGCAAAAATGAGCTAATTGATTAATGCGAACGGGGATATATTTTTACTTGACTGTCTTGATTAAAAGTTGGGTACTACAGTTTGAGCGTGACAGGTTAGCACCAAAGGAATTTTCATGAGTCATGACACCGCCTCCACGACACCATCTGGCCATTCTGCCCCATCCTGGAAGTTCGGCGGTTACCCGTCATTAGACCGTTCACACAAAATTCAGTACAACCCCTTGACTCGAACTGGTTTTATGAGCCCGCCTTAGCCAGTAGCCTGGGCGGGTTTTTTCGACTATCCTGAATACTTTTTGGAAACAAGATGATGATCGAAAACAGTGCTGACTTCAAGCAAGGCTTGGCGACCCGCAAGCAGGTGATGGGCGAAGACTTTGTGTTCAACGCCTTTGGCAACGCCACCGACTTCACCCTGCCGATGCAGCACTACATCACCAAAAATGCTTGGGGCGATGTGTGGCAGCGGCCAGGACTGGACCTGAAAACTCGCAGCCTGATCACCGTGGCCATGCTGACGGCGCTGGGCAAGCAGCATGAGCTCAAAGGCCACGTTCGCGGTGCGTTGAACAATGGCGTAACACCAGAGGAAATATCCGAAGTGCTGCTGCACGCCAGCATTTACTGCGGTGTGCCTTCGGCGGTAGAGGCCTACCGCAGCGCCGCTGAGGTGGTCGACGGCCCAAAAAAGACCTGAAAATCTATTTTTGGTCATGGAGACTTATGTTACGAGGTTACAGGCCAATGGTTTATTGGGCGAAGAGCTACAGAAATAATAGAGTTTCATGTTTGCTGCTTGGTGTTGACTCCTTCAATTCGGGCTACCATTGAGGGTTTAGCCATCAAACGCAAGTGATAGACACCGATTTTCCAATAGACATTGTTTACCTTTGGGTAGACGGCAACGATGACAAGTGGCGTCAAAAGCGTCAAAAGGCAGCCCAGCAACTCAGTGCCCGTGAGCGTAGCGCGATGGCACCCTTTAGCAATGTGGAGGGGCGCTTCAGGGACAACGACGAGCTGCGCTACAGCTTACGCGCACTTGAAACATTCTTTCCCGGGCATGGTCATGTTTATGTTGTCACGGATGGTCAAACGCCGCAGTGGTTACGTGACACGCCAGGCCTGACGCTGGTGGACCACACGGAATTGATGCCATCGGACTGCTTGCCGACCTTTGATTCTGGAAATATTGAGTCATATATTCACCGGATTCCAGGCCTGTCAGAGCGGTATTTTTACTTCAATGACGATGTTTTTTTTGGCGCTCCAGTGCGCGTCAACGACTGGTTTTGGCCGGGTGGCATTTATATCGCCTGGTCTGACGATGAAGCAGTGACCGGCGAGCCGCTTGCTGAAGATGCAACTTCTTTGATCAATGCTTGCAGATTGTCCGCGCAGTGGCTCAAAAATCGAGCGACGCGTCCAGCCGATGAGTCCGAATGGGCGCTGCACATGGCACCGCAATACGAGCATACTTTCAGAACATTTGCCCATTCGCCAAGGCCCATGCTCCGGTCGCT
>CAMARI010000187.1 GCA_945860515.1 Polaromonas sp. YR568
ATGTCCTCCTGCGTGATCACCTGCACAGCCGTAGGCGCGTTCAAGCGAGGTTCTTCAAAACGCGATGCAGAAACCACCACATCTTTTAGGGAATCGGTCTGTGCAAACAAACCCAAAGACAAGGTCGAAGAGACGCTCAGCACCGTCAAGCGCAGACGCAAAAATTTAAGCTTCATGGGAAATAACCATCAACAATAAGCCCTCACCGGCATCCCCGCCAGTGCATGAGCGATACAAACGCATCACCTCTCGGAAACACGTTCACCTTGTTGGCCGGTATCCGGGCTGACGAAACTGCACTCATCGCCTTCCCAAGCGCTTGTTCAAGGCGCTCAGTGGCTATAGATGAATACTGGACAAAGGCCAGAAGGTATGACCTGAATCCGTTCGTTTGACCGTTGCGGGGGCAGCGCAGATTAAGAGTTTTGGCACGTTTGAGTGCAAACTCTCTCCTGCTTCCCGTTGAACTGCGGCATGTGAACCACACCGCGAGCACCAACAACCGCGATTCTACGCTTTGGCTAGTTAGTAAACCCTACAATTGAAGCCGTATGCCCAATACCACTCAAATTGACAAGATCACGGAGCGCGTTGAACGCCTGTTGCTGCGCTACGAGGAATTACAGCGCACCAATGCGCTGCTGACTGCACAGGTCAGCGCATTGGCGCTAGAGCGCGACTCGCTGCGGTCCAGGCTTGGTGCTGCGCGCGCAAGGGTAGATGCGCTGCTGGAGCGCCTGCCTGAAAACGCCAGCCACAGCCAATCGGCTACAACGGGAGGCTCCTGATGAAGCAGCTTGAAGTCCAGATCATGGGGCAAAGCTATTTGCTGGGCTGCCCACCCGAAGGTGATGCACGTCTGCTCGATGCGGTCAATCGGGTTGATCTGGCCATGTGCAAAATTCGCGACAGCGGCAAGATCAAGGCGCGTGACCGGATCGCCGTGCTGGCGGCCCTGAACTTGGCGTTTGAATCGCCTGAAAAATCCGCAGCAGTTCAAACCACCACCACCCCACAACAGACCGACCCCAGCCGGGACGAGGCGCAACTGTCTGCCTTGATACAGCGTCTGGATATGGCCTTGGGGCAGGATGGCCAGCTGCTTTAGCTTGGGGCCTACAATCACCATCGTCTGCAGTACGCGCTGGGCTTTATATTTCCTTGTACCAATGCTTTTAATAGCACGGGCTTGGTAAATTGCCTGACTGGCGTGCCCGTCTCGCGTTAGACGAGCCCAAAGCCAGGCTGCCCTCGCCCACCTGAACCCTGGTTCAGGATGACGGTCCAGCGGTACCTGCAGACACCTTGATCGATCAAGCCAAACCCAGCTTTTGCGCCAGGCCAATGCGTTGCAGCTTGCCAGTTGCGCCTTTGGGAATCTCGTCCATGATGAGGATCTTTTTGGGCACCTTGAAGTCTGCCAGCTTGGTGGCGACAAACTCACGTATCTCGCGGTCTGTCGCTGTTTTTCCTTCACGCAGCACCACCGCAGCGGCCACTTCTTCGCCCAGTTTGTCATGCGGCATGCCAAAGGTCACGACCTGCGCCACGGCGGGGTGATCCATCAGCACTTCATCAACCTCCCGTGGCGATATTTTTTCGCCACCTCGATTGATGATTTCTTTCAGGCGGCCTGTTAACGTGACATAGCCGTCGCTGGTCATCGTGCCTTGGTCGCCCGTGCGAAACCAGCCGTTGATGAAACCCTCAGCATTGGCCTTGTCGTTGTTCTCATAACCCAGTGTGACGTTGTCCCCGCGAATCACGATCTCACCGATGTCGCCAGCTGCCAGCAAGTTGCCCGAGTTGTCCATGATGGCGACCTCAGGGCCGGCAGCCATGCCGACAGAGCCAGGAATGCGTTTGCCTGGTGGCAGCGGGCTGCTGGCCATTTGGTGCGCAGCTTCCGTCATGCCGTAAGACTCTATCAGTGGGGTTTTAAACACCCTTTCAAGCTCGGCAATCACCTGCGGCGGCATGGATGATGAGGACGAACGGATAAAGCGAAGCGGGTTGGCTTCAATCACGTCCATGTTGTTGGCCGCGCGAGCCAGGATGGTTTGGTGCATGGTGGGTACAGCCGTGTACCAAGTGGGCTTGCACTCTTTCATCCAGCTAAAAAACTTGAGGGCATTAAAACCAGGTGTGCAAAAAATCATGCTGCCAACGGCCATGGGTGCCAGCACGCCTGCAATCAGGCCATGGATATGAAACAGCGGCATCACGTGCAGTTCACGGTCGGCGCTGGTGAGCTGCAAGGTGTGGCTAATGTTGCGGGCCGACGCGCACACGTTACGATGCGACAGCGGCACAATTTTGGGCCTTGAAGTCGTGCCCGAGGTGTGCAAAATCAGCGCGACATCATCGGCCATGGCTGGGCCAGGCAGGGCGGCTTGGCCTGTTTGGCTGGATGTCAATTCGAAATTTCCTGCGCCGCGCTCTGGCAAGGCTTTGAGTTCAATGACCGCCACACCCAGCTTGGCAGCGACCTCCAGTGCTGGCGTTTGACTGCCCACTGCCACGATCAAGGCCTTGGCTTTCAGGTCACTCAGATAAAACTCAAACTCATCAGCCCGATAAGCCATGTTCAGCGGCGCGGCGGTACAAGCGCTCGCTACAGCGACGAAAGCAGTCGCCATTTCAGGGCAGTTGGGCAGCACGATGCCTACACGGTCACCCCGTCCAATACCCATGGCATTGAGGGCGTCGGTTGTCTGTGCAATCAGCTGGTTCAAGGCACCGTACGACAGCGGTAGGCCGTCAGGCGCCATCATGGCAGTGGCTGCGGGGGATTGCAGCGCAATCATCTCGTGGAGGGTGGTGAGGTGGGTCATCGTAAAAAGTTTAAATCGAAGAAATTTTGAGCGTCGCCTTATGCTGCTGCAGGTTTTTTGCCAACAAACTGGCCAGTGCATAGACGGCATGAATGGTCGGTGTCGGGGTCTGGGTGATTTGCCCAAGCTCCATCACGGCGGCGACCAGCGCTTGTAATTCGAGTGCCCGACCTTGCTCTACGTCTTGCAACATCGAGGTTTTGTGGGCCCCCACGGCCTGCGCGCCTGCGATGCGCTTTTCCAGACTGACCTTGAATTGCACCCCCAGCTTCTCACCAATCGCTTGGGCCTCCGTCATCATGTTGGCGGCCAGCTCGCGGGTGGGAGCGTACAGGCAAATGTCTTCAAGCGTCGCATGCGCCAGGGCGCTGATGGGGTTAAAGCTCAGGTTGCCCCACACCTTGAGCCAGATTTCCGAGCGTATGTCCATCGAAACCGGTGCTTTGAAGCCAGCGCCTTTGAAGGCATCACTGATGGCGCGAATGCTCGGCGTGTCAGACCCGTCAATCTCGCCGAGCGTGAAGCGGTTGCCTTCAATCACCTTGATCACACCGGGGCGAATCACCTCACTGGCGGGATACACCACGCTCCCAATCACGCTGTCGATCGGGATGTACTTGGCAATCACACCATCCGGGTCAACCGCACGCACTGGCATGGCGGTGTAATTACCCGAAAGCTTGTAAAAGTACCACCAGGGAATCCCATTTTGCATGGTCACCACGCGGGTGGTGCTGTGCATCAAGTGCGGTAAATCAGCGGCAACGTCAGCCACCTGGTGTGCCTTCAGCCCAAGAATCACCACGTCCTGCGGGCCCGCTTCGCGGATGCTGGAAGTCGCCTTGACGGGTTTGGCCAGCAGTTCGTTGCCATTTTCCTCAATCAGCATCAAACCGTTTTGTTTGACTGCCTCCAGATTCGCGCCGCGCAGAATCAGCGTGACCTCGTGGCCACTGACTGCCAGTTTGACCCCCAACATGCCGCCTATGGCACCCGCACCAACGATACAAATTTTCATTTCAAGCTTCTACATTGTTTGAATTCGACCCGTAGGTGTTTTTCAAAACACCAATGCCATCAATGGCCACTTCCACCACTGTACCCGGCTTGATGGGCAAGACGCCGAGCGACGTGCCGCAGGCAATCACATCGCCAGGCACAAGCGTCATCTCGCGTGACAGGCTGGAGACGATCTGCGCAGGTGAAAAAATCATGTCGCTACAGGGGTAATTTTGCCGCTCACGTCCATTGACCAGCGTGCGCACGGTCAACGCGTTCCAGTCGAGCCCGCTGGCAATGACGGGGCCAAAAATGCCAAATGTGTCAAAGCTCTTGGCACGCGTCCATTGTGCAAATGAGGCGTCCCGCGTGAGCAAGTCCAGTGCCGTCACATCGTTCACGCAGGTCACACCAAAAATCGCATCCGCCGCTTCATCAACACCGATGTTTTTGCAGGTTTTACCAATCACCAGACCCAGTTCACCCTCGTACACCACACGGCCGTCGTAGTGAGCAGGCGCGTTAAAAGGCTGCTCATGCGCGCAATAGCTGCTGGCCGCCTTGATGAACCATAACGGTTCGACTGGCAGACTCAAGCCCTGCTTGGCAGCTTGTGCGTGGTAGTTGTTCCACAGGCCAATCAATTTACTAGGCAAGCATGGCAGCGCAGGGACAACATCGGCCAATGCAATGGATTGCCCCGTTCGCTTAAAGTCGGCAAACATATCGCCCTGGCAGACTTCAATCGTGTCACCATGAAGCAATCCAAACCCGGCTTGGCCACCCGCCTGATAGCGTATCCATCGGTTGACAGTCATCGTGAATGAGCCTTCATACGCTTGACCACCGCGCCAATCAAGGGCCAAAACAACATGACCAGGGCCAGCGTGGTGATGCTCGCGACCAGCGGGTTAGACACAAACACCAGCATGCTGCCGCTGGATCCCAGCAAAGATTGCCTGAAGGCATTTTCGGCCATGTCCCCCAGCACCAGCGCCAACACCAGCGGTGCCAGCGGGTAGTCCAACTTTTTAAATACATAACCCATCACACCAAACCCCATCATCAGCCACACATCAAACATCGAGCTGTGCACCGTGTAAGCGCCGACAGCACAGATCACCAAAATCACCGGGGCAATGATAGAGAATGGAATCCGCAAAATCGCGGCAAACCAAGGCACGGTCAGCAGCACCACAATCAGCCCGGCAATATTGCCCAAGTACATGCTGGCAATCAGACCCCAGACAAAATCTTTTTGCTCCACAAACAGCAGCGGCCCAGGCTGCAGACCCCACACCAGCAGGCCACCGAGCAGCACGGCTGCCGTTGGGGAGCCAGGAATACCGAGCGTCAACATCGGCAGCAGTGCGGCAGTACCGGCGGCGTGGGCGGCGGTTTCAGGGGCGATAACGCCCTCAATATCGCCCTTGCCAAAGTTGCCTGGAGTTTTTGAAAATCGCTTGGCAATACCGTAGCCCATGAAAGACGCTGGGGTTGCACCGCCTGGCGTGATGCCCATCCAGCAGCCAACCGCTGCGCTGCGAATGTAGCTGAGCCAATAGCGGGGTAACTTTTTCCAGGTTTCCAACACAACTTTAGCGTTGATCTTGCCGTCTTTTCCTTTGAAGG
>CAMARI010000188.1 GCA_945860515.1 Polaromonas sp. YR568
ACCTCCGGGCCCGTCACAAACATGTAGCTGGAATCTTTGACCATGAAAATAAAGTCGGTCATGGCCGGGCTGTACACCGCGCCGCCTGCACTTGGCCCCATGATCATGCTGATCTGCGGAATCACGCCGCTGGCCATCACGTTGCGCTGAAACACATCGGCATAACCGCCCAGCGATGCCACGCCTTCCTGAATACGCGCGCCGCCTGAATCATTCAGGCCAATCACAGGCGCACCCACTTTCATCGCCTGGTCCATCACCTTGCAGATTTTTTCGGCATGCGCCTCAGACAATGCGCCGCCAAACACGGTGAAGTCCTGGCTGAAGACAAAGACCAGGCGGCCATTGATCATGCCGTAGCCAGTGACCACACCATCGCCCGGCGGGCGGTTGTCGGCCATGCCAAAGTCGGTGCAGCGGTGCTCGACAAACATGTCCCACTCTTCAAACGTGCCTTCATCTAACAGCAGTTCAAGCCGCTCACGCGCTGTGAGTTTGCCTTTGCCGTGCTGCGCGTCAATCCGCTTTTGGCCACCGCCCAGTCGGGCAGCAGCGCGTTTTTGTTCGAGTTTTTCAAGAATGTCTTGCATGGTTAGTTTCTGTTGATTGACTTTTTGCTATTTATTCGGGAGCTGCTTACCCATGATTTGATTGGGCTAAAAGCAGATGTCGTGCTGCTGTAGAGGCCGGAACTTGTCCGCTGGCGACTTGGCTCAGCAGTTCAGGCAGTAATCGGCTGACTGCAGGGTTTTGTTTGAAGGCAAGTTTTAGCCCCACGTCAATCCGCTCCCACATCCAGCTCAGCGACTGCTGCTGGCGACGCTCGGCCAATTTGCCGTTGGCGGTTTGCCGCGCCTTGAAGTCCTGCACCTCTGCCCAGAAGGCCTCCACACCACTGCCCTTCAAGGCACTGAGTTGAATCGCTTTGGGGTGCCAGTTGCTTTCGACATAGCCAGCGAACATGCCCAGCAATTGCATGGCCGATGTGATTTGCAGTTGCGCGCGCTGCGCGGCGATGGCGTCAATGTCAGCCTTGTTGATGACGACCAGATCGGCCAGCTCCATCACGCCTTTTTTGATCGCCTGCAAATCATCACCCGCATTTGGCAGCTGCATCAGCACAAACATATCGGTCATGCTGGCCACAGCCGTCTCAGATTGGCCGACACCGACGGTTTCCACCATGACCACGTCGTAGCCAGCGGCTTCGCAGACCAGCATGGCCTCGCGGGTTTTTTCAGTCACACCGCCCAGGGTGCCACTCGACGGGCTGGGGCGGATATAGGCCATCTCGTTGACCGACAGCATTTCCATCCGCGTTTTGTCGCCCAAGATCGAGCCGCCTGAGACGGTAGACGAGGGGTCAATCGTCAGCACCGCCACCCGGTGGCCCTGCTTGATGAGGTAGAGACCCAGCACTTCAATGAAAGTGGACTTGCCCACGCCAGGCACGCCGCTGATGCCCAGGCGAAAGGATGTGCCGGTATGCGGCAGCAAGGCGGTCAGCAGTTGGTCGGCTTGCGCGCGGTGGTCGGCGCGCGTCGATTCGAGCAGGGTGATGGCTTTGGCAATGGCGCGGCGTTGGGCTTGGGCCTCTGAGCTCACAACCGCCTGAGCCAATGACAAGGGGGTGTCCATGCTGATCACAAAATCTCAAACGCCTGCCCATCAGGCAATCTGTAGCGAAAGAAATCCCGCGTGTCTTCCGTCAAAATCTTGCGCACTTGCCGCTGCATGGCAAGCCACATGAGGGAGGCATCGGCGAAGTCCATCAGTGTTTTCTTGGGCTCACTGTAGGTTCGCATCCAGGTCATCATTTGGGACAAGTCGGAGACTTCAAAGGCGGTCACATCACAGGCGCCCTGCGCCAACCATGACAGAAGGCCGAAATGATTGTGCGGCGACAACATGTAGCTTGCCTCAGTCACGCAAGGCCATGTGGTCAGCAAGCTCAAACCTTGGCTGTAACAAGCCTCCAGCTTGACCACATTGCTTTTGTGGCACATATCATCATCGTCAAACAGCGCCACCATCACACTGGCATCCAGCAGAACCTGACTCATAAAGATTCAGTGTCGCCAGGCAATTGGCGCTTGTATTTTCGGGCAACTGCTTGCCTGGCCAATTCTTTGCTGTGTCTGGATTTGTCAGTCTGCGGCATGCTGACCTGCGGCGATATGCCGTAATCACTGCGTATCTGCATCAGCAATGCCACCGGGTCTTTCGGTGCAAGCGCTTGCCTGAGTAAGTCTTGTACGTATTTAGACTTTGTCGTGTTCAAGCGAGTCACCTCATGCTCTAGGCGTTGCTCAATTTCAGGCGGAATACGGATGGACAGAGCGGCGGTCATGGCTAAACTCCCGATGATTTAAGAATAATTTGTATTACAGCACACAAATTACAAATTAACTGGTAATCGCCTTGCGAATCTGCTCCAGCACATCCTTGGCACTCGCCACAATCGGCGTGCCCGGCCCGTAGATCCCCTTCACACCCGCCTCGTACAGCATCTCGTAATCAGGTCGGGGAATCACGCCGCCCACAAAAACGATGATGTCGTCAGCGCCTTGCTTTTTGAGCTCGGCGATGATGCCGGGCACCAGGGTTTTGTGGCCTGCCGCCAAGGTGGACACGCCCACCGCATGCACGTCGTTTTCAATCGCCTGACGGGCGCATTCTTCGGGGGTTTGAAACAGGGGTCCCATGTCCACGTCAAAGCCCAAATCAGCAAATGCGGTAGCCACCACTTTAGCGCCCCGGTCGTGGCCGTCCTGACCGAGTTTTGAGATCATCACGCGCGGGCGACGGCCTTCTTTCTCGGCAAATTCGGTGATTTCTTTTTTGAGCTGCTCCCAGCCCTCGGCGGAGTCATAAGCGGCTGCATACACGCCCGTCACCTTTTGGGTATCGGCGCGGTGGCGGCCGTACACGGCCTCCAGGGCGTCGCTGATTTCACCGACAGTGGCTCTGGCACGCACCGCTTGAATAGACAAGTCAAGCAGGTTGCCAGAGTTGTCTTCTGCTGCGGTTTTGATAGCTGCCAGCGCAGTATCTACGGCGGCCTGATCGCGTTTTGACTTGATTTCCTGAAGCCGTTTGATCTGCCCCTCACGCACCGCCACATTGTCAATGTCACGGGTTTCAATCGCGTCTTCTGTCTTCAGCTTGTACTTGTTCACGCCCACAATCACGTCTTTACCGCTGTCGATGCGGGCCTGCTTTTCAGCGGCTGCCGCTTCAATTTTCAGCTTGGCCCAGCCGCTGTCCACCGCCTTGGTCATGCCGCCCATGGCTTCGACTTCTTCAATGATGGTCCAGGCGGCATCAGCCATGTCCTGGGTCAGCTTTTCCATCATGTAGCTGCCCGCCCAGGGGTCCACCACGGCACCGATGTGCGTTTCTTCCTGAATGATGAGCTGCGTGTTGCGTGCGATGCGGCTGGAAAATTCGGTCGGCAGCGCAATCGCCTCGTCAAACGAGTTGGTGTGCAGCGACTGCGTCCCACCAAACACGGCCGCCATGCCCTCAATGGTGGTGCGCACAATATTGTTGTACGGGTCTTGCTCGGTCAGGCTCCAGCCGCTGGTCTGACAGTGGGTGCGCAGCATGAGCGACTTGGGTGACTTGGCATCAAAGCCTTTCATGATGCGGCACCACAGCAGTCGTGCGGCGCGCATTTTGGCAATCTCTAAATAGAAATTCATGCCAATCGCCCAGAAAAAGCTCAAGCGGCCAGCGAAGCCATCGACGTCCAGCCCCTTGCCAATCGCCGTCTTCACGTACTCCTTGCCGTCGGCCAGCGTGAAGGCCAATTCGAGCGCCTGATTGGCCCCGGCCTCTTGCATGTGGTAGCCGCTGATAGAAATCGAGTTGAACTTCGGCATGTGTTTGGCCGTGTATTCAATGATGTCGCCAATGATGCGAATGCTGGGCGCGGGCGGGTAAATATAGGTGTTGCGCACCATGAATTCTTTGAGGATGTCGTTTTGAATCGTGCCGCTCAAGTCGGCCTGGGCCACGCCCTGCTCTTCAGCTGCCACCACGTAGCCGGCCAGCACCGGCAGCACCGCGCCGTTCATCGTCATGCTGACACTGACTTTGTCCAACGGGATCTGGTTGAACAAAATCTTCATGTCCTCGACCGAGTCAATCGCCACGCCGGCCTTGCCCACGTCGCCGGTCACGCGCGGGTGGTCGCTGTCATAGCCGCGGTGCGTGGCCAGGTCAAACGCCACGCTCACGCCCTGCCCGCCTGCAGCCAAAGCCTTGCGGTAAAAAGCGTTCGACTCTTCAGCGGTTGAAAACCCGGCGTACTGCCGAATCGTCCACGGGCGCACCGAGTACATGGTGGCCTGCGGGCCGCGAATGAAGGGCTCAAAGCCGGGCAGGGTGTGGGTGTAGGGCAGGTCTTTGGTGTCGTCTGCCGTGTACAGCGGCTTGACGGTGATGCCGTCTGGCGTCTGCCAGTTCAGGGCACTCACGTCGCCGCCGGGGGCAGATTTGGCGGCGGCTTTTTCCCAGTCCAGGAGGCTTGAAGGTTTGAAGGGCGTGGTTGGCTTGGTCATAAGCCAATATCTTACCAAATTCTCATATTTGTAATTATGAATTAAGTTTCGTGTAAACTTTGGCGCACCATGAATGCACCCACTTTGCCTCAAAGCCTCAAGCAGCGCGCTTTGTACGAAGAAGTTGCGGAGTTGCTGCGCGAAAAAATATTCAACCACCAGCTGGCCGCAGGCGCATGGATAGACGAGCTGAAAATTGCCGCCGAATATGGCATCAGCCGCACGCCGCTGCGCGAAGCGCTCAAGGTGCTGGCCACCGAAGGCCTGGTCACGATGAAGGTGCGGCGCGGCGCCTACGTGACCGAAGTCAACGAGAAAGACTTGAGCGACGTGTTTCATCTCATGGCGCTGCTGGAAGCCGATGCGGCGCGCACAGTGGCCCAAACCGCGACCGACCAGCAGCTCAAAGAGCTCGAAACGCTCCACCAGCAGCTTGAAAAATCCACCAAAGACCAAAAAGATCACATTCGGTTTTTCACCCTCAACGAAGCCTTCCACACCAAGCTGCTGGAAGTTGCCAATAACCGCTGGGCAGGCCAAATGGTGGCTGATTTGCGCAAAGTCATGAAGCTCAATCGGGCAGAGTCGCTGACCAAACCAGGGCGGATTGCAGAATCATTGGCTGAGCATGCGGTGCTGATGGCGGCCTTGAAAAAGCGCGACGCCGCCGCTGCGCATGCGGCGATGCAGACACATATCGACAGTGGGCTGGAAGCTGCGGGTTAAACCAGCACAATCTGCAACATGCGCAAGAATGGGCCAGCCAACCTGGGCTGACAGACACCGCGCTCAGTAAATCTTCAAACGTAAAGAGCACCATGCCACTCACACATCACATCATTCCTGGCGCGCCTGACCCGGTTGCGCCGTTCAGCCA
>CAMARI010000189.1 GCA_945860515.1 Polaromonas sp. YR568
CGTCAGTGTGCACGGCGCCAACCGCCTGGGCACCAACTCGCTGCTTGATTTGCTGGTGTTTGGCCGCGCGGCGGGTAACCACATCGTTGAGCACAATAAAACCACCGTTCACAAGCCACTGCCGGCCGATGCTGCCGACGCAACGTTGAGCAGAATCGCGCGTCTGGACAACGCCACAGACGGCGAATATGCCCAGGACGTCGCCAACGACATTCGCGCCGCCATGCAAAAGTATGCCGGCGTTTTCCGCACCCAAGCCAGCATGGACGAGGGTGTTGAGGCAATTGCCAAGCTGCGTGAGCGGGTTAAGAATATCGGTCTGAAGGACAAGTCAAAAATCTTCAACACCGCCCGCATTGAGGCGCTGGAAGTTGAAAATCTGATTGAGTCTGCACAAGCCACCATCGTGTCAGCCGCAGCGCGCAAGGAAAGCCGCGGCGCGCATTCCGTCGACGACTACGGCGACACGCCGGCGCACCCAAATGGCCGCAACGACACAGACTGGCACAAGCACACCCTGTGGCACAGCCAAAGCAACAGCCTGACCTACAAGCCCGTGCAAATGATTCCGCTGACGGTTGACTCATTGCCGCTCAAAGTACGCAGTTTCTAAAAACTTATCTCGATTTTCTTCGATATTTTTTCGATGTTCAGCAGGCAAATACCATGACCAAACGCACCTTCAACATTTACCGCTACGACCCGGACACCGACGCCAAGCCGTACATGCAAAAAATCGAGGTCGAACTCGACGGCACTGAGCGCATGCTGCTTGACGCACTGATGAAGCTGAAAGCCCAAGATCCGAGCATCAGCTTCAGGCGCTCCTGCCGCGAAGGTGTTTGCGGCTCTGACGCGATGAACATCAACGGCAAAAACGGTCTGGCCTGCCTGACCAACATGCGAACCCTGCCCGGCGAAATCACGCTCAAGCCCTTGCCAGGATTGCCCGTCGTGCGTGACTTGATCGTCGACATGACGCAGTTCTTCAAACAGTACAACTCGATCAAGCCCTATTTGATCAATGACAACGTGCCGCCTGAAAAAGAACGTCTGCAAAGCCCGGAAGAGCGCGATGAACTGAACGGCCTGTATGAATGCATTTTGTGCGCCAGCTGTTCCACCAGCTGCCCAAGTTTTTGGTGGAACCCAGACAAATTCGTGGGCCCGGCCGGCCTGCTGCAAGCGTACCGCTTCATTGCTGACAGCCGTGACCAAGGCACAGCCGAGCGCCTGGACAACCTGGAAGATCCGTACCGCCTGTTCCGTTGCCACACCATCATGAACTGCGTGGACGTGTGTCCCAAGGGCTTGAACCCAACCAAGGCGATTGGCAAGATCAAAGAGATGATGGTGCTGCGCTCTGTCTAGAAATATGACCCCCACGCTTGTCGCTTCGCACGCCTATGGCGATACGCTGCCCCTTTCACAAGAAGTTGGGGCTAATTTTCCTAAGGGCGGCCCGTCGGAAAATTGCATGCTTGACGAACTTCTGGGCGAACGTGAATTGAGCAAGCTGCGCTGGCGTTGCCGCCGCGGTTTGCTTGAAAACGATTTGCTGATTGAAAAGTTCTTTGTCCAATATGAGTCGACGTTAACGATAGCCCAGGCCAAAGGGATGAATGATTTAATGGATTTGTCCGACAATGATCTGCTGGATCTGTTGCTACAACGCAAAGAGCCCGCCGATTTGGCTGAGGCCAATGCCAAGGCTAGCGCCTCTACTTTTGAAGCATTGCACGTCTTAAACTTGCTCCGCCCCAAAGGTAAAACCCTGCCAGTTCCGGTTTGATTTGATAACTATAGAAAGCACACTATGAAGCTCGCTGACAACAAAGCCACCCTGTCGTTTAGCAACGGCAGCCCCAGCATCGACTTGCCTGTGTACCAGGGCAATGTGGGTCCCGATGTGGTGGACATCCGCAAGCTGTACGCACAGACCGGCATGTTCACTTATGACCCGGGCTTTTTGTCAACCGCCTCCTGCCAGTCAGCGATTACTTACATCGATGGCGACAAGGGCGAGCTGCTGTACCGCGGTTACCCTATCGAGCAATTGGCCACCAACTGCGACTACATGGAAACCTGCCATCTGTTGCTGTACGGCGAGTTACCTGACGTGGCCCAGAAAACAGACTTTGTGTCGCGCGTGACCAACCACACCATGGTCAACGAACAGATGCAGTTTTTCCTGCGTGGTTTCCGCCGTGACGCACACCCGATGGCCATCATGACTGGCCTGGTAGGAGCCCTGTCGGCTTTCTACCATGACAGCACTGACATCACCAACCCGCAGCACCGCGACATTTCGGCCATCCGCCTGATTGCCAAGCTGCCCACACTCGTGGCGATGGCTTACAAGTACACGATGGGCCAGCCCTACATGTACCCGAAGAACTCTTTGAGCTACGCCGGCAACTTCTTGCACATGATGTTTGCCACGCCGTGTGAAGAGTACAAGGTCAATCCCGTACTCGAGCGCGCCTTGGACCGCATCTTCATCCTGCACGCAGACCACGAACAAAACGCATCGACCTCGACTGTGCGCCTGTGCGGCTCGTCTGGCACCAACCCGTTTGCGGCTATTGCCGCAGGCGTGGCCTGCCTGTGGGGCCCCGCCCACGGCGGTGCCAATGAAGCGGCCCTGAACATGCTGGGCGACATTCAAAAGCAGGGCGGCATCGAAAAAATCGGCGACTTCATCAAGCAAGTCAAAGACAAAAACTCTGGCGTCAAGCTGATGGGCTTTGGCCACCGGGTTTACAAAAACTACGACCCGCGAGCCAAACTGATGCAGGAGACCTGCAAGGAAGTGCTGCTGGAGATGGGTCTGCAAAACGACCCGCTGTTCAAGTTGGCCATGGCACTGGAAAAAATTGCCCTGGAAGACGACTACTTCGTCAGCCGCAAGCTCTACCCCAACGTCGACTTTTACTCGGGCATCGTGCAGCGCGCCATCGGCATCCCCGTGCCACTGTTCACTGCCATCTTTGCGCTGGCCCGCACGGTTGGCTGGATCGCCCAACTTAACGAAATGATTGGCGACCCCGAGTACAAAATCGGCCGCCCACGCCAGTTGTTCACCGGCTCGGTATCACGTGACGTGAAGCCTTTGGCACAACGCTGATCTGGCTGAATGCCCTCAAAAACCGCTGGTGGTGACATCAGCGGTTTCTTTATTGGCGATTGAAGCTGTCGCCGCTCGCCATTTCATTGATTCGATTGCAGCTGATTATTTCATCACACCCTGCTTGGTCAGCCATTGCTGAATCAACCCCGCCACCTGATCAGAATTCTGGTCCATCATCATGTGTGAGTTACCAATCACGCCCGCTTCTGGCAGCAGCAGCTTGTCGGCCACACCGCCTGCCTGGGCTAAATTTTCACGAAACTTGTCTTGGTGGGCGGTGATGCCGGCCCAAAACGGGTGCTTGCCCAGGTTGTTACCCCCATACCCACAGCATGGGTAGGCCTTTGATTTTTGAAAAATCTGTTTTGTCCGGGTCGGGCAGCCGGATGTTCGAACCGCGACGATGGCTTTGACTTTGTCCGGGTACTTCAGCGCCGAGTTAAAGGCAAAGTTGCCGCCCTGACTGTGTAACAAAATCACGCAAGGACAGGCTTTTTTACGCCATGAATTTGGTTATTTAAAGCACATGATTTATAATAATTTTTGCACATAAAGGTGGAATGATCATGCGCACACACATTGAACTAGACGGCGATGTCATGGCCCAGGTGATGGACTTGGGCCAATTCACCAGCAAAAAAGCGGCTGTGAACACAGCACTGGCTGAGTTGGCGCAGTCGCTTAAACGCAAGCAATTGCTGGCACTGCGTGGCAAGGTGGCCTGGCAAGGCAATTTGGATGAACTGCGCAGCCCACGCCTTAGCAATTTAACTTCCAAATGATTGTTGACACCTCGGTCTGGATTGATTTTTTCAACGGCCAGCCTTCCAGCCAGGCACAGCGACTGAGCCGCGCGATTGAAGACAACGAACCGATTGGCCTGCCCGGCCTGGTGCTGACAGAAATATTGCTGGGTTTGAAAAACGACGCGGAGGCCAAGCGCATCGCACAACTGCTGGAGGCATTTAGCGATGTGCCTGAGCCAAGTCGTAGCGACCACATCGCAGCCGCTGCGCTGTACCGCGCGTGTAGAGCCAAAGGCTTGACAATTCGCTCAACCATCGACTGCGTGATCGCCCAGCTTTGCCTGCGCGACGGCCAAGCACTGCTGGCCAAAGACAGGGACTTTGATCGAATCGCTGAAAAGACTGGCTTGAAGTTGGTGCTGATCGAGTAGCAAGCACCATCAAAGTTACTATTATTTTAATAGCTGCCTGAGCACGTATATATTGGTCTAGAGGCCTAAAATATCCAAAAAATTGGTCTGTTTTAGCTCAAAAATCTCAGATCTTAGCCCCCCTCCTCAAAATCAGGCGTTTTGGGCAAGCCCAGCATCTCCAAACGCGATGACTGGATAGATTTGTATGCTGCAGAATGTCAGATCCTCGTCTTTCACGATGCATTTAACGCAATCCATGTCCCCCAAAAGCTCAGAACGCAACTTTGCCCGCCGCATGGACCTGACCTCGCTTCAGCTCTTTGTAGCGGTGTGCGAGCTGGGCAGCATTGGCAAGGCTGCCGAGCGGGAATTTATTGCGGCGTCGGCGGTCAGCAAGCGGCTGAGCGACCTGGAGGCGACTTTGGGCACGGCCCTGCTCTACCGTCACACGCGTGGTGTGGGCCTCACACCCGCAGGCGAAAGTCTGTTGCACCATGCGCGTTCAGTGCTGTTCAGCCTGGAGAAAATGCAGGGCGAACTGAGCGAGTACGCCGACGGCGTGCGCGGCCATGTGCGTGTGCACGCCAACATTTCGGCGATCGTCCAGTTCTTGCCGGAAGACTTGGGCGCGTTCATCCGCACCCACCCAGAAGTCAAAATTGACCTGGAAGAGCACCTGAGCACCGAGATCGTCAGGGCCGTGGCGGAGGGTGCGGCGGATCTGGGGATTTGCAACGTCGCTGACGGCGTGGGCGAGCTGAAAAGTTTGCCTTACCGAACCGACAAGCTGGTACTGATTGTGCCCAAAGCCCACGTTTTATCAGGGCAAGCAGCTATTTATTTTGAAGCATCGCTAGACCACGACCAGGTCGGCCTGCATACCAACAGCTCGATTTACATCGCCATGCAGCAGGCCGCAGCCGCCGTTGGGCGCACAATCAAGCTGCGTATTCACGTGACCAGCCTGGACGCCGTGTGCCGGATGATTCACAACGGCCTGGGTGTGGGCGTGATGCCGCAACGCGCCTTTGATCTGATGAATGGCGTGGGCGAGCTGGC
>CAMARI010000190.1 GCA_945860515.1 Polaromonas sp. YR568
AGCTACGTCGTGATTCAAACCCGCACCAATGGCGAATCATTTGTCTACCAGGCCGGTCGCTACCTTGACCGCATTGTGCGCACGCCTGAAGGCTGGCGTTATCAGCAACGCCGGGTGGTGTACGACACGCTGCGGGTACAAACCTTGCTTGCCACACCGATATAAGTCAGTTTCCACTCTGCTGATTGCAGCATCCACGGGCCTGTAGGTGACAGGCTGCTGATGAATGCGCAAATGCCATGATTTTTTTTGATGGGTTTGCCCTGAAAATACGAGATCAAAATCGCACTGTTTTCTAACAACTAACGCAGCGATTGACTAAACCTTCCACTTTCAGCCAAAAAGGTAATCCATGAAATTCTCAACCCTGATGACCGCCGCACTGTTGTGCACAGGCCTGGCCGCCACAAGCGCCAGCGCTCAAACCTTGAAAAATGCTGGTTGAAAGCGACCGCGCTGTGGCTTTTGCCATGGACGACATCTTGCTGTTTGGTCTGCGTACCAACTCCAAGAACCCTGCCTCGCTGGAAGTGGTTGGCGATTCGCTGCAAGTTGAGCCTTATGCCTGCATGGTGCGCAAGGACGACCCAGAGTTTAAAAAACTGGTCGACGACACCATCAACGCATGATGAAGTCGGGCGAATTCGCCAAGCTGTACACGAAGTGGTTTGAATCACCCATCGTGCCAAAAGGCGTGAACCTGGCCCTGCCCATGTCGCCAGAGCTGAAAGCGATCCTGCAAGCACCTAGCGACAAGCCTGCGCTTTAATTGAGCAGTTAAGCAGCTCGTCCAGGATCACAAAAAATTTCGGCATTCTGAGTTTTTAGCCAATCAATACCGGCGCAGTTTGGTGTTGAAAAAATAGCGAAATCAGTTTCGACTCAGTCAGCAGAGGCGCTCCAGCGACTGCCCCAACTGGTGTTGTTGGCCTTGCTGACCTTGTCCAGACTGCGCCGGTCTCGTTTTGTTGGGCGGCCGTGCTCGTGGCTGCTGGCGGGCTCAAGCTGGCGTTGCTCCGTGAGCTGAGCCCGCAGCTTGAGGCTGGCCTCGGTTTCTTCGTACATCAACTGGGCCTGCGGCGCGCCGCCGCGCTTGTCGCTGATGCTGCGCACCGTCAGTGTGCGGGTCGCTGGCCCTTGGCGCAGCGTGACTGAGTCGCCGACCTTCACCTCTTTGGCGGGTTTGACTTCCAGGTCGTTGACGCGAACCCGGCCTTTGTCAATTTCTTCGGTGGCCAGGCTGCGGGTTTTGTAAAAGCGCGCGGCCCAGAGCCATTTGTCGATGCGGAGTTTTTCCATGTCTGCCTATTTTGAATCATCTCGATTTTCAGTGGTTGTCAACGCCCAATGCCAGTACTTTCCCTTATGCTCGAGGGGTGCTTTCGGAAGGCAAGGGGTGCATCATCCTTGTTCTGGACATTGTTTCTGATCAGGAGTTTTATATGCGTCGCGATACCTTCATCAAATCCATGGCTGCTATGGCAACAGCAGGGGCCTTGCCCTTGCCGGCCCTGGCTGCTGCCAATATCAAAATGATGATTCCAGCTAACCCGGGTGGTGGCTGGGACGCTACCGGCCGCGCATTGGGCAAAGCGATGCAGGAGTCGGGCGCGGCCAGCACCGTGACCTTTGACAACAAGGGCGGTGCCGCCGGTGCGCTGGGCTTGGCTCAGTTCATCAACAGTGCCAAAGGTGACGGTAACGCGCTCATGGTGATGGGCGCTGTCATGCTGGGCGGCATCATCACCGGCAAGCCACCGGTGTCTTTGAGCCAAGTTACCCCCATTGCGCGGCTGACCAGTGAGTACAACGTGTTTGTGCTGCCCGCTAATTCGCCTTTCAAGTCCTTGGCCGAGGTGATCGCGCAATTGAAAAAAGACCCCGGCAGTGTCAAGTGGGGTGGCGGCTCACGTGGCTCGACCGAGCACATTGCAGCGGCCATGATCGCCCGCGAGGTGGGCGTGGACCCGGCCAAAATCAACTATGTGGCTTTTCGCGGTGGTGGCGAGGCGACTGCTGCCATTCTTGGCGGTAACGTCACGGTGGGGGGTAGCGGCTACAGCGAATTTGCCGAATACATCAACGCCGGCAAGATGAAGGCCCTGGCCGTCACCTCTGAAACGCGGCTCAAAGGCGTGGCCATTGCCACCCTGAAGGAGCAGGGCATCAATGTGACGCTCGGCAACTGGCGCGGCGTGTATGGCGGACCAGGCATCACAGCGGCCCAGCGCAGTGAGCTGATCGAGGTGGTGCTCAAAGCCCTGAAGGCCAAGAGCTGGGTCGAGGCGTCAGAGAAAAACAGCTGGACACCGGCTGTGCTGACGGGCGCAGCTTTTGAGAAGTTTGTTGACGATGACTTTGCCAGCTTGCGGGCAACGATGGTGAAGTCAGGCATGCTCTGACGCTCAATGAGGTTCAACCGGGTAAAAAATGACACAACAAAACCCTTCAATCCTGCAAACCTGTGTGGCTGGCGGCGTCCTGCTGTTGGGTCTGGCGATGGCCGTGGGCGCGATCAGCATTCCGTCGGCGGCAGGCTATGGCGGTGTGGGACCCAATTTTTTACCTTGGCTGGTGTCCGTGGCCCTGATGGTGTGTGGCGCTTTCATGGTTTGGGAGGCACGCACAGGCGGCTTTCAAGCCATGGATGAGCCTGACAGCGTTGTGCCCTGCTGGTCGGGCTTTGCCTGGGTCTCCAGCGGTTTACTGGCCAATGCGGCATTGATCACCAGCATCGGTTTTATTTTCAGTTGCACGCTGTGTTTTGTGCTGGCGGTGCAAGGCTTGCGCGGTGCGGCAGGCCAAGCTGATTTGAAGCCCGCCAGGCTGGCCAAAGATGCGCTGATCGGTGTCGCCATTTCAGCACCGGTGTTCTGGATGTTCACGAAATTTCTGGCTATCAACTTGCCGGGCCTGACATCAACCGGCTGGCTTTAAGGCCGTTTTAAGGCCGGACAGCATGGATATTTTCAATCTGCTCATGCAGGGCTTCGCCACTGCTGCCACCCCTGTCAATCTGCTCTGGTGTTTTGTCGGTTGTGCTTTGGGCACGGCGGTGGGTGTGCTGCCTGGTATTGGCCCAGCCGTGGCGGTGGCCATGTTGCTGCCGATCACGGTCAAGGTCGAGGCCACAGCGTCAATGATCTTTTTTGCCGGTATCTACTATGGCGCCATGTATGGCGGCTCGACCACCTCTATTTTGCTGAACACGCCGGGCGAAACCGCCAGTATGGTTACCGCGATGGAGGGCAACAAAATGGCCAAAAGTGGCCGCGCGGGCGCAGCGCTGGCCACAGCGGCCATCGGGTCGTTTGTGGCGGGCACCATTGCCACGGTCATCGTCACGCTGTTTGCGCCTTGGGTGGCTGAATACGCTGTCAAACTGGGACCGCCCGAGTACTTCATGCTCATGCTGCTCGCCTTTACCACCGTCAGTGCGGTGTTGGGCAAAAGCACGCTGCGCGGGCTGACCGCGCTGTTTATTGGGCTGGCCGTTGGGCTGGTTGGGCTGGACCAGATATCGGCTCAGGCCCGCTACACCGGCGGTGTGCCCGAACTGCTCGACGGCATTGAAATCGTGCTGGTCGCTGTGGGCCTGTTTGCTGTGGCCGAAGCCCTGCATGCTGTGCTGTATGAAGGCCGGGTTGTTGAAGATCAAAACAAGCTCAGCAAGGTCTACATGACAGGCGCGGACTGGCGCCGGTCCATCCCGGCATGGCTGCGCGGCACGGCCATTGGTGTGCCGTTTGGTTGCATTCCCGCTGGCGGTACCGAGATACCGACATTTTTAAGTTATGCGGCTGAAAAGAAGATGGCCAAAGACAAGTCTGAGTTTGGCAACCAGGGCGCGATAGAAGGCGTGGCCGGGCCTGAAGCGGCCAACAATGCCACCGTGACGGCAGCCATGATTCCGCTACTCACGCTGGGCATTCCAACATCCAACACCACGGCGATTTTGCTGGGCGCTTTTCAAAACTACGGTATTCAGCCGGGCCCGCAGCTTTTCAGCAGCTCGTCTGCCCTGGTATGGGCGCTGATTGCATCGCTGTACATCGGCAACGTGATGTTGCTGGTGCTGAATTTGCCGCTGGTGGGCCTGTGGGTCAAATTGCTCAAGATTCCGAAACCGTATTTGTACGCGGGCATTCTGATTTTTGCCACGGTGGGTGTGTACGGTATGCGGCAAAGCGCGTTTGATCTGTTTTTGCTTTACGCCATCGGTGTGCTGGGTGTGGTGATGCGGCGTTTTGACTTTCCGACCGCGCCGGTCATTGTGGGCATGATTTTGGGCCCTTTGGCAGAGGCTCAGCTGCGCAACGCGATGTCGATGGGTGAGGGCAGTGCCGTGGTGTTTGTGCAGCGTCCCGTGTCCTTGGTGCTGATCGTGGTGGTCATTGCCGTGCTGGTGTTGCCGCGTTTGGTCAAGCGCTGGTCTGTACGCGTCAATTTGGCCTGACCAGCTATCTTGTGCCAAAAATCCGGTCGCCTGCATCCCCCAGGCCGGGCAAGATATAGCCGTGGTCATTGAGCTGACGGTCAATGGCGGCGGTGTAAATCGGCACGTCAGGGTGAGCCAGTTGCAGCGCGGCGATGCCTTCTGGGCAAGTCAGCAGGCAAACGAACTTGATGGTTTTCGGCTTGAGCCTTTTTAATCGGTCAATCGCGGCAATAGCGGAGTTGCCTGTGGCCAGCATCGGGTCAACGACGATGATGTCGCGTTCGGCCATGTCGCCCGGCATTTTGAAGTAGTACTCAACCGCCTGCAGCGTGGCTGGGTCGCGGTACAAGCCGATATGGCCCACCCGGGCGCCGGGCACCACGCTCAGCATGCCCTCCAAAATGCCGTTGCCGGCCCGCAAAATGGACACCAACACCAGTTTTTTGCCGTCAATCATGCGGCCTGTCATGGGTTCCAGCGGGGTTTCAATCTGCACGTCTTGCAGCGGCATGTCACGCGTGACCTCATAGGCCATCAGGCTTGACAGTTCATTGAGCAGGGTGCGAAAGGTGCTGGTGGAGGCGTCTTTGCGGCGCATCAGCGTCAGCTTGTGCTGCACCAGTGGGTGGTCAATCAGGTGGAGGTTTGACATCTTGGTTTTAGCGTCTTTTGCCGAGCAAGGAACCGAGTACGCCGCGAACGATTTCCCGCCCAACGGCAGAACCGATGCTGCGCACGGCAGACTTGGCCATGCTTTGTGCCAGGCCGTCATGCGCACCGCCGCGTGGGCCGGTGGTGCCAAACAGCACATCTTTCAGGCCGCCCATGATGC
>CAMARI010000191.1 GCA_945860515.1 Polaromonas sp. YR568
GGCGGTGCGTTTGCTGAAGGCATTGACCTGCCGGGCAGCCGGCTGATTGGTGCCTTCATTGCCACGCTGGGCTTGCCGCAGGTCAATGCCGTGAACGAAGAAATCAAAACCCGGATGGCGACCTACTTTGAGCAGGACGATGCCAGCAGTGACAAAGCCTACAACTACACCTACCTCTACCCCGGCCTGCAAAAAGTAGTGCAGGCCGCTGGCCGGGTGATACGCACCCAGCAGGACACCGGCGTGATTTACCTGATGGACGACCGCTTTACCCGGCCCGACGTGCAAAGCCTGCTGCCGGCGTGGTGGCGGGTGGAGCACGTTACTCAGGCCTTGGCTGAAAAGCCTGAGAACGCTTGAGAACTTTTTAGACATCAAACCGGTCTGTAGGCCAATTAATAATTGCGCTAGTTGCTTCTTTATTTATAGCAATTTAATTGAACACCTGACCATGATACCTGTCAAAATTTCCCACACGCTGCGCACAGGCGCGCTTGCTTTGCTGCTGGCGGCCTGCCTGCCAGACGGCAACGCCCAGACAGCCAATGCGGCCCGCGCTCATACTTTGGTGGGCAGCTGGAGTTGGACACTGTTTAACGGCCAGTGCACAGAGACCTTGCAGTACCGGCCCGATGGCGTGTTGCTCAGCACCAGCGGCGACGCCGTGACAGCCTGGCGCTACAGCGCAGGCGCAGGCCCCAGCGCACAGGGCTCTTACACGGTCACGGAAACCTCAACCCGCTACAACGGCAAAAAAGACTGTTACGGCGATGTGGTGGACGAAGAGGGCCTTCAGGCCACCCGATAAATTCAACTGAACCCCGCCAAAGACCGTTTGATTGTCTGCGAAAGTGCCTCACTGGCTGAGTGCTATGGCCCACTCAAGCGGAGCAGTCTGCCTGAATGGTGACAATGAACGCGTAACATTTCACGGTTCGAAAGTTTTTTATTTTTACAAAGGTCTTCAGATGCGTTCAATATTTATTGCCAGTGTTTTGTCATTCCTGGTCGCCAACGCCGCTTCAGCACAAACCGATGCCACCTTGACCGCCGCCAGCAAAGAGCCCGGCGCGCAAGTCACCAAGAGCGGCCTGGTTTACCGCTCGCTGAAAGACGGCACTGGCGGCAGCCCGGCCGCCACCGACCGGGTCAAGGTGCATTACAAGGGCAGCTTCCCGGACGGCAAAGAGTTTGACAGCTCGTACAAGCGTGGCGAGCCGACCGAGTTTCCGCTGAACGGCGTGATCCCCTGCTGGACCGAAGGCGTGCAACTGATGAAAACCGGCGGCAAGGCCAAGCTGACCTGCCCATCGGCCATCGCTTACGGCCAGCGCGGTGCAGGCGGCGTGATTCCGCCGAATGCCACGCTGGTGTTTGAGGTGGAACTGCTGGCCATTAACGGCAAATAAGACAGAAAGTACAACGGCAAGCTGAGGATTTGGCAATGCGCCCCATACGACGTATTGCCCACCTCGACATGGATGCTTTTTTTGCATCCATCGAATTGCTGCGCTACCCGCAACTCAAGGGCCTGCCGGTGGTGATTGGCGGCGGTCGGCGCAAGGCCGACGACGCCTTGCTGGCCGCGCAGCCAGCGCGTGACCCGCGCTTTATTCCCGTCGCAGACTTCCCCTTGCTCAAGGACTATGTCGGGCGCGGGGTGATCACCACCGCCACGTATGCGGCGCGGCAGTTTGGGGTCGGTTCGGCCATGGGCATGATGAAGGCGGCCAGGCTGTGCCCGCAAGCCATCGTGCTGCCGGTTGACTTTGACGAGGTGCGCAAATACTCCAAGCTGTTCAAAAGCACCATTCTTGAGATTGCGCCACTGATGGAAGACCGGGGTGTGGACGAGGTCTACATTGATTTCACAGACGTGCCGGGCGGCCAGCGCGAGGGTGGGCGGGTGCTGGCTAGGCTGATTCAAAAAGCGATCACCGAGGCGACCGGTTTGACCTGCTCGGTCGGCGTGGCACCCAACAAGCTGCTGGCCAAAATGGCGAGCGAGTTCAACAAGCCGAATGGGATTTCGATCATTCATGAAGAAGACCTGCAAAGTAAAATCTGGCCCTTGACCTGCCGCAAGATCAACGGCATTGGCCCCAAGGCCGATGAAAAACTGGCCGCGCTCGGCATTCAGACGATTGGCGAGCTGGCCGCACAAGACGCGTCTTTTTTGATCGCCAAATTTGGCAAGGCCACGGGCGCGTGGATGCACGAGGTGGCCTGGGGCCGCGACGACCGGCCGGTGGTCACCAGCAGCGAGCCGGTCAGCATGAGCCGGGAAACCACCTTCGAGCGTGACCTGCATGCGGTGCGCGACAAGGCTGCGCTAGGCGCGCTCTTCACCGAACTGTGCAACAAACTGGCAATGGACTTGGCGCGCAAGGGTTACGCCGCCAAAACGATTGGTATCAAGCTGCGCTATGACGACTTCAGGATCGCTACCCGCGACCAGACGCTGGACGGCTACACGATGGATGCCAAAACGATCAGGCAAGTCGCCGGGCAGTGCCTCAAGCGCATCCCGCTGGACAAAAAGTTGCGGCTGCTGGGCGTGCGCGCCGGCACGCTTGAAAAGTCTGAACACCTGTCAAAAATTTCTGAAAAAGACCCCTTTCAGGTATCTAATCAGGCTGCAGACTTAGCAAATAATGCCCAATTAGCTCCTGAAAATGTAGCAAACGAATCGCCAAACGACCAGCTTTTTTGACCGAGCGGCGCAGCTCAAGGGGTGGCAAGCCGCACGGTTTGACGATCTGCTGGCGTCACGGTAATCTGGCGATGTCCTCATTCATCACATCACTATGAAACCCGCCATGACCCGTCTTTTTACCCGCTTGCTGATTTCCCTGCCTCTGATGACACTCGGTTGGCCCGCCTTGAGCCTGGCCGCCGACACCTCACCCACGCCGGTAGAAAGTGCCAAAGCCGACGACTTCGCCATCGGTAAAAAAGCCCTGGCAGCCAAAAACTGGTCATTGGCGGCCGAAAGCTTTAAAAAAGTGGTGGCAGACAATCCCAAAAACGCGGATGGCTACAACCTGCTGGGCTACTCCAGCCGCTGGCTGGGCAAGTACGACGAGGCCTTTGCGGCCTACGACAAAGCGCTGGCGCTCGACCCGAAGCACAAAGGTGCGCTTGAGTATTCGGGTGTGGCGTATCTGAAAGTGAACCAAAAGGAAAAGGCCGAAGCGCAACTGGCAAGGCTCAAGGCCATCTGCACCAGCTGCGAAGAAACCACCGACCTAGCCAAAGCCATCGCAGCTTACAAGCCTGCAGCCAAATAATTACTGCCGCGCCGTCCGCACGTTCAGCGGCAATTGCTGCGGGTAGCTGGTGCGAAACGGGTTGATGTCCAGCCCGCCACGCCTGGTGTAGCGCGCATACACCGACAGCTTGATCGGTTTGCAGCGCGTCCACACGTCCATAAAAATCCGCTCCACGCACTGCTCATGAAACTCGTTGTGGTTGCGGTAGCTCACCAGGTATTGCAGCAGACCTTCCTGGTTGATGGCTGGGCCTGAGTAGGCAATTTGCACACTGCCCCAGTCGGGCTGGCCAGTCACAAGGCAATTGCTTTTGAGCAGATTACTGGTCAGCGTTTCCGTCACCGGAGGCTCGTCGAACTCGGCAAACAGCAGCTCAGGCGTAGGCGTGTAGTGAATGCACTCCACATCCAGCCGGTCCAGGTTCAGGCCGTCCATTTCATGGATCGGCTCGCGGTCAAACAACTCGGGGCCGATGGTTTTGATGCCAATGCCGCTGCCGGTTGCGGCGCTGATGTCAGCCCGTATCCGTTCGCGCACATCGCGGGCGTCGGCAAAACGGGTGTTGGTAAAACTGTTCAGGTACAGCTTGAAGGATTTGCTTTCGACAATGTTGGGCGTCTCGCACGGCACAGTGATGTGGGCCAGCGCCACTTGCGGCTTGCCGCGCAAGTTCAGCCAGCCGAGCTCGTAGGCCGTCCACATGTCGGCACCAAAAAATGGTGCGGCATCGCCCACGCCGATGTCGTGGCGCTTGCTGGCGCGTGGCATCGGGAACAGCAGCGACGCATCGTACTGGTCCGCGTAGCTGGCCGCTTTGCCCAACTGGGATTGTTCTGGGGTGTTCATGAATTTGAGGTCGAATTAAGTGTGTGTTGCTTGCATGTGTGCCGTTAGCAAAGGCAGCAGGCGCTCGACCACCCCTGGCGGCAGGTCGTGGCCCATGCCGTCAATGCCCACCAGTTTGGCACCCGGTATGCGCCGGGCGGTGTCCTCGCCGCAGGCATAAGGCACCAGCGGGTCGGCCTTGCCGTGCACCACCAGCGTCGGCAGCTTGATGCTGGCCAGCTGGTCAGCCCGCCGATGGTCAGCCAAGATCGCCGTCATTTGCCGCAAGATGCCGTGCCAGTAACGGCTGCGCTTGAGGCTGTAGGCAACTGCCGTGCGCCGGTCTTCATCGTCGATAGGAAAGGCCGGACCGCCAATGGCCTTGAACACCTTGACGCTGTGCGCAATGGCGGCGTCCAGGCTCTTGTCGGCAGGTCGGCTGAGCAGCAAGCGCGTGACAGCCGGTTTGGCAGCGGGCAGGCCGCGGGCGCTGCTGGAGCTCATGATGCTGGTCAGACTCAAGCAACGGTCCGGCGCCAACAAGGCCACGCGCTGGGCCACCATGCCGCCCATGCTCAAGCCGACCAAGTGCGCTCTGTCAATTTTCAAGGCATCGAGCACGCCCACCGTGTCGCAAGCCATATCCCGCAGGCTGTAAGGGGACGCTACCGTCAGACCGAGTTTGTACTTCAGGCCCAGCCAGAGCATGTTGGGCAAGCCCAGATGGTGAAACTTCTCGCTCAGGCCAATGTCGCGGTTGTCAAACCGAACCACACGAAACCCGGCGTTGACCAGGCCGCGCACCAGCCCCGGCGGCCAGGCCACCAGTTGCATGCCCAGGCCCATGATGAGCAGCACAACAGGCAGGTGACTCGCGCCAGGCGCGCTGTCTTCAATTTCAATCTGAATGTTGTTGGCGGTGATTTTCATGGGTTTATTCTGGCAGCTTGCGCCGAAAGACCAGGCGGTCAGGGAGGGACAAGGCAGCTTCAAAGCGCCAGCCCTCGGTGTTAAACCCTTCGAGTGCTTTAACGCTGCCCACTTTTTTCTCAATCGCGTAGCGCGCCATCAATCCCCGCGCGCGCTTGGCATGAAAGCTGATGATTTTGTAGTGACCATTTTTGTAGTC
>CAMARI010000192.1 GCA_945860515.1 Polaromonas sp. YR568
CGAAATCGCTGCCCTGCGCTGGTACGGCCAAGTCAAGCTCGCCAGCCCTTGGCAGTTGGAGGGCTGCCCTTGGTTACTGGTCCAAGCGGTGGGCGAGGACAATAAAACCGAAACCCCAGTGGATATGACGCAGTGGCGGCTGTTATCTGTTGTCAGCCATTTTGTGGTGTACCGCGACTCAGTCTTGATTTACCAGCTCCGCTGAACGGGTTACAGCCACCCGAACCCGGTGCGCCGGAAACACCATCCGAAACGACGAGCCTACGCCAGGGGTGCTCTCAATTTTCAGCTCTGCATCATGGCGTTGGAGCACGTGTTTGACAATGGCCAAGCCCAGCCCAGTGCCCCCCGTATCGCGCGATCGGCTTCGGTCCACCCGGTAAAAGCGCTCGGTCAAACGGGGAATATGTTCTGGCGCAATGCCTATCCCTTGATCGGTCACGGTCAAAACGCCTTGACCGTTGGCAGCGGCAGTCCATGTCACACGGATAGATTTGTCCGCCGGGGTGTACCGAACCGCATTACCCACCAAATTGAAGAGCGCGCTGTGCAACTCCGTCTCGGAACCCGCGATCTCGTCTTCATCATCGAACGCGAGGTGGATTTCCTGGGAACGGCCCCATACCAAATTCGATAAAGCGCGCCCTTCGTCAGCACACTGGCGCATCAGTGATCCCACCTGCACCCAACCAAAGTCTGCGGGAAGCGGGTTGCCCTCCAGCTTGGAGAGGGTCAACAAATCATCTACCAGCGATTGCATGCGTGACGCCTGTTGCGACATAAGGTCCAGGTAGCGGACCCGCTCTTCGTCGCTCAACCGCAAGGTTTGCAAGGTCTCGACAAAGCCGCCGAGCACCGTGAGCGGGGTGCGAATTTCATGCGACACATTGGCTACAAAGTCACGGCGCATGGACTCGGCTTGTTCGATGGCCGTTACATCGCGCGATAGCAAGAGACTGCGACTTTGGCCGTACACGTGCATTTGCACCGAAATCCGTTGCGCAGGCGAACGCGCCAGGGAGCGCCCGGCGATCAACACACTATTTTGAAAATCACGGTTCGCAAAGTAAGCCGCTATCAGCGGATCCCGGACCAAATTGGTGAAGTGCTGCTCGGCATCACGCCGGGCGTCCAAACCGAAATGTTCGGCGGCTGTTTGGTTGAACCATTCAATCCGATCTTCAGCGTCCATCAGCACCACGCCGTTCGGCGAAGCTTGCATGGCCGCAAGAAAGTCTTCCAGGCGCTTGTCGCTGCATGCCAGCCGATCCTTGTGTTTGCGCCGTTGGCGGATCACATAGCTTGCCAGCTCCATCCATTGGGGTGCTAAGCCCCTGGGCAGTGGCACATCAGAAGTCCTAAGCCATTCCAGAAGACGCCCAATCTGCTTAGCGTCGGATACCTGCGTGGCCAGTGCGACCGCCGCAAATATCCCCAACCATACTGCTGGCCAGCGGATGTCGATCAGGGAAGAATACAGACAGAGCGCGGTCGCGGCGCTGGCAGCTAAGGCCTGCCAAAAGACTCTGGCGAGCAATCGACCGAAAATCGGGGTGCCCGACAGACCCTATACCCCGGCTTTAGCGGTGGTCGAAGATTCCACAGCCGGCTTGGCCGTGAGGCGGTATCCGGCACCACGCACAGTCTCGATCATGGCACCGGCCGCGCCCAAGGCCTCGCGCAGGCGCTTCACATGCACATCGACCGTGCGCTCCTCAATGTAGACATGGTCGCCCCAAACTTTGTCCAGCAACTGCCCCCGGCTGTGCACGCGTTCGGCATGCCCCAGAAAATACTGTAAGAGCTTGAACTCGGTAGGCCCGAGCTTCAGGGGTTCACCGAAATAGCTGACGCGGTGGGTGTCTGCGTCCAGGGTCAAGCCGGCCACGGTCAAAATCTCTCTGGTCAGGTCAGGGCCACGACGGCGCAGTACAGCGCGCACCCTGGCCAACAATTCCTTGGTGGAAAACGGCTTGGCCATGTAGTCATCGGCGCCAGCGTCCAAACCTGCGACCCGGTCCATCTCATCCCCACGGGCAGTGAGCATGATCACGGGAACATCTTTGGTTCGGGGCTCAGCGCGCCACTTCTTCGCCAACGACAGGCCACTTTCGCCAGGCAGCATCCAGTCCAAGAGGATCAAATCGGGAACCGCAGCATCGATTTCGCGCTGCGCAGAGGCGCTGTCCATCGCCCAGGTAGGGCGGAATCCGTTATGCCGCAAGTTCACGGCGATCAGCTCGGCAATGGCCGGCTCATCCTCCACCACCAGAACCGCAGGCATGGTCCTCATTGGATGACCGACTCAATGGTTGCGATAGGGGTGTGGCGTACGTCTTCGCCCTTGACCACATAAATAATGAACTCAGCGATGTTCTTGGCATGGTCGCCAATACGCTCCAGCGCTTTAGCCAAAAACAGCAAATCCAGGCTCGCCGAAATTTTGCGCGGATCTTCCATCATGTAGGTGATGAGCTTGCGCACAAAGCCATCGAATTCTTTGTCGATCAAATCGTCTTCCTTCAGGATACTCAATGCCGCCTGCACGTCCAAGCGGGCAAACGCATCCAGCGCTTTGCGCAGGAGCCCGGAGGCCAAATCAGCCGCCACGCGCAACTCCAGGGAGGGCAGTGAACGCGGTGCGCCGTCATTGATGATGGAGATCACCATGCGCGCAATTTTGTCCGCTTCGTCACCGGCACGCTCCAAATTGGCAGTCGTCTTGGAAATGGCGATCAACAGGCGCAAGTCGCGTGCGGTCGGCTGGCGCCTGGCAATGATGCTGGAGAGGTCGCGATCAATTTCCAGCTCCATCTCATTGACCCGGGTCTCATTGCGCTGGACACCCTGCGCAATCTCGGTATCGAATTGCGAGAGCGCCAGGATCGCGTGCAAGGTCTGCGATTCAACCAGCCCGCCGAGCTCCATCACTTTGGCGGAGATGGCTGTCAACTCGTTGTCAAACTGCGTCGATAAATGTTTGTCGGGCATATTCATTCCTTAAGAAGCGTGCGTGGCCTTGCGGGACATTGATCCGAATTCGTATTCAGCCAAAACGGCCGGTGATGTAGTCTTCTGTTTCCTTGCGCTGCGGCTTGAAAAACATTTGTTCTGTGGCACCGAATTCAATCAAATCACCCAGGTACATATAGGCCGTGTAGTCGCTGCAACGCGCCGCCTGCTGCATATTGTGGGTCACAATGACCACGGTGTAATCTTTTTTTAGCTCAACGATCAACTCTTCCACTTTGCCCGTGGAAATGGGATCTAAGGCGGAGCAAGGTTCATCGAGCAGCAAAACCTCTGGCTTGATGGCAATTCCCCGGGCAATACACAGCCGCTGCTGTTGGCCGCCGGACAGGCTGGAGCCGCTTTGCTGCAACTTGTCCTTGACCTCGGTCCACAACGCAGACTTACGCAAAGCCCACTCAACCCGCTCTTCCATCTCGGTTGCGTTCAAATTTTCGAATAAGTTCACACCAAAGGCTACGTTGTCAAAAATCGACATCGGAAATGGAGTCGGCTTTTGAAAAACCATGCCGACTTTGGCTCGCAACAATGCCACATCTTCGTTGCTGGTCAGGATGTTTTCGCCGTCCAACAGCACTTCTCCTTCGGCGCGCTGCTCTGGATACAGCGCAAACATGCGGTTAAAAACACGCAGCAGGGTGGACTTGCCGCAACCCGACGGACCAATAAAGGCCGTTACCCGTTCCTCGGGTATGGCCAGGTTGATGTTCTTCAATGCGTGGAACTCGCCATAGTAAAAGTTCAAATTCTGAACCGCAATCTTGGTGCTTATCGCAGGGCTGTTGGTAGGTAGCATGGTTCAACAATACAAAAAAGGTGGACGAGTGGGCAGAAACGTTGGCACACTCAGATTTTGCTGCGGGACAAAATCCGGGCAGCGATGTTCAGCATAAGAACCGCCAGGGTTATCAAGAAGACCCCAGCCCATGCGAGTTTTTGCCAGTTTTCGTAGGGGCTCATCGCGAATTTGAAAATCGTCACCGGCAGGCTCGCCATCGGTTGACCCAGGCTTGAAGTCCAAAACTGGTTGCTCAGGGCAGTGAACAACAGCGGCGCAGTCTCGCCAGCGATACGGGCGACGGCCAGCAAGACGCCCGTAACGACGCCAGCACGCGCTGCTTTGAGCGTGATACTGAGGATGACTTTCCACTTCGGTGCGCCCAGCGCATACGCCGCCTCGCGCAAGCCAGCGGGCACCAGCTGCAACATGTTTTCCGTAGTGCGGATCACCACAGGAATGACGATCAGCGCCAGGGCCAGCACGCCGGCAGCCGCAGAAAATGTCTTAAAAGGATTCACCGCAATCGCGTAGATAAAGAGGCCGATCACAATCGACGGGGCCGAGAGCAAGATGTCGTTGACAAAGCGCGTCACATTGGCCAGCCAGCCAATCCGGTCAAATTCAGCCAGATAAATGCCCGCCATCACGCCAATGGGAGTGCCCACCAAAGTGGCCGATCCCACCATCAGCGCAGAGCCGTAGATAGCGTTTGCCAGTCCGCCCTCCTCGTTGGGCGGCGGCGTCATTTCTGTCAGTGTGGCAAAACTCAGGCCGCCAATCCCCAGTCGTACCGTTTCAATCAAAATCCAAAACAACCAAAACAAACCAAAGGCCATAGCGGAAAGCGCCAGGACGGTTGCGACATAGTTGACCCGGTTGCGCTGCGTGAATTTGGCGGCGCGCGTTTGTTTCATTTCCGCGGACATCATGTGTTGGCTCCTTCGGCTTTGCGCAACTGCGACAGCAGGAGTTTGGACAACGTCAAAATCACAAAGGTAATAAAGAACAAGACCAAGCCCAAATACATCAAAGCCCCTTGGTGCAGACCCTCGCCGGCCTCTGCAAACTCGTTGGCCAAGGCGGAAGTACTGCTGTTGGCCGCCTGGAAAAGGCTGAGCGAATCGAGCTGGTTGAAGTTGCCGATGACAAAAGTAACGGCCATGGTCTCACCAATGGCGCGACCCAAGCCCAGCATGATCCCGCCAATGACACCGGTTTTGGTGTAAGGCAGTACGATTTTGGAAACAACTTCCCAGGTCGTAGCACCCAAGCCATAGGCGGATTCCTTGAGCAGAGGTGGCGTCACCTCAAACACGTCACGCATGACCGCCGCAATAAAGGGGATGATCATGATGGCCAAAATAATGCCAGCCGACAACAGACCGATGCCCACTGGCGGGCCC
>CAMARI010000193.1 GCA_945860515.1 Polaromonas sp. YR568
ATCACGCTGCCAGGCAAGCGCATCGGCCAGGTTCAGCTTGCCAACCGCCAGCAGCGTATTGGCCTTGTCGGCCCATTCCGCGGCAATCGCCTCTTGCCCCTTGCTGCGTTTGAGCTCATCGAGCTTTTCTTTCAGTGGTTTGGCGGCGCCCTTGTCGCGGTTGGCCAGGTCTTTGTAGACATCAGCCATCTGCTCGGCGCTGGGCTCGGTCGCCAGCCAAGTACGAATGCGTGATGTGCGTTCGCCAGAAGTGGGGGCAGAAAAAGCACCGCCGGTCAGGCCGTCCAGCGGATGCGCGTCTGACTTGGGTGTTGTCTTGGCGACGTTGACAGGGGCTGGAGCGGGTTTGGATGATTTGAACATGTGGGGCGCGAGCCGTTGGTTTGAAAACGGCGGGGCGTGTAGGTGAAAAAAGAAAATGCGTTTAAAAATACGAAGCGCGTATTTTCGCTGATTTAGCAGCGGTTTATCCGCCGGGACCAAATCAACTCGCAGCAGGGCGATTTTTCAATCCAGACTTGGTCAGCCAGCACCGGCTGACCGTTGATTGACTTTGCCTGTCGTGGCTAAAGTTTAGCGTTGAGAAGCGGATGAGAAGATGAACAGCTGCAAGCGCCCATTAAAAAACCCCGGCGGGCTGAACCCACCGGGGCTGGCAGCTAGCATAAATGCTCATGCTGCCGTTGGCGCATGCCGGGGATGAATCGCCCGTCAAGCGTAGAAGGCAAGAGATTGCCTTCAGTGTTTGCCGGGGTTGGTTACCCGACAACGCCCAATTGACTTGGACACTTGTAGATTACGCGGGGGCTCCATGGCTCACAAGACAAAAAAATCAATCACAGTACAAGCTGTGATTGCACAAAAACGTACATTTATTCACAAGTACGCCATTTTCAAAAGCATGCATCGAGTCACAGTGACTGAGAGTTTTGTCACAAAAAAGGTTGCGAACGATTGATTTTTGGTCTTTTGGTGAAGAAAAGCATCAAAAATGACCCAAATAAGCATATCAAACAACCTCTTTATTATTGACAGGTTATTAAAGGGTCTTTTAAAATCCGCCCAGCCCTAAAAAGACAAGAGGGCAACCCGAACATCTTGACCGCAGCCGGCCTTGTGCCAGTGAGGTTAAAACGGGTCAACATCCAACTACGCCATCTGCCCCTTGCGGTCAGGTCTGCCGGGATGACGACTCAAATGCACGCCAGCGGCTTGAAACCCTCCGGCGGCCGACAAGGAGTGCTATGACTACAGCAGTATTTTCAAGGTTCAGGCTGGCTGCCCGAAAGCGTCTGGCTGACACCCGCAGCAGTGCGGCCAACGTGGTGCATGACATCGCCCAAGGTTTTTTTGACATCACGCACAATGGCTTTGCCCTGCTCGGCCTGGGTCTGGTGTTTGCCATCATCACCCTTGCCGCCCGGCCAGACCTGCGCCAGGCGGGTGAATCCCAGCTCATGACCTGGCTGCAAGACAGGCGCGATGCAGCGATCGGCTACACCGAGCCCGACGCCATTGACCGCGCCACCGCAGCAGAACCCAAAGACCTGCCCAAACAACAGGCTGCCCTAGCCTTCTGGCTGTCCCGAAAGTATGGCGTGGCGCCTGAACCCCTGAGCGTGCTGGTGTCTGAAGCATTCGAGATTGGCGCCAAAGCCAAACTCGACCCCACACTGATCCTGGCCATCATGGCGATTGAGTCAGGTTTCAACCCGTTTGCCCAAAGCCCGGTTGGTGCGCAGGGGCTGATGCAGGTGATGACCAAGATTCATCACGACAAATACGAAAATTTCGGCGGCAAGTTTGCGGCTTTTGACCCGGTCACCAATCTGCGGGTCGGCGTCAAGGTCTTGCAGGAATGCATAAGCAAAGCCGGTTCGATTGAAGGCGGCCTGAAGTTTTATGTAGGCGCTGGTAACCAAGCAGACGATGGTGGCTATGCCGGCAAGGTGATGGCCGAACACGCCCGGCTAAAAGCCGTGTTGACTGGCAAAGGCGCCCCCCAGCCCACGCGCAGCATGCCTGTGAAGCTGGAGCCCGCCGAGACCGACAGCAAAAGCACCGACAAAGCGGTAGCCCTGGTTTCTTGAAGCAGTGGCCGCAGCAAGGCTGCGGTACACTTGAAAAGTACGCAACTGGCGATAGGCCAAACGACCTTGCGGTCAAGCTGGCTGACGTGGGACACCACTGGGAAACGTACCGCCAACAACGGTTGAAAATCGGTTTTTGGTGTTCAGCCGTTCGCCTGGGCAGCCCTTGCATCAACTTGAAGATGACAGGGATCTCGTCTTTAAAGACTGCCTGAGAAAGTGTTTTATGTACCACCGCAATAGTCTGGTTGAACAAACCGACCCCGAAATTTTTGCCGCCATCGAGGCTGAAAACGCCCGCCAAGAACAGCACATCGAGCTGATCGCCAGCGAAAACTACGCCTCTCCTGCCGTCATGGCGGCCCAAGGCAGCCAGCTCACCAACAAATACGCCGAAGGCTACCCCGGCAAACGCTACTACGGCGGTTGCGAGTTTGTCGACATTGCCGAGCAACTGGCGATCGACCGCCTGAAAAAGCTTTACGGCGCAGACGCCGCCAACGTTCAGCCCCATTGCGGCGCGTCTGCCAACCAGGCGGTGTTTTTGGCCTTTTTGAAGCCCGGCGACACCATCATGGGAATGAGCCTGGCCGAAGGCGGCCACCTGACCCACGGCATGCCATTGAACTTGAGCGGCAAGTGGTTCAATGCGGTGTCTTATGGCCTGAACGCCAAAGAAGAGATTGACTACGACGAGATGGAGCGCAAAGCCCACGAGAGCAAACCCAAACTGATCATTGCGGGCGCATCGGCCTACAGCCTGCACATCGACTTTGCGCGTTTTGCCAAAGTGGCCAAGGACATCGGCGCGATTTTCTTGGTGGACATGGCGCATTACTCAGGGCTGATTGCTGGCGGCGTGTACCCCAACCCGGTACCGCACGCAGACGTGGTGACCTCCACCACCCACAACAGCCTGCGCGGCCCGCGCGGCGGCATCATTTTGATGAAAGCCGAGCATGAAAAGGCCATCAACAGCGCCGTGTTTCCCGGTCTGCAAGGCGGCCCGCTGATGCATGTGATTGCCGCCAAGGCCATTGCCTTCAAAGAAGCGCTCGAGCCCAGCTTCAAGGATTACCAAAGCCAGATTTTGAAAAACGCAGTGGTCGTGGCAGAAACGCTGGTGCAGCGCGGCTTGCGCATTGTCAGCGGCCGCACCGAAAGCCACGTGATGCTGGTGGACTTACGAAGCAAAAACATCACCGGCAAGGAAGCCGAGGCCGTGCTGGGTAGCGCCCACATGACCATCAACAAAAACGCCATTCCCAAAGACCCTGAAAAGCCGATGGTGACCAGCGGCGTGCGCATCGGCACTCCGGCCATGACAACGCGCGGCTTCAAAGAAGAAGAAGCACGCATGACAGCGCACCTGATTGCTGACGTGCTGGACAACCCGCGTGACGCCGCCAACATCGAAGCCGTCAAGGCCAAGGTGCATGCGCTGACAAGCCGGTTCCCGGTTTATCGTTAAACCGCGCAAGGTGGCAGCGTGAAGTGTCCGTTTTGCGGCAACCTCGAGACGCAAGTCGTCGAAACGCGGGTTTCAGAAGACGCTGACTTCATCCGCCGCCGCCGCCAGTGCAGCGCGTGTGAAAAGCGCTTTACCACCTACGAGCGCCCCGACGTCGCCTTCCCGGCCATTGTCAAAAAAGACGGCCGGCGCATTGAGTACAAACGCCCCAACATCCTGGGCTCCATGAACCTGGCCCTGCGCAAGCGCCCGGTCAGCACAGAGCAGATCGACTCGGCCATCGAGCGGATAGAAGAAAAACTGCTCAGCCTCGGCCTGAAGGAAGTTGCGTCCACCCGCCTGGGCGAACTGGTGATGCGCGAACTGAAAAAGCTCGACAAGGTGGCTTACGTGCGGTTTGCCAGCGTCTACCGCAGCTTTGAAGATATTGATGAGTTTCGGGCGCTGGTCGATGAGGTCAGGCGCTAGCACGACAACACCGACTTTCATCGTGACAAATGGCGCGCCATGGCGGACAAGCGGCATGAGGTCAGCAAGCAAGTTGCCATAACATTTACCGATGGATTTGCTGCATATCACACCCATTGAACCGCCTTGGGCCAAGCACAAGAAACTGCCGGGCGGTCGCGACCCACAGCAGGGCTTTTCCCTCTTGGAAGTTTTGATTTCCATCATCATCCTTTCATTTGGCTTGTTGGGAATGGTGGGTCTTCAAGCAGCAGCTCTTCAGGCCAATCGGGACGCACGTGTGCAATCCAGCGCGCTTGGCCTGGCACGCGAGCTGGCAGAAATGATGCGCGGCAACAAAGACATCGCCCTGCTGACGTCTGGCAACCCCTATTTGGGCGATTTCAGCTCACCTCTGACGGCAGCAAGTCCCTCTTATTGCCTGAATGTGGCATCCGGAGCACCGAGTTGCGCCAGCAACACAGACATCGCGAATGCACAAATAACAGAATGGTTGGCTCGGGTGGACGCAGAGTTACCAGCCGCTCGGGTGATTGTTTGTGTTGATTCACAACCCTTCGTTAACGGAATGCCGACCTGGACTTGCAACCCAACTGGCACCGGCGTGGCAACCGTGATCAAAATCGGCTGGACACGCGGCTCAACCGACCGCTCCAAAACGGGTAACGACGCCTTTGTCCCCGCCACCGTTCCGAGCATCGTGATTCCGGTAACCCCGGGACTCGCAAGCTTGTCCTAGAGGCGGGATTTCCCACCATGTTCAAAAAACTGGCAGCAAGATCTCATTCGCGCAAACAAAGCTTGGGTTTGACGCTGGTCGAATTGATGGTCGCCTTGGCGATCAGTACGGTCATCGTCATTGCGGCCGTTTCTGCGCTGTTTGTCAGCCGGCAAGGTTTTACGACGGTTGATGCCGCCTCGCAACTGCGCGACAACGCGCGATTCGCCACCGATTTGGTACAGCGCCTGGGCATTCAAGCAGGCCACACCAGTATTGACTTTGCAGCGAGCACCAGAACCAGCAACGATCAAACTAATCCGCCGCCGAATGTTTTCGGATTCAACAACTCGACCCCCAGCGGGACGGACCCACTCAATTCAGCATCACCGCGAACAGATACCAGCAAGGTGGGTTATGGCAGCGATATTCTTATTT
>CAMARI010000194.1 GCA_945860515.1 Polaromonas sp. YR568
CCAAAATGAACCGTCAAACAGCACTTCTTAACTCGCGGCGAAGAATTTTTCCAACATTCGTTTTCGGAAGGTCATCTCGAAATTCGATATATTTTGGCCGTTTGTAGCCGGTGAGATGCTGTTTGCAGTAACTGCCAACATCATCTTCCGTCAGAGTCGGGTCATTTTTAACCACAAAAACCTTGATAGCTTCACCCTGCGATTTGTCTGCAACACCGATTGCTGCACACTCGACAACACCGGGACACATTGAAATAACATTTTCGAGCTCATTTGGGAAAACATTGAAGCCAGAAACGATGATCATGTCTTTCTTGCGGTCAATGATCTTGGTATACCCTTTGTCGTCCATGATGCCAATATCACCGGTACGCATGAAGCCATCTGCCGTGAAGGCAGTTTCATTTTCTTGCGGTTGTTTGTAATAACCGGTCATAACTTGAGGCCCCCTGATACAAATTTCACCTGACTCACCGATGTCCAGACTTTTCCCATCATCGTCCTTGATCGCAATATCAATACCTGGCAAAGGCAAGCCGATAGTGCCGGTAAATTCTTTGTTGGTCACAGGATTGTTGGTGCCAATGGCACAAGTCTCGCTCATGCCCCAGCCTTCGACCATGGCGCATCCGGTCACTTCTTGCCAGTGCCGTGCAGTTCCTTCCGACGCTGCCATGCCGCCAGCCTGCGATACGCAAAGACTTGAAAAATCAACGCTCTTGAATTGTGGGTGCTGTAGCAAAGCGTTGAACAGCGTATTGACGCCCGGCATCATGTGGAAAGGGCGTTTTTTAAGCACTTCAACGAACTTGCCAAAGTCACGTGGGTTTGGAATAAGCGTGATGTGGGCACCCCAGCGAATCGTCAGCAGGCTGAGCGTCAAAGCAAAGATGTGATACAGCGGCAGCGCAGCAATGTTGTTGATGTTGCTGACATCACCGATGCGCTTAAGGGCAGGTGTGAACCACTGTTCTCCTTGCAAAACAGCCGCCACGATGTTGCGGTGCGTTAGCACCGCACCTTTGGATAAGCCGGTCGTGCCGCCCGTGTATTGCAAAAAGGCGACCGAGTCCAGCGTGCAGTGCGGCGCCTTTAGAAGCATGGTCTCCCCATCACCAAGCGCTTTAACAAATGGCGTCACAACGCGATCATCGGCAAGCGGCAGCTTGTAGGCGGGCACCATTTTTGCGAGATGGCGCACAGCGAATGTCAGCCACTTGCCATACCAAAAACCCAGCAAATCACCCATCGATGCCATCACCACATGCTTGACAGGCGTGCGCTCAATCACCTCTGCCAGCGTGCCAGCAAAATTTTCTAAAATAACAATTGCCGTGGCGCCTGAATCCTTGAGCTGATGCTCCAGCTCGCGTGCGGTGTAGAGCGGATTGACGTTCACGCAGGTGTAGCCCGCACGCAAAATGGCAGCCATCGTGACCGCGAACTGCGGAATATTCGGCAGCATGATGGCTACACGTGCGTCTTTTTCCAGCCCCAAGCTTTGCAGCCAGGCGCCTAGCTGCGCAGACAGTTGATCCAGCTCGCCGTAAGACATCCAGACGTCCATGCAAACCGAAAAAGGCTTGGACGCGTTCTTTTTAAACGAGTCTTCCAGCAGTTGATTCAACGATGAGAACTGCCCAGTATCAATATTGTGCGCAACGCCTTCGGGGTAACTGTTCAGCCAGTGCCTATTCATATTTATCTCCTGCAGCGATTGTGAAAGCAGCACCGCAAAAATCGTATGGGGCTTGTCCTAGGTAAGCCTGAAATTCCAGTCAGATGGGTCTCTGTTGGGCCAGTAATTGATTCAATTCAGTCTCACAAGCGACAGGGTCTTCGTCAAACAGACGCGTTAGCCGCCAGAAAAGGTGCTTTTAACGCGCTCAAACGCCTTAACTGCGCGACGGTTTCAAGTGCCTTGTGGATGTTGTCTGCCGATGCGGTCATCGGATTTAAAGTTCACAGACGTGTTGTCATCTCATCCCCGAGTTTATCTGGTCACCCCGCTCTAGCCAAACCATCGCTCTGCATGAGAAACTGCAAGTTATGCAAAGACGAACACTGCTCAAACTGGGTGCTACATCAGCTGTACTGCTCGCCGCGGTTGGCGGCACGGCTGCGTGGATTCGACCCGGTCTGGTACGGGGCAGATTGACAGCGACCGGACGTGAAATTTTTCGGGCAGTGGGGATTAGCGTGCTGGACAAAACCCTGCCCGAGCAGCTTGACGCAAAAGAAGTGGCCATCACAGCGCTGCTCGACCGGGTCGATGTGTTGATCGGCCAATTGCCGCCACACGCGCAGGGTGAGCTGGCTCAATTGCTGTCCATTTTGGGAACCAGCGCTGGCCGTCTGGGTCTGGCCGGGTTGAACACGCCCTGGGCGAGTGCCAGCATGGCTGACGTACAGGAAGCCCTGCAAGGCATGCGCTTGTCTGGTCTGGCGCTGCGCCAGCAGGCCTATGCAGCACTGCACGACATCACTGCGGCGGCTTACTTTTCTGCGCCCGACACCTGGCATCAGCTGGGTTACCCCGGGCCTTTGGCGCTTTAACAAATGAACAAACGTCAAGACCCTATCAAGGATGGCCTCGCAAGAGGCTGGAAAGTCATGGGCGGACCCTTCGCCCCGCCGCCTGAACAGATCACCTGCGATGTCGCCATCATTGGCAGCGGTGCTGGCGCAGGCATCACGGCAGAACTGCTGGCCAAAGCGGGTTTAAAGGTGGTGATCGTTGAAGAAGGCCCGTTAAAAAGCAGCAGCGACTTCAACCAGCTAGAGTCTGAGGCATACCCGCAGCTCTACCAGGAAAGTGCTGCTCGCAAGACCGAAGACAAGGCCATCACCATCTTGCAAGGCCGCTGCGTTGGTGGCTCCACCACCGTCAACTGGACATCGTCCTTTCGCACCCCAGATGCCACCTTGAAGTTCTGGCAAGCCAGGTACGGCCTGAAAGACTACAACACGCAAGCGCTGTCAGAGTACTTTGAGCAAGCCGAGCGCCGCCTCAACATCGGCCCCTGGCTCACGCCGCCGAATGAAAACAATGATTTGCTCCGACGCGGCGCCGCCAAGCTGGGCATTCCCGCACTGGCGATCGCGCGCAATGTCAAAGGCTGCTGGAACCTCGGTTCCTGCGGTATGGGCTGCCCGACAAACGCCAAGCAGTCGATGCTGGTCACCACCATCCCCGCTGCGCTGGACCAGGGCGCGCAATTGCTGGTCGAGACACGGGCAGAGCGCTTTGAGCTGGCTGGAGGACTGAACAAGGGACGCATTACAGCACTGTTGTGCTCGTTTGGGGTGCCAAATACTGCGCCAGACCAACTATTACCTAAACGAGTAGCTACTAAAATAATAGCGAAAAATTATGTTCTTGCGGGTGGCGCCATCAACTCCCCGGCCTTGCTGCTCCGCTCTGGTGCGCCAGACCCGCATGGCCATCTCGGCAAGCGCACCTTTTTGCACCCGGTCGTCATGTCCTCCGGCGTGTTTGAACAAAAAGTAGAGGCCTGGCAAGGCGCACCGCAAACCATTTACAGCGACCATTTTCTCGACACCCAGGCCATTGATGGGCCGATTGGCTACAAGCTGGAGGCGCCACCGCTGCACCCTGTGATTTTTGCGTCCACGGTTCCCGGCATGGGGCAAAGCCAGCACGACTTGCTCAAGGCGTTTCCGTACAGCCACACCTTGCTGGCGCTGATGCGAGACGGCTTTCACGAGCAGTCGCTGGGCGGCACTGTCAAGCTGCGCGGTGACGGCTCACCCGTGCTGGACTACCCCCTGACCGATTACGTCATGGACGGTGCGCGGCGCGCGTTGCTGTCGATGATGGAGATCCAGTTTGCCGCCGGCGCAAGCCGTGTCTTGCCGCTGCACGAAATGGCGCAAACTTACACCAGCTGGGGGCAGGCGCGTGAGGCCGTCAACACCCTGCCCATGAAGCCCATGCTCACCAAAATAGTCAGTGCCCACGTAATGGGCGGCTGCGGTTTGGCCGCTTTCGAGAACCAGGGCGTTACCCGGCCAGACGGCATACATTGGCAGATTGCCAATTTGTCCATTCACGATGGCTCGCTGTTCCCGACCAGCATCGGGGCCAATCCACAACTGTCGATTTACGGCGTGGTCAACCGCCTGGCACAGGGGCTGGTGAAGCGGCTGACGGGCACCGAGATTAAATTAGCCTGATGGACTCTTCAGCCTAATACTTCAGTTTGATTTCTCAGATTTAGCGATGCTGGCAAGACTGCAACAACTCATCACCATCAGCTTGCTGGCAGCCAGTCTGACTTGGCTGGCCTGGTTTTACAACAGCACCCCAATGCTCGCAGTTTCCGGGTTTTTGCTGATCTTGCTGGGTTACACCGCTTTTTTAGGCCTTGAATTTTTATTGCTTCGGTACATCAACAAAACCGACTCAGCACCCCTGGCGACGCCTGCTGAGTTGGTGCAGGCATGGCTAGGCGAGACACTGGTGGCGCCGCGTATTTTTTGCTGGCGCCAACCGTTTCGTGCCCACGCTATCCCCGACAACCTCGCGCCAGGCAGTGTTGTCAAAGGTCAACGCGGGGTGGTTTTTATCCATGGGTTTTTCTGCAACCGGGGTTTCTGGAACCCGTGGCTCAAACGCTTGCAGGGCACGGGCCACGCGTATGTCGCGCTCAGTATGGAGCCCGTATTTGGCTCGATTGACGACTACACCCCACAAATTGACGCCGCCGTGCAGCAAGTCACGGCGGCCACCGGCCTGCCGCCGCTGCTGGTGTGCCACTCGATGGGTGGACTGGCCGCCCGCGCCTGGCTGCAAACCATGCGGGCAGACGGTGCTGTGCACCACATTGTCACGATTGGCTCGCCCCACCAGGGCACCTGGCTGGCCCGCTTCAGCCACAGCCTGAACGGCCAGCAAATGCGGCTGGCCTCCAGCTGGCAGGCCCAGCTTGACGCCGGCATGCCGACCAATCGCCGTTCGCTTTTTACCTGTTGGTATTCCAGCAGCGACAACATTGTTTTCCCCACGACCAGTGCCACGCTGGCGGGCGCTGACAACCGGCTGGTTCGTGGAAAAGCCCATGTACAGATGGCCTTCTCGCCACCGCTGATCGAGGCCACACTGGCCTTGCTGTGACACGCGCAAGACAAGAAATA
>CAMARI010000195.1 GCA_945860515.1 Polaromonas sp. YR568
ACCCGCTCAAAAATACCCGCAGCGCCCTGCCCCATGCCCACGCACATCGTCACCATGCCGTACTTGAGCTGGTGGCGTTGCAAGGCATGGATCACGGTTGCCGCACGAATGGCACCTGTGGCGCCCAGCGGATGGCCGAGGGCAATCGCACCGCCCATCGGATTGACCTTGGCGGGGTCCAGCCCCAGCGTGTTGATGACGGCCAGTGACTGAGCGGCAAAAGCCTCGTTCAGCTCAAACCAGTCGATGTTGTCCTGCTTCAAGCCTGCATAACGCAGCGCAGCCGGAATCGCCTCAATCGGGCCAATGCCCATGATGTGCGGCGGCACGCCCTTGGCGGCGTAGCTGACAAAGCGTGCCAACGGCTTCAGGCCAAACTGCTTGACTCCTTTTTCACTGGCCAGAATCAGCGCCCCGGCGCCATCCGACGTTTGCGAGCTGTTGCCCGCCGTGACCGAGCCACGCGCTGCAAAAACGGTTTTGAGTTTTGCCAGACCTTCGACGGTGGTGTCAGGCCGTGCGCCTTCGTCCATGTTCACGGTGCGGGTGGTGGTGATGACTTCTCCGGTTTCCAGATTCGCGCTGCGGTCGGTGACTTCAACCGGCGTGATTTCGTTTGTGAACTCGCCGGCCTGCTGCGCCTTGAGGGCCTTCATATGTGAGGCGTAGGCAAACTCGTCTTGTGCGGTACGCGAGACTTTCCATTGCTGCGCGACCTTCTCGGCGGTCAGGCCCATGCCGTACGCAATGCCGATGTTTTCATCGTTTGCAAACATGGCAGGCGACAGTGACGGCGAGTTGCCCGACATGGGCACCATGCTCATGCTTTCAACACCCGCTGCAATCATGACGTCAGCCTCACCGACACGAATGCGGTCCGCCGCCATTTGCACAGCCGACAGGCCCGACGCGCAAAAACGGTTCACCGTGATGCCGCCCACGCTGGTTGGCAAGCCAGCCAGCACCGCGCCAATACGCGCAATATTCAGGCCCTGCGGGCCTTCAGGAATGGCGCAGCCACAAATGATGTCTTCAATCGCTTTCGGGTCCAGCGTAGGCACCTGCGCCAGGGCGGCCTGCAAGGCCTTGACCAACAAGTCATCCGGTCGGGTGTTGCGGAAAAACCCGCGATGCGAACGGCCAATCGGTGTGCGGGTAGCGGCAACAATATAGGCTTCTTGAATTTGTTTGCTCATGCTGAGTCCTTGTGCCTTCAGGGGCATTAAATATCGTTGCTGGTGGTTTCAGTTTTGGGTGGGCGTTGAGACGGAACCCAGGCCCAGATGAATTCACACGCGATGGGCTGGTTGCCCGATTCGTCAGTCACCGTCACGGCCACGGTGACTTCGCCCTTGGTGGTGCTGCGGATCAGCTCGCGCTGCACATCACTGAGCGTGGCCACGGCGCGCATGGCACCCTGGCCGCGCTTTTTGAACTGCACGCGCATGTCCTTGACCACCGGAATACAGTCATCACGCACGTTCATGCCCATCACCATGCCAGTGGCGGTTTCAGCGGCCAGGGTGCTGGCCACGGCATGCACGCCGCCGATATGGTTCTGCACCCTGTGCTTATTGACCACCAAGATTTGCACGCTGCTGACAGACATCTCTTCGTAGCGCAGCTTGGCCGTGCCGGTAAATGGCACGGCACGGCCCATCACCACGCTGCGAAACCAGGGGCGGGCAAAAGCTGGCACTTCATTGAGGCGCTCAAGCTGGCGCTCTAGGCGATTGGGGGTGTACGTCATGTTCAATTGCGTACAGGCTTGCCAGTGGACATCATGCCCATGATGCGTTCCTGCGTTTTTGGATGCTCAAGCAGTGAGCAAAATGCCTTGCGTTCCAACATCATCAAATACGCTTCGGTGACCAGCGTGCCGTTGTCAACATCGCCGCCGCAGACCACGCCTGCAATCAGGCTGGCGATGTGAAAGTCATGCGCGCTGATAAAGCCGCCATCGCGCATGTTGACGAGCTGGCCCTTGATGGTGGCCAGACCATTGCGGCCGACCACAGGAAAGCTGATTCTGAGAGGCGCACGGTAGCCTGAGTCAAACATGGCCCGCGCTTCATTGATCGCCACAAACAGCAGCTCATTGACATGCGGCACGATGACATCGCTGTCAAGCAAATAACCCAGCTTGCGGCTTTCAATGGCGCTGGTGCCCACCGTGGCCATGGCTGCGGCTGTGAAGCCGTCAAGCAAAAACGGCAGCATGTCTTTGTGGGTCGATTTGGCGGCGTTTTCTGCCGCGCGGCGGGCAATATAAGCCAGGCCGCCCGCACCGGGTACCAGGCCTACGCCGACTTCTACCAGGCCAATGTAGCTTTCCATGGCCGCCACCCGCTTGGCGGAGTACACAGCCATCTCGCAACCACCGCCAAGGGCCAGGCCGCGAATGGCGGACACTACGGGCACAGCCGCATAACGCATTTTCAGCATCACGTTTTGCAGCTCTGCCTCGACCTCATCAATGGCATCAACGCCACTCATCATGAAGGCAGGCAGCATGGCTTGCAGGTCAGCGCCAACCGAGAACATCTCGTCGTTTGACCAGATCACCATGCCCTTGTAGCCCTTTTCGGCCATATCGATGCCAAGCGCCAAGCCTTCAGCCACGTCGGGGCTGATGGCGTGCATTTTGGTTTTGATACTGGCGATCAGTACCTCATCGTCCAGGGTCCACAGCCGAACCGCATCATCTTCATGCAAGGTCGTGCCTGCCGTCGTGAACGAAGTTGCTGTCGCTCCCAGCACGTCTTCAGGGAAATGCTGACGCGCGTACACCGGCAGCTTACGCTTGAGGATGAATTTTTTAGCCGATGCGGACCACGAACCTTGCGGCGTGTGCACGCCACCCGCCCCATGGTTCGATTCGGCCACCGGCCCTGTGAACACCCAGTCAGGCAGCGGCGCGCTGGACAGGGTTTTGCCTGTTTCAATGTCCTCCTTGATCCAGTTCGCCACTTGCAACCAGCCCGCTTGCTGCCAGAGCTCAAATGGGCCTTGCTTGGCACCAAAGCCCCAGCGCATCGCCAGGTCAATGTCGCGTGCGGTTTCGGCAATGGTTTGCAGGTGCACTGCAGCGTAATGAAACTGGTCGCGCATGATGGCCCACAAAAAGCGCGCCTCGGCACCTTCTGCATGACGCAGCAAAGCCAAGCGTTCACCGGCAGGCTTTTTCAGCATGCGGCCGACCACGTCGTTGGCCTTGGCGCCACCGGCTACGTATTCCATGCTTTCAGGGTCAAGTCGCAGGATGTCGCGGCCCACTTTTTTGTAGAAACCGGCGCCTGTTTTTTGTCCCAGGCTTTTTGCTTCGAGCAGCTTGGCCAGCACAGTCGGTGTGCCGTACATGCCTGAAAACGGGTCAGGTGTTTTTTTGCCTTCGCCGAGGTTGTCTTGAAGCGTTTTGATCACATGCGCCATGGTGTCCAGGCCGACAACATCCGCAGTGCGGTAGGTGCCTGAGCTGGCACGGCCGAGTTTTTTACCCGTCAAGTCGTCGACCACGTCGTAGGTCAAACCGAACGCTTCAGTTTGCTTGATGATGGCCAGCATGCCGGCAATACCGACGCGGTTGGCAATAAAGTTGGGGGTGTCCTGGGCGCGAATCACGTTTTTACCCAGGCCACTGGTCACGAAGGCTTCCAGGTTGTCGAGCACATTCGCACCAGTTGTTGGTGTGTTGATCAGCTCCACCAGCGTCATATAGCGCGGCGGGTTGAAAAAGTGAATGCCGCAAAAGCGCGGCTTGATCGTTTCGGGCAAGGCCTCACTCAGTTGGGTGATCGACAGGCCAGACGTGTTGCTGGCCACAATCGCCTCTTTGGCAATGTACGGGGCAATCTTGTGATACAGGTCGGTTTTCCAGTCCATGCGCTCGGCAATGGCTTCGATGATCAGGTCGCACTCTTTGAGCACGTCCATGTGCTCTTCGTAGTTGGCCTGCTGAATCAGCGCTGCGTCATCGGCGACACCGAGCGGCGCGGGCTTGAGCTTTTTTAAACCCTCAACTGCGCGGGTCACGATGCCGTTTTTTGGCCCCTCCTTGGCGGCCAAATCAAACAACACGACCGGGATTTTGCAATTGACCAGATGGGCAGCAATTTGCGCACCCATCACGCCTGCGCCTAAAACGGCCACTTTTTTAACCATGAATCTTGACATGTGTTTCTTTCGTATGAAGTCAATACGAGGCGCTTTTACTGAACACGCACCCAGGTTTGTGTTCGTCCAAACGGCCCGATGGCGCCACGCACCTCTAACTTGCTGCCGCCCTCAATAGGCGTGAGGCGTAGCGTGTAGTTTTTGCCGCTGTCGGGCTCCAAAATTTGGCCCTTTTCCCAAACGTCTTTACCTTCAACTTTGACCGCGCCGCGAATGATTTCCATACCCAGCTTGGGTTTGTCCTTGCGGTCATCGGTGCACATGCTGCAATTGGGCTCAACAGCCTTGATCAACGCTTTTTCAATCACGCCCGTCAGCAGGCCAGCAGCGCTTGCAGTGATGCGAATCTCCGCCTTGGCCTGACCGGTCTTATCGTCAATATTGCGCCACAAACCGACAGGCGTGGCACTGGTTGAGGCTGCTGGCTGGGCACCAGCGGGTGTCGCAAAAAAGCCAACCGCTACAAAAATCATAGCGACTTGCGCACGATTGATCATGGATAGATTCATCTTGGCTCCTGATGATCAAGCCAGCGCTTCGTCAGTTTCCATCAGCGACCTGGCGCCGCTGCGCGCGGTGCGCATCAGCGTGGCTGTCTCAGGGTAGAGCTTGGCAAAGTAAAAACGGGCGGTTTGCAACTTGGCGATGTAAAACTTGTCTGTTTTACCGGCAGCAATTTCACGCAGCGCGACCTGCGCCATACGCGCCCAAAAGTAGCCAAATACCAGGTGACCCGCGACACGCAAATAGTCCACCGCAGCGGCGCCCACTTCGTCGGCATTTTGAAAGCCCTTAAAACCCAGCTCGGTGGTGAACTTGGTCATCTGCTCAGCCAGCACGGCCAGCGGGTTGATGAACTCGGCCATCTTCTCGTTCACGCCCTCTTCCTGCACCAGCGCACCAATCAGCTTGCCGAATTTTTTCAGCGTTGCGCCGTTGTTGCTCAAAATTTTTCGGCCCAGCAAGTCGA
>CAMARI010000196.1 GCA_945860515.1 Polaromonas sp. YR568
ATCGAGGTCATCCAGCGGCAACTTAAGCTGCCACAGCACCAGCCAGGCTGCCTCGTCAAAGGCATTGAGCGTTCCTTGGCCAAAACCGTTGGCCAGACTCAGGCCCGCAGCTTCAAGCTGCGCGGCGCTATCTCTGACCAGTTCAATAACAGTCAATGCTTGACGTCCAGCGTGATTTCCGTGAACGACGGTTCGTCGTCTGGGTCTTCCTGCTGCGCGGCGGCAGCTTTGGCAGCGACGTGAAAGTCGTTGTCCAGCCGCCACATCAAGTTGGTGGGCGAATCAGCGTGCACCAGGCCTTCTTTGCGCGTCACCGTACCATTGGCGATCATTTTGGCGATGTCCAACTCGAAGGTCTGCGAACCTTCGGCGATGGATTTTTCCATGGCTTCTTTCAAGCCTAAAAAATCGCCTTTTTCAATCAAGTCGTTGATCAGCTTGGTGTTCAGCATCACCTCGACGGCGGGTGTACGGCTGCCGTCAACGGTCAGCAGCAGCCGCTGTGAAACGATGGCTTTGAGCGCTGCGGCCAGGTCATTCAATATGGTGGCGCGCACTTCAGCTGGGTAAAAGCTCAAAATCCGGTTCAGTGCCTGGTAACTGTTGCTGGCGTGCAGGGTGGCCAGGCACAGCTGGCCTGACTGGGCATAGGCAAGGGCCGCAGACATGGTTTCGCGGTCGCGAATTTCACCGATCAAAATCACGTCTGGCGCCTGACGCATAGCGTTTTTCAGGGCGATTTGCAGTGACTCGGTATCGGTGCCTATCTCGCGCTGGTTCACAACCGATTTTTTGTTGGTAAAAATAAACTCCACCGGGTCTTCAATCGTCAACATATGCCCAGACGTGGTGGCGTTGCGATGGTCCATCATGGCCGCCAGCGTGGTGCTTTTGCCTGCACCTGTTGCGCCCACCATCAGCAGCAGGCCGCGCTTAGCCATGATCAGCTCGGCCAGGATGGGCGGAAGTCGCAGGCTTGCAAGCGGCGGAATTTTTGCCGGAACATAGCGGATCACTGCCGCGTAGCTGCCGCGCTGGCGAAAGCCGCTGATCCGGAAATTACCCGCGCCCCCCATGGGCAGCGCCATGTTCAGCTCGCCAACTTGTTTCAGCTCTTCAATACGCTCGGGCGGCAACACCTCAGCGAGCAACTCCAGCGGTGCATCGGTCGGCAACACCTGGCTGTTGATGGGCAAAGTCTGGCCATTGATTTTGATCAGCGCAGGGGCGTGCGCCGACAGGTACACGTCAGACGCTTTTTTGTCTGCCATGAGCCGCAAAATACTGTCCATCGTGCTCATCCGTTGAGCCTTTCAGTCGATTGAGAACTTAGTCGCGAAGCAAGTCATTCAGGCTGGTGGTGGCCCGGGTTTTGGCATCGACCTTTTTGACAATCACGGTGCAGTACAGCGAATATTTGCCACCAGCTTTGGGCAGGTTACCTGATACAACCACAGAGCCCGCCGGAATGCGGCCATAGCTGACGGTGTCTGTTTCGCGGTCATAAATCGGGGTGCTCTGGCCGATGTACACGCCCATCGAGATGACAGAGTTCTCTTCCACAATCACCCCTTCGACCACTTCAGAGCGCGCGCCGATGAAGCAATTGTCTTCAATGATGGTTGGGTTGGCCTGCATCGGCTCCAGCACACCGCCCAGGCCGACGCCGCCAGACAAATGCACGTTTTTGCCGACTTGCGCGCAAGAACCCACCGCCGCCCAGGTGTCCACCATCGTGCCTTCATCGACATAGGCGCCAATGTTCACGTAGCTGGGCATCAAAATCGCACCTTTGGCAATAAAGCTGCCGCGCCGTGCCACCGCAGGCGGCACCACGCGAATACCGGTTTCGCGCATTTCTGCTTCGCTCAGGTGGCTGAACTTGGTTTTGACCTTGTCAAAAAAGCCCAACTCGCCAGCGCGCATGAGTTCGTTGTCATTGAGTTTGAAGCTCAGCAGCACGGCCTTTTTGATCCACTGGTGCACCGTCCATTGGCCCACGGCCTGGCGGGTGGCTACCCGAATGCTGCCGTTGTTCAGCTGGGTGATGGTGCTGTCCACCGCATCGCGTATGTCTTGCGGCGCGCTTTTAACAGAAAGGTTGGCTCTGTCGTCCCAAGCGGCATTGATGAGGGCTTCGAGTTGGGTGTTGTCTGTGGTCATGAGTTTGAAGGTTGGTGAGTTTGGATAAATTGAACAATTCTTTGCGCCGCTTCCACGCATTCGGCCGTTCCAGCCACCAGCGCCATGCGGATCCGGCCTGCGCCCGGGTTACTGCCGTGAAAGTCGCGTGCCAGGTAACTGCCGGGCAAAACCACCACATTGTAGGCAGCCAGCAAGTCGCGTGAAAACGCTGCGTCGTCGCCGTTAAAAGCATCGGGTACGCGGGCCCACAGGTAAAACCCGGCATCGGGCAGGGCGACGTCCATCGCTGCCGACAACAGGGGCGTTACCTGAGCAAATTTGGCGCGGTATTGGGCCCGGTTGTCCACCACGTGTGCCTCGTCTGCCCAGGCCGCCACGCTGGCCGCCTGCACGATGGGGCTCATGGCACTGCCGTGGTAGGTGCGGTACAGCAAAAACGGTTTGATGAGCGCTGCATCACCGGCCACAAAGCCGCTGCGCAGACCCGGCACATTGCTGCGCTTGGACAGGCTGGTCATGGCGATCAGGTTTTTAAAGTCATGCCGGCCTAGGCGAGCTGCAGCCTCAAGCCCGCCCAGAGGTGGCTCGTCCCTAAAATAAATCTCGCTGTAGCACTCGTCTGACGCGATCACAAAGCCGTGACGGTCGCTGAGATCAAACAGTGTCTTCCATTCATCCAGGCCCATCACCGCACCAGCGGGGTTGCCGGGCGAGCAGACAAAAAGCAGTTGGGTGTTGGCCCACACCGCAGCAGGCACGCCTGAATAGTCAACCGCAAAGTTGCGTGCGGCATCGCTGGGCACAAAGTGCACGCCAGCACCGGCCAAAAGCGCTGCACCTTCATAAATTTGATAAAACGGGTTCGGGCAAATCACGGTAGCGCCAGGCTTGCCAGGGTCAATCACCGTCTGCGCCAGTGCAAACAACGCTTCGCGCGAGCCGTTGACGGGAAGGATTTGTGTGGCCGCGTCGATGGTCAGGTCGTAGCGGCGTTTTAGCCATGCCTGAATGGTTTGGCGCAGCAGGGGCTCGCCCAGCGTGCCGGGGTAGCTGGCCAGACCCGCCAGGCTGCCTGTCAGAGCGTCTTTGATGAGTTGCGGCGTCGCGTGGCGCGGCTCACCGATGCCCAGGCTGATGGGTTTGAACGTAGGGTTCGGCGTGACGCCTGCATGCAGCAGGCGTAAGCGTTCAAACGGGTAAGGCTGAAGTTTGGAAAGCAGGGGATTCATCCCCCGATTATCCAGCTTGTGGCGTTGCCCGAATGTGCCTAAAAGTTGTGGCGAATTCCGAGGCTGGTGGTCGCAATCTTGTCGTTGCCCTGCAGCACGGCTGACACATTGGTGTTGGGCCTTGGTGCTGCCGCCTGCGCGGTTAATTCGCTGCCATTTGGGAGCATGTCGCAAATGTGCCAAATTGGGCGGATTAGGTCTACACGCTGGCGCACACAGCACACATCAAACAGGGTTCGTTGTTTGATGCGATATGGCCTTCAGATCAATAAATAAGGGGGCAAATAGCTACTATTAGCATGGCAATTCTTTCATCCGTGCTTAAAACAGCACCCGGCTTCGAATCGTGCCCGTCACGTCTGCCAGCTTGGCCAGCGCCACATCGGAATGCGCCGCGTCAATGTCGATCACCACATAGCCAATGTCACCATGGGTTTGCAGATACTGCGATGCAATGTTGATGTTGTTGGCACCAAACACGGTGTTGATCTGCTGCAGCACGCCCGGCACATTGCGGTGGATGTGCAGTAGCCGGTGCTTGCCGGGGTGGGCGGGCAGGGCGACTTCGGGAAAGTTGACCGACGACGTGGACGTGCCGTTGTCAGAGTACTTGACCAGCTTTTCAGCCACCTCAATGCCAATATTTTCTTGCGCCTCGATGGTGGAGCCGCCGACGTGCGGCGTCAAAATCACATTGTCGAGCCCGCGCAGGGGCGACTCAAACGGCTCCTTGTTGCTGCTCGGTTCGAGCGGGAAAACATCAATCGCTGCGCCCAGCAGTTTATTGGCCTTCAAAGCTTCGGCCAGGGGTTCGATTTCAACCACCGTGCCGCGCGAGGCATTGATCAACACGCTGCCGGGCTTCATGGCGGCGATTTGCGCTGTGCCCATCATCCACTGGGTGCTGGGCAGCTCGGGCACATGCAGGCTGACAACGTCTGACATGGCCAGTAAATCGTGCAGGCTGGTCACTTGCCGCGCGTTGCCCAGCGCCAGCTTGGTCATCACGTCATAAAACACCACCTGCATGCCCAATCCTTCGGCCAGCACCGAGAGCTGGGTGCCGATGGAGCCATAACCGATGATGCCCAGCGTTTTGCCACGAATCTCATACGCGTTGTCGGCTGACTTGAGCCAGCCGCCCCGGTGCGCAGCGGCGCTTTTGGCCGGAATGCCGCGCAGCAGCAAAATAGCCTCGGCCAGCACCAGCTCGGCCACCGAGCGGGTGTTCGAAAACGGCGCATTGAACACCGCAATACCGCGTTCACGGGCGGCGTCCAGGTCAACCTGGTTGGTGCCAATGCAAAAGCAGCCGACCGCCGCCAGCTTGTGGGCGTGAGCGAAAACGTCAGCCGTGAGCTGGGTACGAGAACGAATCCCGACGAAATGCGCATCGGCAATTTTGGCTATCAGCGCCGGGCCCTCCAGCGCGCCGCTGATGCTTTCGATGTTGCTGTAGCCGGCGGCCTGCAGTAACTTGATGGCTGATGGATGAATGCCTTCAAGCAATAAAAACTTGATGTGAGCCTTGTCGAATGATGTTTTGTTCATCAGCCAAGTATCGGGCAAAGCGCATGAAGCTGATGGGCCCAGAGTGGCCATTGCCCCAGCATGGTTTTGCGAATCTTGGCATCACACACCACCAGGTTGAGTTTGTGTTTCGCCTCCAATATGGGAGAGTTTTGAGGCCCGTATTGTTCAGTCAAAGGTGGATTTTGCTGTGGGACAATGCGCAGCCGCAACGTCAGTTGGCGCACCCGCAAGCGCT
>CAMARI010000197.1 GCA_945860515.1 Polaromonas sp. YR568
GGCATCATCAGCTCGGAAGAGGTGTCGCGGTTCTTGTTCATCTGGATCACGTTTTTAGGCGCCATCGTCACCATGCGTGAAAACGGCCACTTGGGCTTGGACTCTGTGGTGCGCAAGCTCAACTTGCGTGGAAAAAAAACGGCTTTTGCCATCTCTAACGTACTGATGCTGGGCTGCTGCGTTCTGATGTTTTACGGCACCTTGAAGCAACACGGCATCAATGCCACCACCCGCTCGGCGGTGACCGAAATTCCCATGAGTTGGGTGTATGGCGTGGGTTACATCACCAGCCTGGCCATGGGCTTGATGATCATTGGCAAGCTGATTCAGCTTGCCAGAGGCAATTTTGAGGAATCTGATTGGATCCAGGTGCAGGACTCCGAAGAAGTCGTGACAGCGCACCCTCAAGAGGGCACCAAATGACCGTGCTCATTTTCATCGTGTCACTGCTGGCTGCCATGGCGCTCGGCATGCCATTGGCTTTTTCCCTCATCGTCTCGGGTGTGGCTCTGATGCTGCACCTGAACAACTTCGACACCCAAATCGTGTCGCAAAACCTCATCAATGGTGCCGACAACTTCCCGCTCATGGCCGTGCCTTTTTTCATGCTGGCCGGTGAGTTGATGAACGCGGGTGGCATGAGCCGCCGTATCGTCAACTCGGCCATGGTCTGGGTGGGTCACTTCCGCGGTGGCTTGGGCTATGTGGCGGTCTTTGCTGCCATTGTCATGGCCAGCCTGTCGGGCTCTGCCGTGGCCGACACTGCCGCCTTAGCCGCCGTGCTGATGCCCATGATGCGCGACGCTGGTTACCGCATGGATCGCTCGGCCGGTTTGATTGCGGCGGGCGGCATCATCGCGCCCGTGATCCCACCGTCAATCGGTTTCATTTTGTTTGGCGTGATCGGCGGCGTGTCGATTTCCAAACTGTTCATGGCCGGTATTTTTCCGGGTCTGTTGATGGGATTTGCCCTGATGGTGACCTGGTGGATAGTGGCACGCAAGGACAAAGTGGTGGTCGCTGCCAAGGCGCCATTCAAAGAGCGTATTGCGGTGACCATCGACGCGTTCTGGTGTTACCTGCTGGCCATTGCCATCATTGGCGGCATGAAGATGGGCATCTTCACCCCAACCGAGGCGGCGGTGGTGGCCGTGGTCTATTCCTTGTTTGTCGGTTTGTTTATTTACCGCGAAATCAAGCCCAAAGACCTATACCGCATTATTTTGTCGGCCGCCAAAACGTCTTCTGTGGTCATGTTTCTTGTTGCGGCAGCGCTGGTGTCCGCCTGGCTGATCACGGTGGCCAACATCCCCGCACAAATCGTCGAAATTTTGCGCCCCTTCATCGATAACAAAACCCTGTTGATGGTCATGTTGATGCTGATGGTGTTGATCGTCGGCACCGCGCTTGACTTTGCACCCACAGTACTGATCCTCACGCCCGTGCTCATGCCCTTGGTGCGGGAAGCAGGCATCGACCCGGTCTACTTTGGCGTGCTGTTCATCATCAACAACGCCATCGGTTTGCTCACCCCGCCTGTGGGCACGGTGCTCAATGTGGTGTGCGGCGTAGGCCGAATTCCAATGCACGACGTCATTCGAGGCGTGATGCCCTTCCTGGCATCTCAAGTGGTGGTGATGGGCGCGCTCATTGCCTTTCCGAGTCTGGTGATGGTTCCTCTTAAATGGTTGATGATGCGATGACAATAATCAATAGCTTTTCACTCACGGGCCGACGCGCCCTCATCACCGGCTCATCCGCCGGCATCGGCTTTGCACTGGCCCGCGCGCTCGCCCAGGCTGGCGCGCATGTGGTGCTCAATGGCCGCAACCAGGCCAAGCTGGCAGTGGCCACCCAAGCCTTGCAGGCCGAAGGCTTGTCGGTCAGCAGCCTGGACTTTGACGTGACCAGCGCAGCCAGCGTGCAGCAGGGTGTGGACGCGATCGAGGCCGAAGGCGCCATAGACATCCTGGTCAATAACGCGGGCATGATGGTGCGCGGCGCGCTACACGAGTACGCCGACAGCGACTGGCACATGCTCATGAAAACCAATCTTGACAGCGTGTACTTTGTCGGCAAGACCGTGGCGCAAAAGATGATTCCCCGCGGCACTGGCCGCATCATCAACATCTGCTCGGTACAGAGCGAGCTGGGCCGACCTGGCGTGGCGCCCTACATGGCCAGCAAAGGCGCCATCAAGATGCTGACCAAAGGCATGGCCATCGATTGGGGCCCGCTGGGCCTGAACGTCAACGGCCTGGGGCCTGGTTACTTCAAGACCGAGCTCACTGAGAAGCTGGTCAAAGACCCGACCTTTTCTGCTTGGCTGGTTAACCACACGCCCAGCCGCCGCTGGGGCGAGCTGGAAGACCTCGGCGGTGCTGCCGTCTTTCTGGCCTCGGACGCTTCACGCTTTGTGAACGGCCATATTTTGTATGTAGACGGCGGCGTGACCGCAACCCTTTGAACACCGCTTGCAAGGAAAACTCCATGAAATCCGTTGTTTGCCATTCGGCCAAAGACTTGCGTATTGAACACACCGAGCTGCCCACTTTGGGCGAAAACCAGCTGCGGGTGAATGTGGCCTACGGCGGCATTTGCGGCTCAGATCTGCATTACTACCAACACGGCGGTTTTGGCGCGGTGCGTATCAAGCAACCCCTTGCGCTGGGCCATGAAATCTCGGGTGTGGTCGATGGTGTGGGCCAGGCTGTCAACAGCGTTAAGACAGGCCAGCGCATCGCGATCTCACCGTCTCGCCCCTGCGGCCACTGCCGCTTTTGCCAGGCGGGCCAGCACAACCACTGCCTGAACATGCGCTTTTATGGCAGCGCCATGCCTTTCCCGCACATCCAGGGGGCTTTTAGCGAACAACTGATCATCGAGGGCTATCAGGCCCACCCGATTGCCGACCAGCTGAGCCTGTCGGAAGCCGCTTTGGCCGAACCGCTGTCGGTGGGTCTGCATGCCATCCAGCGTGCGGGAAGCGTGTTGGGCAAGCAGGTGCTGGTGACGGGTTGCGGTCCGATTGGCTCCTTGTTGATTGGCGCCCTGCGCCGTGCCGGTGCGGCCCGCATCGTGGCGGCCGATATCGCTGACCTGCCACTCAAGTGTGCCAAAGAGATGGGGGCAGACGAGACCATCAACCTCAAGACCCAGAGCCAGGCACTCGACCTCTATAAAGTGGACAAAGGACAGTTTGATGTGGTGTTTGAAGCCTCGGGCAGCGAAGCCGCTTTGCGCGCGGGCTTGGACACCATCGTGCCACGCGGCGTGCTGATCACCGTCGGTATGGGCGGCGACATCAGTCTACCCATGACGCAGCTCGTAGCCAAAGAAGTCGACCTGCGCGGCACCTTCCGATTCCATGCTGAATTTGCAACCGCTGTACGCTTTTTGAACGAAGGCTTGGTCAATGGCAAGCCAGTCATCACCAGCGTCTTGCCGCTGAACCGCGCCATCGAAGCCTTTGACTTGGCAGCCGACAAAAGCCAGTCGCTCAAGGTACAGATTTCTTTTCAAGACGCCTGAACAGCACCGTTTTCATCACCGTCTTCATCACCGTTTTAACCCTCCCACCCAACGTCAACACCATGTCCCAAATCGCTCTCGTCACCGGTGCCAGCTCCGGGATTGGCAAAGCCTGCGCCCTTGCCTTGCTCAAAGAAGGCTGGCAAGTTGTTTTGGTCGGTCGTCGCGCCAATGCGCTGAGCGCTGCCGTGGCAGAAGCTGGCCTCCACGCTGACCATGCCCACGCCATGTCGACCGACCTGTCCAAAGAGACCGAAGTCAAGCAACTGTTTGACCAGATTCGCGCGCGCTTTGGCCGCCTTGATCTGGTGTTCAACAACGCAGGCATTTCTTTGCCCTACAGCCTGCCTGGCGACTTGTCGGGCGACGAATGGCGCCGTGCAGTGGACATCAACTTGAACGGTGCTTTCTACACCTTGTCGGGTGCCTTCAAGCTGATGCAAGAGCAAAGCCCGCAAGGCGGCCGCATCATCAATAACGGGTCGATTTCGGCTCATGTGCCGCGCCCCGGCTCAATTGCCTACACCGCGACCAAACACGCCATCTCGGGCCTGACCCGCGCGGCCTCGCTCGATGGCCGACCCTACAGCATTGCGGTGGGGCAGATCGATATTGGCAATGTGGCCTCGGACATGACCGAAAACATGGCCAAAGGTGTGCACCAAGCTGACCTGAGCATCAAGGCTGAGCCCCGTATGGAAATGTCTGGGGTGGTTGACGCTTTCATGGCCATGGCCCGCATGCCTTTGTCGAGCAATATTTTGTTCACCACAGTCATGGCCACCAACATGCCTTTCGTGGGTCGGGGCTGATGTGCGGCATATCACAATTTCAATATGACAGAACGCCTCACCCAAATCCGTTACCAAGACCTCTCACCCGAAGTCAGGCCGCTGGCCGATGATATTTTGAAGGTCTCCAGCGCCGCGCTCGGAGGCCCATACAACGCCTTGCTGCGCAGCCCGGACATGGCGCGGCGCTGCTTTGATTTGCTTGACTACCTGCGCTTTAAAACCTCGGTCAACAAGCGACTCAATGAATTCGCCATCCTGATTCAGGCGCGCATTGCCAATGCGCAGTATGAGTGGTGGGCGCATGAAACCATTGCCCGCCGCGCTGGTTTGCCAGATGCGGTGATGCGTGAGCTGCAGCAGTGCACGCGGCCCTCGTCGATGCAGGCCGACGAACGGTTGGTGTACGACTACTGCACCCAGTTGACGCTGAATCACCGCGTAAGCGATGCGCTGTGGCAAGAAGCCGTGACCAGCATGGGCGAGCAGGCGGTGATGGACCTGACCGTCTTGTCAGGCACCTACGTGATGGTGTCCATGTTGCTCAATGCGACCCAGGTCGATATTCCTGCAGGGGGTACACCGCCGCTGGAAGTGCTTGATCCAGTCGATATCCGTCGGCGTTTGCTGGCCTGAAAGGGTAAGAGCCTTAGCCATGCCCAAACACACAAGGTCAAACTCAATGAAATTCCTGACAAGGGCACGGGCCCAGCTCTGAACGACCTGATGGGTGGCTTGCTGGTGAAAGCAGGAGTTAGACGGATTGAACAGCCATGCCCTGCGCGGGCTTGATGGCTCTGCTTTGCGGCCAGA
>CAMARI010000198.1 GCA_945860515.1 Polaromonas sp. YR568
AGGTGAACAAAATACCAGTGCAGCCCGTGCGCTTGCTGTAGTGCGCCAGGTCGTCAAAGCGCTGTGTCATGGCCGGACTCAGCACGCCGCATGCGCTGGCGTGGTCGGCCGACAGGCTGTCGTCCAGCACATTCATGCACTGCGCTTCAGGCCAGTGGCGGACAAAAGCCTGCTGCACGGGGGCCATGGCCAGTGCGGTGGCGTGGATCAATGCAATGCGGGCGGTCTCGCTTGCGGTTGTGGAAGCACTCACGGTATTGTTGTCTCCAGGGCTTTTTTGTCAGTCGTACAAAACCATTCGTGCACAGCGGTTGGCTTGCAGCGCCACGTCAAGTGTGACGTTGATTATCTGGCGTTTGGCAAAGTGCAAAGCGAGCGGGGGAGGGGGTACAAGCTAGCCACGTCGCCCGGTGCTGCCCATGTAGGCTGACTGTCGCGTCAAATATGCCGCCAGCCCACATCAGCGGCCGCAAGAGTCTCCTGAAATAATAGCAATTCTAGTTCTGCGCCAGCAGCACCACCAGCGCCCCAGCGCCGCCGTGCGCGGGCCGGGCCTGCACGAAGGCCAGTACCTCCTGCTTTTGAATCAGCCAGCTTTGTACCTTGCCTTTGAGCACGGGCGTTTTGCCGGGCGAGCCCAAGCCCTTGCCGTGCACCACACGCACGCAGCGCCAACCCATGCGGGCGGCGTCTTTGATGAAGTCGACCAGCGCCTCGCGTGCGTTTTCACGCCGCAGGCCGTGCAGGTCGACCTGGCCCTGAATGGCCCAGCCGCCTTTGCGCAGCTTGCGGGTCACGTCGGTGCCTATGCCTGCGCGTCGGTAGCTCAGGGCGTCGTCGGTGTCCAGCAGCGTTTCTGCGTCAAACTCGTCTGACAGGGCCTCGCGCATTACGGCCTGCTCGTCGAGCTGGTGCTGCACGGCAATCGGTGCGGCTTGGACCAAGGGCAGTGCGGCACGCGTGCCCGGACGGTGTTTGGGTGGCAGCGGTTTGACGATACCGACAGCCCGTGCGAAAAATTCTTTTTCAGCTTTGGCCTTGGCCAGGGCGGCTTTTCGGTTAGCTTCCAGTTCCTTGACCCGTTTGACGCGCGCCTCCATCTCAGCCTTGACGGCTTTCAGACCCAACAAATCCTTGATGGCGGGCGCTTTCATGGCTTACATCAATCCCAGCTCAGCCATCGACACCGCTTCAGACCGCGTCACGATGAAATGGTCCAGCACCCGCACATCGACCAGTGCCAGCGCCGCTTTCAGGGTTTGCGTAATTAGCTCGTCAGCGCGTGATGCCTGCGCCGAGCCGCTCGGGTGGTTGTGCGCCAGCACCACGCTGGCAGCGTTCAGGGCCAGGGCGCGCACCACCACCTCACGCGGGTAGACGCTGGTTTGGGCCAGCGTGCCTCTGAACATTTCCTCCAGCACGATCAGGCGGTGCTGCGTGTCTAAAAACAGCACGGCAAAAACCTCGTGCTCACGGCTGCCCAGCTGCAACTGCAGATAGTCGCGTATGGCTTGCGGGTTGCCAAACAGGGGTTTTTCTTGCAACTGGCTGGCCAGGGCGCGGCGGGCCAGTTCAAGCACCGCCACTATCTCGGCGCGCTTGGCTGGCCCCAGGCCTTTGATTTTTTTGAGTGCTTCGGCCGGTGTGTTGAGCAAACCCGATACACCGCCAAAAGTGCTCAGCAACTCTTGCCCCATTTGCAGCGCGTTTTTGCCTGGCAAGCCGGTGCGCAGCAGCAGTGCCAGCAGTTCGGCATCACTGAGCGCGCCGGGGCCGCGGGCCAACAGTTTTTCGCGCGGGCGGGCATCTTGGGGCAGGTCTTTGAGCAGCATGGAGGACGGAACGACTAACTTTCTACAATAGGCTCAGTTTACAAACAGTTTTGGCTTCCAAGCCATGTCAGAGAGATATATGTCCGTTGATCAGCTGATAGCCACTCCGATGATCCAGGCCGGGTCTTTTTTAACCCTGCACTACCGCATGGCCGGGCCTGACGGCGTGGACATCATCAACACCTTTGGCGGCAAGCCTGCCACCCTGAGCCTGGGCACGGGCCAGTTGTCCCCCGCGATTGAGCAGCACCTGCTCGGCTTGCCTGAAGGCACCCACACCACCTTTGAGCTGCCTGCTGGCGCAGCTTTTGGCGAGCGTAACACCGACCTGATGCAGTGGGTGGCGCGCAAGCTGCTTAATGAATTGGGCGACCCAGATGAGGCCTACAAGGTGGGTGATGTGGTGCAGTTCCCCACGCCAGACGGGGCAGGGCAGTATGCAGGCAGCGTGGTGCAGGTCAAAACTGCAGGCGAAGCGGTGCAATTTGACTTTAACCACCCGCTGGCCGGGCAACCCGTGACTTTTGAAGTGAATGTGATTGGCGTTTTATGACAACTCTTCCTCAAGAAATTCTGTTAGCCGAACCACGTGGCTTTTGTGCGGGCGTTGACCGCGCGATTGAAATCGTGGAGCGCGCACTGGCCAAATTCGGCGCGCCGATTTACGTGCGCCACGAGATTGTTCACAACACCTATGTGGTCAATGACCTGAAACAAAAAGGTGCGATTTTCATTGAAGAGCTGGCCGACGTGCCGCCCGGCGCCACGCTGGTCTTCAGTGCGCACGGGGTGAGCAAGGCGATTCAGCTGGAGGCCGAGCAGCGCGGGTTTCAGATATTTGATGCCACCTGCCCCTTGGTGACCAAGGTACATGTCGAAGTCGCCAAGCTGCACAAGGAAGGCTACGAGTTCATCATGATTGGCCATAGAGGCCACCCAGAAGTTGAAGGCACGATGGGCCAGCTCGACAGCGGCATTCATTTGGTAGAGGATGTTGAAGATGTGGACCGCATTGCACCAAGGCAAACGACGCTGCTGGCTGTTGTCACTCAAACAACATTGAGCGTAGACGATGCCGCTGAGATCACTGCCGCCGTTAAAGCGCGTTTTCCCATGGTGCGCAGCCCCAAAATGCAAGACATTTGCTACGCTACACAAAACCGGCAAGACGCGGTGAAAGTCTTGAGTTCGCAAGTTGATATTGTGATTGTGGTGGGCAGCCCGACCAGCTCGAACAGCAACCGCTTGCGTGAACTGGCCGCGAAGCTGGGGACTGAAGCTTATATGGTCGATGACGCCAGCGAGCTGCAAGAGAGCTGGTTTGCTGGCATGGCAACAGTGGGTTTGACGGCAGGAGCCTCTGCCCCCGATGTGCTCGTCAAACAGGTGATTGATCGCATCAAGGCGCTGGGCGCGGTGTCAGTGCGCAAGATGGACGGGATTGAAGAGACCATCAAGTTTCCGCTGCCCAAGGGCTTAAAGCTGGACGCCCAGGGCGAGCTGAGCGCCGGGCAAAGCACGCTGCATCAGTAGACCTGAGCGATTTGTCAATGCTATATATTGAATAGCTATAAGCCTATGAATTCATTGGCTAATAACTATATTTGACCCCCAAAACGACTTTAAAAAACCATTTTTAAGCCATTTCCATGCTCGATATCAATTTGCTGCGTAAAGACCTGCCCACCGCCATTGCCCGCCTGGAGGCGCGCAAGTCGCCCCAGGCGTTTTTGAATGTTGACGCCTTCTCCGCACTGGAACAAGAGCGCAAAACCATTCAAAGCCGTACCGAGGAATTACAAAACCTGCGCAACACCCTGTCCAAGCAAATCGGCCAACTCAAAGCCAAGGGTGAAGACGCCAGTGCTGCGATGGCACAGGTCAGCAGTTCCAAAGCCGAGCTGGAAACATCAAGCGCACGGCTTGACCAAATTCAGCTGGAGCTGCAAACCCTGTTGCTGGCCGTACCCAACTTGCCGCACGACAGCGTGCCTCTAGGCTTTGGTGAAGAAGGCAATGTATTGGCGCGCAGCTGGGGCACACCCAAAACCTTCGCTTTCCCGGTCAAGGACCACGTTGATGTTGGCCAGCCGCTGGGGCTTGATTTTGAACTCGGCACCAAGCTCACCGGCTCACGCTTTACCGTCATGCAGGGCGGTTTGGCGCGTTTGCACCGGGCCTTGGCTGCCTTCATGCTCGACGTGCAAACGCAGGAGCACGGCTACACCGAGTGTTACGTGCCCTACATCGTCAACGCTGATTCGCTTCGCGGCACCGGTCAGTTGCCCAAGTTTGAAGAAGATTTGTTCGCCGCCAAAAAAGGCGGGCAAGAAGGTGCGGCAGAAAACGCCGCTTTGTACTTGATCCCCACCTCCGAAGTACCGCTGACCAACTTCGTGCGCGATGTCATCACGCCAGAAGCTGACTTGCCGCTCAAATTTACCGCCCACACGCCATGCTTTAGATCAGAGGCTGGCAGCTATGGCCGCGACACACGCGGCATGATTCGCCAGCACCAGTTTGACAAAGTCGAAATGGTGCAAATCGTGCACCCCGACAAAAGCTACGAAGCGCTGGAGGCCATGACCAGCCACGCCGAGGCGATTTTGCAAAAGCTGGGCCTGCCCTATCGCGTCATGCTGCTGTGCACCGGCGACATGGGTTTTGGCGCCGCCAAAACCTACGACCTGGAAGTCTGGCTGCCCGCACAAAACACCTACCGCGAGATCAGCTCGGTTTCGAACTGCGAGGCTTTTCAGGCCCGCCGCCTGCAAGCGCGCTTTAAAAACGCACAAGGCAAAAACGAGTTTGTGCACACCCTGAACGGCTCCGGCCTGGCGGTGGGGCGCACGCTGGTAGCGGTGCTGGAAAACTACCAGCGCGAAGACGGCGGCATTGACATTCCAGCCGTGCTGCAACCCTACATGGGCGGCTTGACCGAACTGGTTGCCAAGATCGGCTGATAGAATCAAGCCTCGAGCGGAAAGGTGGCAGAGTGGCCGAATGTACCTGACTCGAAATCAGGCGTACCGCAAGGTACCGTGGGTTCGAATCCCACCCTTTCCGCCAAGTCAATAGGTTTTATGCGGGCTTGGCTCGTTTTGATGTCAAATTACCACATCTGTTACCACAAAACCTCAAATCCGGTCTCCTTGCGAGGCCGTTTTTTTTGTTCAGGACTAGCCCGTTGGCGGCAGTAGCAACTGACCGACTTCAACATCCAGTTGGTTTGCAAGCCTCAGCAGAATTTCAAGTGATGGATTTGTGACAGCCCGCTCAATCTTGCTGACCAGAGT
>CAMARI010000199.1 GCA_945860515.1 Polaromonas sp. YR568
TGGGCATGACGTGTGCCGTGGCGATTCGCCCTGAAAAAATCACCCTCTCCAAAACCAGGCCTGCGCGTCAGTCCAACCTGTTTGGCGGTACGGTCAAAGAGATTGCTTACTTCGGCAGCTACAACACTTTTATTGTAGAAATGACCGGCGGCGGCACCGTGAAAATACTTGAGGCCAACACGGGACGCTATGACGGTGGTGACATCACCTGGAACGACGCCGTGTTCTTCTGGTTTGACGAGACGGCCCCGGTCGTCCTGACCCAATGACCATGAAAACCCTATTACTTTCTGGCAGGCGCTTGGTGATTGGCGTGCCCTACGTCTGGTTGCTGGTGTTTTTTGCGCTGCCGTTTTTGATCTTGCTGCGCATCAGCATCACCGACATGGGGGCCAGCATTGACCCCTTTACACCGTTGCTCGACCGGGCAGGAGACAGCTGGCGTTTGCTGATCAAGCCGCAAAACTACCTGCCACTTTTTACCGATGGCGTCTCTGGTTTTGGCGACACCATTTACATCCAGGCCTACCAGACCTCATTGAAATATGCCGCCTTCACGACGCTTTTTTGCCTCGCTATTGGCTACCCATTTGCCTACTTTCTGGCGCGCTGCCAGCCGTCTATTCGGCCGGCGCTGCTGCTGCTCGTCATGTTGCCGTTCTGGACATCTTTTTTGCTGCGCATTTCAGCGTGGAAGGGCATCCTGGCTGACCAGGGGGTGCTGAACAATGTGCTGCTGTGGCTAGGCGTCATTGAGCAGCCGCTGGTGATGCTGTACACCGATGTGTCGATGCTGGTGGGCATGACATATGTGTATTTGCCCTTCATGATCTTGCCGCTGTACGCCGTGCTGGTGAAGATGGACATGCGCCTGCTGGAAGCCGCCCATGACCTGGGCGCGAGCCGGTTCAAGGCGTTTTGGCTCATCACCGTGCCGCTCAGCAAGGCGGGTATCGTGGCCGGCTGCATGCTGGTGTTCATTCCGGCGGTCGGCGAGTTTGTCATTCCGTCTCTGCTGGGTGGTGCTGACAACATCATGGTGGGCCGCGTGGTGTGGGACGAGTTGTTCAGCAGTAACAACTGGCCACGCGCCAGTGCCTTGTCAGTGGTGATGATGCTGCTGATTCTGGTACCGCTGGCGCTGTACTACCGCTACAAAGACCGGACTGCCACATGACGGCCAGCCGCTTTTTTGAAAAGCACACAGCGCGATTTTGGCTGGCGGCTGTGTTTTTGTTTTTGTATATTCCGCTGCTGTTCCTGATTGTTTTTTCCTTCAACAGTACCCGACAGGATGGTGTTTTTACCGGTTTTTCTTTGCGCTGGTATGAGGCGCTTTTGACCGATTCACGGCTGGTTGAAGGTTTCTGGTTGTCCCTGAAAGTTGCGCTGCTGACGGGCACGCTGTCCGTGGTGCTGGGTTGCTTTGCTGCTTTTGTCCTGGTGCGCTACCGGCAGTTCTCAGGCCGCACCTTGTTCTACGGCATGGTCAATGCGCCGCTGGTGATGCCCGAAGTCATCATTGGCCTGTCACTGCTGCTGCTCATGGTGGCCAGCCAGCGTATTTTTGGCTTTCCCGAGCGCGGCTTTGCCACGCTGGTGCTGGGTCACACGCTGCTGGGCATGGCCTATGCCACCACCGTCATCACGTCACGCCTGCAAGACATGGACAGATCGATTGAAGAAGCGGCGATGGACTTGGGATGCAAACCTGTCCAAGTGTTTTTTCTCATCACGCTGCCCAGTATTGCGCCTGCCCTGGTGTCCAGCTGGCTGCTGGCTTTTACCCTGTCTTTTGACGATGTGGTGCTGTCAGAGTTTTTGTCTGGCCCCGGCGTGACCACGCTGCCGCAAGTGATCTTCAGCTACGCGCGCCGCGGGGTGAACCCGTCGATCTATGCGGCGGCCACGCTGCTGATTGCGACAATTTCGTTGGGAATCATTGCTTACAGTTTGTATATGTTCAGGCGGCGAGACAGAGCTACTGATGCTTTGAAGGCAGGGTAGCCAGCACTGCACCCATCAACGCAATGCCGAAGGCCAATGCCTGTAAGCCACTGAAGCTCTCATCCAAAAACACCACGCCCACTGCTGCTGCACTGACCGGCAAAAACACGGTGAACACGCCTGCCTGGCTGGCGGGGATGGTTTTCAAGCCGGTCATCCACAGCCAGACCGTCCACACGCTGGCCGCCAGCGAGTAAAAAACCAGCAGAATCCAGCTGGTATCGCCCACGCTTGAAAAGTCAAACTGCCAAGCCGCCCACAGCCCCAAGGGCGTGACGAGTGCAAAGCCCCAAAGATTGATCAATGCGGTGATGCGCTTGGGGCCAAGCGCGCCGACCAGTTTTTTGCCAATCACGGCATAGGCCGCCTCACACAATACCGCGCCAAGCAGCAAAAAGGTGCCCCAAAGGCCGTTTTTAGGTAATAAATTGGCTGCTAGCCCAACAGATTCATGGGCTAGAAGATCCGTTTTTGATAGCGAAACCAGCGTCACGCCCACCACTGCGCATCCGACAGCAGTCCAAGTGCGCAGGCCAATACGCTCGCCTAAAAACGCCCAGCTCATCACCGCCACCGCCGCCGGAATCGTTGCCATCACCACCCCGGCAGCCACGGCACTGCTCATGCTCACGCCAAACAGCATGCAGATGGAGAACAGAAAATTACCGAAAAACGATTCCAGAAACAGCAAGCGCCGGGTCTGGGATGTCAGTGGTGCCTCGTCGGCAGGCCTTTTCAGCCAGTGCAGCATGGCCGCGCCGCCGATACCAAAACGTAACCAGGCCAATAAAAAGACGGGCAGGGCGGCGACCAGTGGTTTAGACAGCGCCACGTAACTGCCAACCAGAGACATGCTGAGCGCCAGGCAGGCGTAGGCCACAATTCGGTTCATGTTGCCAACGATAACCGACACCCAAAGTCTTCAGGATGCAAGATATGTTTTCGTCTATGGCACCTTGCGCCGTGGCGAGCGGCGCGACATCAACCGCTTGCAACCCGTGCCGGTATTTATCGGCAATGCTCAAATCAAAGGCAAGCTGTACGCCCTGGGCGGTTACCCCGGCGTGCGGCTGGGGGGTGCGCAGTGGGTGCAAGGCGAGGTCTACCAGATCACCCCCGAACTGGAGCGCCAGCTGGACGAGATAGAAGAAGTCTGGCCACAGCAAACAGGTGAATATGTGCGGCAAGAGGTGGTCGTGCAATGCGCGGCGTTGGCGTTGACTTGTCTTGTCTATGAAGCCGCAGCAGAACGCGTGCAAGGCCACGCTGTGATTGAATCTGGTGATTGGCGGCAACGCGGCCAGGCCGCTTGCTGAGCACCTGCTTGAGTAGTTTTTAAAAAACAACCCATCAACATGTCGCCTCGTCATGCCGGCTGATACAAGCTTACCCGCACTGCCCCAACTGCTGAAACTCGCAGCGGCCTTGTCATTGGGCGCTGCTGTGTCGCTCGGCATCACCCGTTTTGCCTACGGCCTGCTGCTGCCCACCATGCGTGCTGACCTGGGCTGGAGCTACACGCTGGCTGGCGCGATGAACACGTTCAATGCTGTGGGCTATCTACTGGGCGCGTTGGTCACGCCGTGGCTGCTGCGGCGACTGCCGCCTGCATCGGTGCTGGTGCTGGGCAGTTTCTTGGCCAGTGTGTTCATGGCGGCAAGCGGGTTTTTTACCGATGCGCCGTCGCTTTTGGTGCAGCGCTTGCTGGCGGGTGTGGCCAGTGCGCTGGTGTTTATTGCTGGTGGCTTACTGGCCGCGCGCCTGGGTGCGCTGGCACCCAAGCACATGGGGCTGCTGCTGGGCGTGTATTACGGCGGCACAGGCCTGGGTATTGTGCTGTCTGCCCTGCTGGTTCCCGCCATGCTAGAGGCGGCCAGTCGCGTGGCGCATGGCTGGGCGTGGGCCTGGTGGGCGTTGGCCGCGTCCTGTCTGGCGGCAAGCTGCGTTCTGGCCTGGGTGGGGCGGCCTGCAGGCCCTTTGGTGAAGATTTTGACAGTGCCTGCGATGGGCGCGACCCAAACTGCGCCGACACGGCACTTCAGGTGGCGAGACTTTGCGCCCGGGCTGGTGGGCTACCTGCTGTTTGGCATGGGCTACATCGGGTACATGACCTTTGTGGTGGCGCTGCTCAAAGAGCAGGGCACTGCGCCGCAGGGCATCGCCGCTTTTTATGCCATGCTGGGTGTTGCGGTCATGGCATCGTCACGCGTCTGGGCGGGTTTGCTGGACAGATTCAAGGGTGGGCAGGCGCTGGCTGTGCTCAACGCGCTGCTCGGCTGCGCCACCTTACTGCCAGCCATCACAAATGTGTGGCCGCTGGTGTTGTTGTCGGGGGTGATGTTTGGCGGCGTGTTTTTGTCGCTCGTGGCCAGTACGACTGCGCTGGTGCGGCACAACCTGCCGCAAAGCCAGTGGGCAGCGGGCATCAGCGCTTTCACCATCGTGTTTGCTGCGGGCCAGATTGCGGGGCCCACGGTAGTGGGCTCGATAGCCGATGGGCTGGGCGCAGGCAACGACCTGCAAGGTTTGCAGCGCGGCTTGATCTTTTCCGCCGGCGTGCTGTGGCTGGGTGCGCTGGTCTCCATGCAGCAGCGGGCACTGCGCGACTGAAAGGGCTGCGAGCCGCCCCTGGCCAAGTGCTGTTTCATTTCACGTGCTAGAGCCTATTTTTCGCATGGCGAAAAATCCATATGCTGCACTGCAAAAAAATTTCTCAATATAAGAAATTAAATTTTGTATAGTGAATTAAAAGTCATAAGTCTTTGATTTTATTAAGATAAATAAATTGTCTTATATAAGACATAAGAGCAGAATAACTCTTGTATAAGACCTAGAATTTATCATCGCTCAAGACGGCGACGCCATTTTTGTCTCCCCCTTTTTTCATTCGATTTTTCTTAACTGACGGAGTTCACCATGCCCCAAACCCTGAATGACCAATTGACACGTGAGCAGCAGATCGCTGCGCTTGAAAAAGACTGGGCCACCAATCCACGCTGGAAGGGCATCAAGCGCGGTTACAGCGCGGCCGATGTGGTGCGCTTGCGCGGTTCCTTCCACATTGAGCACACTCTGGCTCGCCGGGGCGCTGAAAAGCTCTG
>CAMARI010000200.1 GCA_945860515.1 Polaromonas sp. YR568
TAAAGGGAAATATCTTTATCCGGATTTTCACTTTCGAGGAAAAGCAGCTGAGCGACCACCAGGTTGGCCATATAGTCTTCGACTGGTCCGACCAGGAAAATCACCCGCTCCTTGAGCAGGCGGGAATAAATGTCGTACGAACGCTCGCCACGGCCTGATTGCTCAATCACCATGGGCACAAGACCCAAACCTTCGGTCTGCAATGAATCGTGTGCACCGAACGGGATGCTGTCAGATGATTTTTTGTACATGATGCGGCTCCAATGGTTGAATACTCTTACTTTACCCAAAACAAATGGGGTTGACACGCAGAAGTTCAATCCGCGCACCCGCCCCATTGGTTTAAAAAGCCTGAAGCGCTCGAATAAGCGCCTTGACGATGCTTTAGTTCTGCGCCATCAGCTCATCAAATGACACGGCTTTATCGAGCATTTTGGCTTGTGACAGCACAAAGGCGGTCACATTGTTTTCAATCACCACGGCTTCGACTTCAGCCATGCGGCGGTTATCGCTCAGGTACCAGCGCACCACGTCTTCTGGTTTTTCATAGCTGGCGGCCAGCTCTTCAATGTGAGCTTTGAGCTGTTCTGGCTTGGCTTGCAAGTTGTTGGCACGCACCAATTCAGCCACGACCAGGCCCAGGCGCACGCGCTTTTCAGCCTGTGGACGAAAGATGTCGTCCGGAATCGGCGCTTTGTCAGCGTCTTTCACGCCGCGCTGCTTCAGGTCAGCACGTGCAGCTTCAATCATTCGGTCCAGCTCAGCCTGCACGCTTGAATTGGGCAAGTCCAGCTCGGCCTTGGCGATCAGGGCATCCATCACCGCGTTTTTGTTACGCGCCAGCACACGGAACTTGACTTCGCGCTCGAGGTTTTTCTTGATATCGGCGCGCAGGCCTTCAACACTTGCATCAGCAATCCCAAGCGACTTGGCCAGTGCTTCGTTGACTTCTGGCAGATGCGCAGCTTCGAGCTTTTTCACGGTGACCATGAAGTCTGCCTGCTTGCCCGCCACATCCTTGCCGTGGTAGTCGGCGGGGAAGCTCAAGGGAAAGGTCTTGCTTTCGCCGGTTTTCATGCCGCGCACGGCGTCTTCAAACTCCTTGAGCATCTGGCCGTCACCGATCAAAAACTGGAAGTCTTCAGCCTTACCACCGGCAAAGGTCTCACCGTCAATCTTGCCTTCAAAGTCGATCGTGGCGCGGTCGCTGTCTTGCGCTGCGGCGTCCATCGCACGCTGAGAGAAGGTGCGGCGCTGCTTGCGCAAGATGTCCAGGGTTTTGTCAATGGCTGCGTCGCTGACATCGGCACTGACTTTTTCAACTTCAGCCGTGGCCAGCTCGCCAATTTTGACCTCTGGATAAACCTCAAAGATCGCATCAAAGGTCATCTCGCCGTCTGGTGCACCTTCTTTTTCACTGATGCGGGGCTGGCCTGCAACGCGTAGTTTGGCTTCGTTGGCGGCACTTGAAAAGGCCTGGCCTACCTTGTCGTTCATCACTTCGTAATGAACGGAATAGCCATAACGCTGGCTCACCACATTCATCGGTACTTTGCCTGGGCGAAAGCCGTCCATCTTGACGGTACGGGCGAGTTTTTTCAAACGCGCGTCAACTTCAGACTGGATCACGCCTATCGGCAGGCTCAAGGTGATTTTGCGTTCGAGTTTTTCCAGGGTTTCAACAATCACAGCCATGATGCTCTTTCTAAATATCCAAATGCCATAGTGGTGCGCGGGGCGGGACTCGAACCCGCACATCCTTGCGGACGTCAGGACCTAAACCTGGTGCGTCTACCAATTTCGCCACCCGCGCTGAAAACAAAACGGGCGAATGTCTTATTCGCCCGCCAGAAATCGGTTAACGTTTGATTTTAGCCTGTAACGGACACAGCTTGTCTCTTGACCCAGAACCCAGCGCGTCTAGCGCTAGCACGCTGGCCCGCAGGCGAATTAATTTAACGCCGGTGGTTCGCGTTTGACGCGAAACCATGCGGCGTACATGGCCGGTAGCGCCAGCAATGTCAGCGCAGTGGCCACAATCAGGCCGCCCATGATGGCAATGGCCATCGGCCCCCAGAAGACGCTGCGCGACAGCGGGATCATGGCCAGTACCGCAGCCGCAGCAGTCAGCACGATAGGCCGGGCGCGGCGCACGGCTGATTCAACAATCGCGTCCCATGCAGCCACACCGCGCGCACGTTCGTGTTCAATCTGGTCAATCAAAATGACAGAATTTCGCTGAATCATCCCCATCAGGGCAATCACACCGAGCAAGGCGACAAATCCGAACGGGCGACCCAGCAACAGCAAGGCACCTGCGACGCCCGCAATACCCAGCGGACCGGTTAAAAACACCAGCATGGCGCGGCTAAAGCTTTGCAGTTGCAGCATCAGCAGGGTGAATGTCAAGAACAGCATGATGGGAATACCTGCTGCAATCGATGCAGAGCCCTTGCTGCTTTGTTCCACAGCACCCGCCACCTGCACACGATAACTGGACAAGCCTTGCGTCTTCCACTTGTCCTCCAGCGCCTTGAGTTTAGGTTGCAACTCGTTCGTGACCGTCGCACCTTGCAGGCCTTCCACAACGTCACTTTGCACAGTGATGGCGTAGTCGCGGTTTTCGCGCCACATCAAACCTGGCTCCCATGCAAACACCGGCTTGGCGATTTGGGTGAGGGGTATCGACTTGCCTGATGCCGTGGGCAAGTACGCATTGGCAATGTCAGTGATGGCATTTCGTTCATCCAGCGGCTGGCGCAGGATGATGTCGATCAGTTTGTCACCTTCACGGAATTGCCCAACAGCGGTGCCAGACAAAATAGTGCGCGACGCCTGCGCGATCGACTGGCTCGTCACGCCGAGTGCACGCGCCTTCGATTGATCGACCTCCAGGCGCAGCACCTTGACCGACTCGTTCCAGTTGTCGTTCACGCCGCGCGTGTTGGCACTTTCGCGGAAGATGGCTTTGACCTCATCAGCGCGCTCGCGCAGCACCAGCGGGTCAGCTCCCACCACACGAAACTGCACCGGATACGTGACCGGCGGCCCGTTGGGCAGCAGCTTGACGCGGCCGCGTACTTCAGGAAACTCTTGCGCCAGCAGCGCAGGCAGCTTGATGCGCAGCGACTCGCGCACAGTCAAATCCTTGGGCAGAACAATGAGTTGCGACACATTGGTTTGCGGGAAAACCTGGTCAAGCGGCAAGTAAAAGCGCGGCACCCCCGAGCCCACCCAGGTGGTGACAGAAGTCACGCCCTCTTCTTTCAACAGTCGCGCCTCAACACGTTTGGCTGTGGCTTCGTTGGCAGCAAATGATGTGCCTTCCGGAAACCAGATATCCAGCATGATTTCGGGTCGGCTCGAATCCGGGAAGAACTGCTGCTGCACCTTGCCCATGCCCACAATGCCCAGCGCAAAAATCAGCACGGTGCTGCCAATGGTGATCCAGCGGTACTTCACGCACCAGTTCACAGCTTTGCGAAAGGTGTTGTAGAAAGCCGAATCAAACATCTCATGGTCATCGTTGCCTGCGCTGTGGTCATCGTGCGCTTTTTCAATCACGTGATCAGGTTTTTTGAGCAGCAGCGTACCCAGATACGGCACAAAGTACACCGACACAATCCAGCTCAGCACCAGGGCAATCACCGTGACCGCAAAAATGGCATAGGTGTACTCGCCAGTCACTGACTTGGCCAGGCCGATTGGCAAAAATCCTGCGGCGGTGATCAGCGTGCCCGTCAACATCGGCATCGCCGTGACATCGTAGGCAAAGGTGGCTGCGCGCACTTTGTCGTAGCCCTCTTCCATTTTGCGCACCATCATTTCAACCGCAATGATGGCGTCGTCCACCAGCAAGCCGAGTGCAATGATGAGCGAGCCGAGTGAGATTTTGTGCAGGCCAATGCCAAAGTACAGCATGGCCAAAAACGTCATGCTCAGCACCAGCGGAATGGTGATGCCCACCACCAGCCCCGGGCGTATGTCAATGTAATAGCGCTTCCACAGCGGCAGCGACTGTCCGGGCAACACGGGACGCTGGTGAAAACCCAAGCTGATAAAGCTGACCGCCAGCACAATCACCACCGCTTCAACCAGCACACTGACGAATTCATTGACCGACTTGGCGACCGCTGTGGGTTGGTCTTGCACAGGCACCAGCTTGATGCCCGCTGGCAGTGTTTGGCTGACCTTGGCTGTCAACGTTTTAAGGGATTTACCTAGCGCAATGATGTCGCCGCCCTTGATCATGGACACCCCGATGGCAATGACTTCTTTGCCTTGATGATGAACTTTGATCGTGGGTGGGTCTGCGTAGCCGCGTTTGATCTCGGCAATGTCGCCCAGCCGGAGCTGGTTGCCTGAGCTACCGCGAATCGGCATGGCGCGCAGCTCTTCAACCGCCCTGAACTGCCCCGCCACCCGCACCTGCACCACATCCAATGGCGTTTGCAGGGCACCCGCAGGTTCTACCGCGTTTTGTTGCGCCAACTGGCTCAAGACCTGGTTGAAGTCCAGACCTGATTGCGCCAGCCGTTTTTGCGAGATTTCAATGAACACCTTTTCGTCCTGCGCACCAAACAGCTCCACCTTGGACACGTCTTGCACGCGCAGCAGTTGCTGACGGACATCGTCGGCAAAAGTTTTGACTTCTGCGTAATTAAAGCCATCCGATTCAAGGGCGTAAATCACGCCATAAACGTCACCGAACTCATCGTTGAAAAACGGACCTTGAATGCCGCCCGGTAGGGTGCCGCGAATGTCGCCAATCTTTTTACGCACCGTATACCAGGTGTTGGTGACGTCAGCGCCTTTGATGGTGTCCTTGACATTGAAAATGATTTGCGATTCACCCGGCTTGGAATAGCTGCGAATGGTCTCGGCGTACGGTACCTCTTGGAGCGTGCGTTCAAGCTTGTCAGTGACCTGTTCGGCAACCTGCTGCGCCGTGGCACCGGGCCAGTAGGTGCGCACCACCATCGCCCGAAAGGTAAACGGTGGGTCTTCGTCCTGGCCCAGCTGAAAGTACGAGGCAAAGCCAATCAGCATCAGCACCAGCATCAGGTAGCGCGTCAGCGCCGGGTGGTCCAGCGCCCATTT
>CAMARI010000201.1 GCA_945860515.1 Polaromonas sp. YR568
GCCAAGTACTTGGTGCCATCAGTTAACAAATGCCTGCGACTGATTCGGTAGTACTTCTCAGTGCCGGTGAAATAGCTCAGTTGCGCTGGATCGAATTTTTTCATCACTGCGTCCTTCTTTGATTGAATGACTACAGTTTTGTTTCAGACGCGCAGATGGACAACCGACATTTGGTAACCCGATAAATTGGCGGGATACCGAGTAAAAATCACCATGGTGATTTGATAAGTACTCCACCTAAAAAATCCGCAGCGCAGAAATTTAGACCTGCAGGACCCATTCAGGCTGCAGATACAAGCCGCACTACTCGCATAAATTTCAGTCACTACCAGCAAAATACAACGCACTAAAACACCCTACAGCGAATCTTTTACATAGCTCGAATACTCGGAGTGCTGAGAACCCAGATCAGCGCTTGTAGGACTTGTTATTCAATCTGCGCTGGTTATCCACAGAGCATGCGAGTTATCCACAAAAAATCACGAAAAATCATGCTTTCTACACATTTCAGTGTTTCAGCGTTGAAATCATTGAAGAAAAAAACCGTGAAAAAGTTATCCACAGCCAGTTCATTTCGCCCTGCTTCACCTCAAAAACCCATCACTTTGGCAGGACTCAGGTTGTCCAGATAAATATATGAAAACACAATGCAATAAACGCAAATACATGATTTAGGAGATAACACCATGGCACAAGCAAAGACACTCTCAACTGCTGAAATTGAGCGCTTGCTAACGCACATCAACACACGCAAGTACGCAGCCCGCAACAGATCAATGATGCTGCTCACGCATTGGGCAGGTTTGAGAATCGGCGAAGTAGCCTGCTTACGCTGGAGCGATGTCACAACCACAGATGGGCAGATTAAAGATGAAATTCGCTTGCTACCCGACATGACCAAAGGCCGTCATGCACGCACTGTGTTTGTCAGCGCCAAGCTCAAAGCAGAATTGCAAGCCTACGCAGAGCAAGCCAAGTGCGTGGATCGCAGCTACCCATTCTTTGCTAGCCAAAAGAGCATCAAGGCAGGCTTCAATGCAAACAGCTTGGCACAAACGTTTGCTCTTCTCTACGAAGGCGCTGGACTAGAAGGCGCTAGCAGTCACAGTGGACGCAGAACATTCTTAACCAACTTGGCTAATAAAGGCACAGCAATACATATCCTGAAAACGCTTGCTGGGCACCGTAGCATCAGTACTACCGCCGCTTATTTGTATAGTAGCCCCAGCCAGTTGAAGGCTGCAGTCGAGTTGATATAAGACGAGATGGATTTAAATAGTTAGATTATTGATTAATCGAAAAATCTAAAAAATATTTGTTAGCTGATAACTTGTGAAAATCTACTGAACTTCGACCATATTTGGTTAAATGCTCAATAGTTACCGTGTAACCCGGCATAACGCCGAGCCTGCCTCTAAAGAAAATACCGAATAATGAATTATTTACAGGTGTGTGTATCGCTTTACCGTTAGCCTGCGCTCAACTGTTGAGATAGTCGCAGATCAAATTTTGTAATTCTGCTGCGCAGCGTTCTGCTTGCATAAAGTGCCCGGCATCAGGCAATGTAATTTTTTCTTTGTTGGTCGTTGCAAGTCTTCGCAGCAAACTATCGGCATCTTGCGCAGTAGAGGTTTGATCGTCTGATCCACGCACTAGCAAGCACGGCATACGCAATTTCTCAGGCGAATATAGGGCGCGGCCGCTGAACGCTTCAAACAAATCGTGCAGAGTGCCGTTAGGTACGCGAAAAGCTCCCCTAACTGGACACTCAGAGTCTGCCTGTATTGCGGCCCGAACCATCGCCGCCAGTACCTTGGCATCGCGTCTTTGTGCGGTATGGCCTGGCGGTATTTCAGAATCCCATCGGCTCAACAAATCCTGCTCGCGGACATACCGATACCCGCCCAATGCAGGATTTAGCCGATCGGGCTGCTCAGGGTCTGCCAGCATGCGCAACCACGATGGATTGATACAAGCAAACAATGGTGCCAGCAAAACAAGTTTTTCAATCGATTTGCTGTGAGATGCTGCATAGCGCGCTGCTGTGATGCTGCCCCAGGAACCACCTGCCAATACGATTTGGTCACACCCGGTCAGCAGTCTCAGGTGGGCCACAATGTCACTCAAATCCTTCACCGCCTGGTCGCCTGTGCAAATCACAGGGCACGACAGAGGAGTCAGTTGCATGGCATCAGGTCGTCGAGATTTCCCATAGCCCGTCAGATCGCAAGCAAAACTCCACCACCCGGCGGCAGCACATGCTGCCATTAACGAATAGCCGGGCACCTGAATATCAAACAAGCCAGAGGCGACAGTAGCGCCATGAACGAACAACAGCACCCCACGCGTGGTGCCCAGGGGCTTGTAGCTGCGCAGATAGAGGTCACCGACGAATGCATGGCTGCTGGCAGACAGCACAGACGCTGATACCGGTCGCTGCATGACTATTTGAACAAAGCCGGCAATACGGTGATGATGCTGGGAAACAACGTCATCAAAACCATGCCGATGACAAACACCCAGGTGATCGGCCAGCTTGCATCAAACACCTGCTTGAGCGTGATCAAGTCAGGCGCAGAGGCGCGCAGGGCATACATGGTGTAGCCAAACGGCGGTGTCAACGAAGCTAGCGTCATGTTGATTGAGAACTGCGTCCAGAACCATATCGGGTCATAGCCCATGATCAACACCACTGGCGCGTACAGCGGTATGGCGATCAACATAAAAGCCAATTGGTCGATAAACATGCACAGCACAAAAGGCACGATCATCAGCAGCCAAAACATCGCCATCGGGTGAATGTCTAGATGCGTGACCCAGTTAACCAGGTCAGTCGTTGCACCAGTGAACGCCAGCAGTTGCCCAAATAAAATGGACGCGGCCACGATGATCAAAATCATGGCGCTGATCTTGACGGTGCTGCTGATAGCTTCGCGCAGCATCGCAAAGCTGAGCTTGCGGTAGCACGCAGCTGCCAGCATGGCGCCCACCACACCGGTGGCGGCGGACTCAGACGGAGTGGCAATACCCATCAGCATCAGGCCCATGACGGAGAAGATGATCAAACCAAAAGGCAAGAGGCGAATGAGGGCGCGCAATTTGCTGCGCTGCTTTGCTTGCCTGTCTTCCGCTGGTTCGTCAGCGGGTGCGAGCTTGGGGTTGCGCCAAATCATCCAGTACACATAGGCTATGGACAAACCCGCCAGTAACAGCCCCGGCAAGATACCTGCAATCAACAATCCTGAAATCGACACATTGGCCATCGAGCCAATGATGACTGCCAACAGGCTGGGCGGAATAATCGGCGCCAGAGACGCACCGCCTTGAATCACAGCCGCAGAAAGTTGAATGTCATAACCCCGCTTGTGCATGATGGGCAACACTGAGCGCCCAAGCATGGCAACCACAGCGACGGCCGAGCCGCACAGTGCGCCGAACACAGTTGACAAGGCAATAGTGAAGACATACAAGCGGCCGCGAATGCGGCCGATCATGGAGTCCACCGAGTCAAACACCACCTCGACCGCCCCTGAGCGAAACAAGATCTCGCCCATCAGCACAAACAATGGAATGGTCGTCATGTTCAGCGACGTGAGCGAGTCCACCACGCTGTTGACCAGCAGCCCCGCACCGCTGCTGCCAAACAAATACAGCACGCCCAAACCGTTGAGCAGCAAGAAGCTCAGGTAAATGGGCACGCCGGTAAGCAAAACGGCAACCAACGCCAGCAAGCCTCCGGATAAAGCTATCGTTGCACTCACGCTCACACATCCATTTCATGACCGGCTTGCGCAGCATCCTGGCCTAGCGCTTGTCGCAGCAAATGCAGGCTTGCTCCGGCCAGGCCGACCACTACCAGGGCGCTGAGCCACCATTTCGGAATGGCAAAGGCCGCAACGGTTTCAATACCCTGACGCGCCTGCTCCCACGCCACAAAAGCAAAGACGGCGGTCGCTGCGCCCAGGGTCAGCGCGCCTAGCGCTTGTATGTAACGCGCGGCCTTTGCCTGGTGCTGCAGGCTCAGTTTTTCCAGAAAGGACGTGATGGCCACGTGCCCGCCTTCGCGCGTCACAAGGGGTAGCGCAAGCGACATGGACACGCACAACATGTACTGCACCATGTCAGATGTCCAGCGCGTGGGGGCATTGAAGCCATAGCGCGCCACAACCTCAACCAGGTATGCGCCCAACAGAACAACTAGCGCAAGACAGGCCACGCGGAAAGCGAGTTTTGAAAAGCCGTCGTGTGCGGCCAGCAACCAGGTCATGTGTGCAACATTTTGCTTTTAGGCGGTCAGGTTGGCTCTTTTGGCAATTGCGCGAAGCTCATCGGCTTCTGCGCCGTTTTTGGCCTTGGCGACTTCCCAGACACCATCTGACCACAGGGCTTCCAGCCGTGCCGCATCTGCGGGGGCAAAGGCGGTTTCCTGCATACCGCGTTTTTTCAGCTCGACCAATTCTTCTGTTGCGAGTTCATCAAATCGTTTGACAGTTGACAGTTCCAGTTTGATGGCCTCGTCGGTCATGAGCTTTTGTTGCGCCGGACTCATGGCCGTCCAGGACTTCAGGCTCATGTAAACGTACAAACTGGCTTGCCCAAATGTCGGCCTTGCCAAATACTTGGCAACCTCGTTCCATTTGAAGTCAGCCACGCCCGTCAAGCCCCAGGCTGCGGCATCTATCACGCCCTTTTCCAGTGCGCTGTAGACCTCACCCGCGCCCATCACGACGGGCGTGCCGCCCAGCGCTTTGATCATGGGATGGTAGGAAACTGTCGCGCGAATCTTCATGCCAGCCAAACCTTGCGTGCCCTTGATCGGCTGCTTGGTGACGAACTGAAAGCCTTTGTTGCCGGTTGGCGTGATGGCGATGACTTTCAAGCCGAGCTTGTTGTAATGTTTGTCAACAAAGTCAAACACGCCACTGCTGCGGCGCTTGGCAGGGTCGGGCTCAATCGCGTCCATCGACAGCCCGATGGCGGTGGTGCCCGAGTGGTAGGCCGGATGCGTGAACAACAGATCGAAGGCGCCAGCCGAAACGGGTTGGAACTGGTCTGCAAATGGC
>CAMARI010000202.1 GCA_945860515.1 Polaromonas sp. YR568
CGCGCTGGTGGTGAGTCCTAAAGCGGGGGTAACCGGCTCAAACGGGTCTTCTCTCAGGGTGCAGTTTCGGGCGCTGCTGCCACCGTGGTCGGCGTGTACAAACCAGTCCAGACCGTAGGTTTTAACCGACTTGTCTGTCAGCTTTTGCATTGAAATCTGGCCGTCGGAACAAGTCGAGTGGTTGTGAAAGTCGCCGGTCACATAAGTGCCCGCTGCCTTGGTTTTGGCCTTATCAGCCGCCGCTGCGGTTTGCACGGTAGCAACCGAGATCAGACCGACCAAAGCCGACACTGCCAACGCAGTGTGTCGAAGATTGAATTGTTTGCTCATGGGAAATGCCTTTAGGTTTTGCAGGGTGCAGATCAGATGGACGGGGTGGAAGACTGGTCACCATAAAAGTAGAAAACGCCAGAGACGATGATCACTTTGGTACTGAAGTCGACAGAGGTGGTGTCTGCGTCAGAATTGACGAGGGTGGCGTTGAGGGTGCAGACGCTGCTGGAATCACAGTTACTGATCACCGGGTTAGTGACTTGGGCCAAGGGAAACAGCGAAAGCTCCGGGGTGGTGCCGAGGGCCTCGGAATTGGCCTTCAATGCATCCAGCACAACGGTCTTGGTGAAACTCATGTCCAAATATTTAGCGTCGAAAAGATCAGCAACTGCCTTGGAGGTCAAGCCACTGCTCGTGGCAAGCGCAGCATACGCCGCGTTGGCTTTGGCGGCAAATGAGTCAGCAAGCCCCGCCGTGGTGCCGCTGCTGCCGCCGTCACTGCTACCGCCACAGGCGCTTAATGTCATCAGAACACTGACGACGATTGTCGATAAGGAAGTCCGGGATAAATTCATGTTGTGATGCTCCGTAGGTAATGGATGGCGCTAGGCTTGACTGGTGTTCAAAAGTTCTAACGTCGAAAATCGTAAGAGTTAAATGCGACAGATTTGTTACCAAGACTATGAAGTTGATTCCGACGCCATCTCGATGTCAGTTTTCATTTAAATTTGACCCCGCCCTTTTGCAGCGCTCAAGCTGAGGAGCTGTAGATAAGTCTAGAACGGTGCGCACCCATGGTTCGGCTTGAATTTGAACTGCACGCCGCGAAAGCGACGCCGGAAGCTCGCCAGAAAAGAACTCGAAGACAGGGTGCCTTGCCGTACGGTGCGGGATATGTCACTACGATAGATGCGGCCTGACGATCGATTCAGTTAAGCTGCGCGGGCGCACGCTTCAGGCTTGCAGCACAGCAAAGACAAGCTGCTCATTACGGCGAACCTGCTGCAGCGCAACTTCACCGCTGCAGCCCCCCCAAAAAAATCAGGTGTGGACGGCTGACATCAACTACATCGCGACCGCTCAGGGTTGGCTGTATCTGGCCTTGGTTCTGGACTTGTTCAGCAGGCAGGTGGTGGGTTGGAGCATGCAGCCGCACATGCAGAGCTGACTGGTAACGGATGCATTGCGAATGGCGTGGTTCCGGCGTGCACTAGACTTTGAACCTGTAGGGACCAAGCCTCGTCTTAATGCGATGCAGCTTCCAACTTCACCGTTTACCCCCAACCAACCTCATGAATAAAAATATTGATTATTCTGAAGAGCAAGCACACACCATAGCCCTCGAACTCATTCGACAGCATGCACATTCAGAGCAATTCCGCGCGCTTCAGGGCGCATTTTCTCCATCGGACATTTCTTCGGCTTACCGTGTGCAGGACGCGTACGTTGAGACGCTACTCAATCAGCGAAATACAAGTGTCGCAGGCTTTAAAATTGCTCTGACAACGCCTGCCATGCGCCAAATGGTTGGGTTCCACGATTCGGTATTCGGAAAGATATTTCTTGATCAGGTGCTTCAGTCGGGCGAATCGATCGTCGCCTCTGATTACAGGCGCTTGATCATCGAATTTGAAATCGCATTCAGAATCTTTGAAGACGTTCCGCTCAGAACTACGCCGTGGACTGGTTTTGAGATCTTGAAGTACGCCCCAAATGCGTACGCTGCGCTTGAAATAGCGGACGATCGTAGCGCCCAATATGACACCCTGAAAGCTGCGATCCTGACGCTGGTATCTGATAACGCATGGAACCAGGGCCTGGTTTTAGGTTCCTCATTTGCCTGCAATGAATATGAAGCGCTCGGCGAGATTCAAGGGATGGCGTTCATCGACGGAAAGGAGGTCGGCAGGGGTATGGGGCGCGATGTACTTGGAAACCCTGCGGATGCACTTGCATGGCTGGCAAATAGCCTCGCGGCAAACGGAAAGACCCTAAAGGCTGGAAGTCTTGTATCTACGGGAAGCCTAGTCAAATCCCAGTTTCCTGTGTCAAACCAATCGGTCTCATTCAAACTTCAAGGCTACGGAGCGGTGCAGATTGAAGTTAGATAAAAACTGTGTCAAACCGCTTGTCCTTTTTCCACAGAAATCTGGGCGACCAGTAGCCGCGCATTTGTACGCCTAGGACCCGACTCGTCAAAGGCTGCCCACAACTTGTCGGATATCAGCCGTCTAAGTGCGAGCTGATCCGCTGGGTGGGCGTGTACTGAATTTCGTGTGCCGAGGAGATAGGCCTAAATATAATTTCACTTCGCCGCTCAGTGAACTTCGCGACTTTATCAATCAGCACCCATCTTTAAGGCGCAACATGCCGGTTTTTGCTTCAACAATTTTTCTATCGGCATTTTTGCTGTTTCTGGTTCAACCCATCATTGCAAAGCAAATCCTGCCTTGGTTCGGCGGCACGCCGGCTGTGTGGAATACCTGCATGCTTTTCTTTCAGATGCTGCTTCTGGCGGGTTATGCGTATTCGGACTGGACCATACGCAAGCTCTCACCGCGCAGCCAGGCGATTCTCCATTGCGTCTTGCTCATCGCCAGCCTGGCCGTATTGCCTATCGTCGCGGATCTCGGATGGAAGCCTGACGGTGACGAAGATCCGGTCTGGCGCATCCTCGCGCTCTTGGCTGCCACTATAGGCCTACCTTATTTTCTGCTGTCATCGACCGGTCCGTTGATCCAGGCCGGCTTTGCTCGCCGCTATGGCGGCGAGCGTGTCTACCGACTGTTCGCGCTGTCCAACTTTGCTTCACTTTTGGCGTTACTGAGCTTTCCTTTTGCAATTGAAATGCTGGTCAGCACCCACGGCCAAGCTGTCGCCTGGAGCATTGGTTATGGCGTATTCGTTTTGTTCTGTGGCGCAAGCCTCGTACTGGCCGCTGGGCCGGCCATCAGCAGTGTCGCCAACGGCGTGTCCTTGGACGAAGGCCGGCCGCCCAGCTTGTCTGAACAAAGCCTTTGGCTGACTCTGGCGGCATTGGGCACCGTGATGTTGCTCGCTGTGACCAATCACATTACGCAGAACATCGCTTCGATTCCGCTCCTGTGGCTAGCGCCGCTGACACTGTACCTTTTGACTTTTATTCTTTGCTTCGAGGGACGGGGTTGGTATCGGCGATGGTTGATTGTCATACCCTTTCTGGCGCTGTTGCCCGCAATGGCCTGGGGCCTGCAAGCCCAAGGCGGCGTACTCCAGATCAAGAAAGCAGTGCCGCTGTATTGCATCGGCCTGTTTGTTTCTTGCATGTTCTTTCATGGTGAACTGGCACTGGCGAAACCCGCGCCGCGTTATCTGACGCGCTTCTATCTGATGGTGTCCCTGGGCGGCGCGGTGGGTGGATTGCTAGTGGGGGTGGTGGCACCAAGAGTATTTTCGGCGTACTACGAATTGCCGGTTGCCTTGGTGGTGGGCGGATTGATTGCATCCTACTTGCTATTCCGAAACGCAGCGGCAACTGGCGCACCCGGAAGGATTCTTGAACGGATTGTGACGCGTTTTTCGGCATCGAATTCGACAGGATCAATTTCTGCGGCCTTGCTCGCACGATCGATGATGCTCGTTTTGTCATTGGCTGCGACCGCCGGCACCGGATGGTATTTCTATCAGTATCAACATGAATACCTCGCCGATACCACCATAGTGATGCAGCGCAATTTCTTTGGGATGTTGCGGGTTCAAGAAAGCGGCGAAGGTAAGGATCGCCAACGTAATCTGGTGCATGGCGTGATCATGCATGGCATGCAGTCGTTTGATCCGGAGTACCAAAAAAAGGCCACTACCTATTACACCGAGAATTCCGGCGTTGGTCGCGTTTTTACTGCGTTCGCAGATTCACCTGTGCGCACCGGCGTAATCGGTTTGGGCGTCGGTACACTCGCCGTCTACGGCCGCAAGGGCGACGTGATGCGCTTCTACGATATCAATCCGCAGGTGATCGAGTTGGCGCGCAAGGAATTTACCTTCTTGTCTGATTCGGCCGCGAAAATAGAAACCGTGCTGGGCGATGCCAGACTGGCGATGGAGCGTGAACCGGTGCAACAGTACGACATACTTGTGGTGGACGCCTTCTCAAGTGACGCGATTCCGGTGCACTTGATTACTCTGGAGGCCATGGATACCTATTTAAAACACATGAAACCCAACGGCGTTATTGCGTTCCATGTGACCAACCGCTATCTGGAATTAAGGCCAGTGGTAAAAATGCTGGCTCAGGCCCGTGGTCTGTACGCCATGAATGTCGCCGACGAGGGCCAATTGCGCTTCGGTTCATCGACCGATTGGGTGCTGGTGACGCGCAACCCGAAGTTTTTCAAGTCGCAAGCCTTCGCCGTGGTAGCCGAGGAAATAGAAATTCCGGCGAATCTTTCGGTCTGGACGGACGACTTTAATAACCTGATTCAGGTGCTCAAATAGCATTGAAGACGACGAATACTGGCAATAACTCATGTCATCAAAATACCTTCGTGAAGACGCTTCAGATCGTCTGCCTCCAGAATTAAAAATTGCCCCTGGTAACCCCGGGTGAGGGCCTAGTGGCAAACCAAGGCGAAAACAGCTTGTAGGGCTGGCTGCTTGGACGGTTATAAAAATTACACGCCCCATATAGGGTTAAAACCAGCTTTCAATTTTTGCTGAATTGGCGCAGACTCAAATTTCCAATAGCGGGCAGTCGGCGTAGGCTGTTTGCACAAG
>CAMARI010000203.1 GCA_945860515.1 Polaromonas sp. YR568
AAAATCACCACATGCTGCCAAGGCAGCGTGCTGGCGGTGCGCTCCCACACCAGGGCGTGGGCAGCGGCTTCCTTGCGGATTTGGGCTTCGCTCATTTTGTGGGCGGTTTTGATGGGCACACGCGAGTCTTCCAGCCGGTATTCCACATACGCGATGCGGCCACCGGGTTTGAGGGCGCGCACCAGGCTGTCGATGACTTCAAACGGGAATTCCAGCTCGTGGTACACGTCCACCATGATGGCCAAGTCCAGACTCGCTTCCGGCAAATTCACACTCTGCAAGCTGCCCAGCACGGGTTTGATGTTGGTCAAGCCTGCTTTTTTAGCGCCGTCAGCCAGCATCTTCATCATCTCGGGCTGCACGTCTGTGGCGTACACCACACCACTGGGCGTGACCAGCGGAGCCATGCGGCGGGCATAGTAGCCAGTGCCTGCGCCAATGTCGGCCACCGCCATGCCGGGTTTGAGGCTCAGCTCACGCAGCAGCAAGTCGCCGCGCTCTTCTTGCTGGCGCTCATCGCGCTCCAACCAGCTGGCACCTTGCCAGCCCATCACGGCGGCAATCTCGCGGCCCATGTAGACCTTGCCAATGCCGTCCCGCGAGGCGGGGGACGACTGGTAGCGCGGCGCATCTTTTGGGACACTGTTTTGGGCGCTGACCAGGCCAGTGACGGCAAAGGTCAGCAGTGCCAGCAGGGCGCGTTTTGTGAAGAGCATTGCGTTTCCTTCGTGGGCGGCTTCAACGCCATCTTCAGCGCTTTTCAACCGCCCTGTCGGCATAACGGCCAAAACGCCAAGACGTGCCTTCCAGCGTGATGCGCCGCCAGGTGCTGCGCTTGTCGACGGCCCCCATGGCGGGCCAGTTTTGCACTTCTTCAAAGGTTCGGCCACAGCCCTTGCACATCTCGTCGCCCTGGCTGGTGGAGCAAATGGCGATGCAGGGCGTATCGGCTGTGGTGTCGTACCAAGTTTGCCAGGCCGCCATGGCCTTGGCTGGAAAGCCTTGCTCGGCGACTTCTTCTTCCCGGTAAAACACCATCAGCGCATACACCTCGGCCAGCGCCCGCAGTTCGGGGGGCAACGTGATGCCGTCAAGCGAGGGCGATTTTTCACGCCAGTAGTTGATGGCTGCTTCGATGTCGGTGATGTGGATGGCAGGCATGAAACGGAGTACGACTAGGGGTAAGGGCTGCGGCCTCAAGCCGCCGTTGGGTTGATTATCGACCACCCCCGCATTAACCCTGATTTGCAAAAACCCCGTTCTTAACTTCTAATACGCGCAAGAAGGGGAGTAACTCCCTCGTTTTGCCGGATTACTTCTACAACAGACCCACCGGTAAACACGCTACAGCAAGTCGTCATTACGAAGCCGCCCAACAACGTTTGGCCCCGGCTTCCGGCTTGCTGGACATGCAGCGACACTGCCTGTCGAGCCAGACCTTCGATGAAAAGCCTGAACAGGCATTTGTCGAAGCGTTTGCATTTGCCGCATAGGCGCCTGCTCGACTTTCCACAAATTCCTGTCCAGTTCATTTGAAGTCTGAACGGAGTTTTGTCATGGAATTGTTTTCTTCCCCCTGGTGGTCAGCGCTGCTGGCCATTGTGTTGATTGACCTGGTGTTGGCGGGCGACAACGCCATTGTGATTGCGCTGGCCGCACGTAATCTGCCGCCCCATTTGCAGAAAAAAGCCATCGCCTGGGGCACGGTTGGCGCGATTGTTGTGCGCTCAGTCATGACGGTCGGCGTCGTCTGGCTGTTGAAAATACCGGGCCTGATGCTGGTCGGTGGCCTGGGCCTGCTGTGGATAGCCTACAAGCTGCTGGCTGACCAAGGCAGCAAGGAGCACGACGGCCCGGTGGCCAGCACCTTCTGGGGCGCGATGAAGACCATTGTGGTGGCCGACGCACTGATGGGCATTGACAACGTGCTGGGTGTGGCCGGCGCCGCCCATGGCTCGTTTGACCTGGTGGTGATTGGCCTGTTGATCAGCATACCGATTGTGGTGTTTGGCAGCACCGTGGTGCTCAAGCTGGTGGAGCGCTTTCCAGTCATCATTCAAATCGGCTCGGCGGTGCTGGCCTTTACCGCCGCCAAGATGATCGTCAGCGAACCGCTGCTGGACCCAATTTTTGGCGGACCAGACAGCCAGTCGTCGCAAAAGACGCTGCACACCCTTGCCGAATATGGCGTCTACGTGCTGGCCGTCGCCGGGGTGTGGGGTGCCGGTGTGTGGGCTTCCAAGCGCGACAAGACAGACCAGTCTCTGGGTCAGTAACTCCCCCTCATCCAAGCTTTTAGTCAGCCGCACCTTGATGTCGAGCGAGCCTTTATTCCAGTGTTTTTGATCAGTGTTTTTAATATCTAACTAGTAAACAGGAGAACTTTATGGAAACCATCATTGTTTTTATCGACGACGCAGACTACGCCGTGCAGATGCTGCAACCCATGTTGCCCGCCACAAACCACATCCCTACACGCTGGGTGCTGGTGGGCTGCGCGCCGCGCATCACCCGCCGCATCAGCAAATGGGTGACACAAGCCGCGCGGCAAAGCTGGCAATCGGCCTGGGCAGACAAGGTGTTTGCCCAAGTGTTGCCTTCACTACAGCAGCCCAGCAGAACAAGTGACGAAGTCATCACCCAGCTGGCACCTGCGCGGCAAAGCCTGTGCGATCTGACCCAGTCACTGACACAGCAATACGGCAGCAGCCGGGTGCTGGACGCGCGCCGGCCAAAACTGGGTCATGAGTTGCAGCCGGTCACCCCAGGCCAAAAGCAAGAGCGCCAGCAGATGACTGGCTTAGCCGCGGCGCTGGCAGGGGCTGGCGTGCTGGCAGGCTTTGACTGACAGCTGAGGCGCGCTGGCAGTGGCTTATCTTTATTCAGGTGTGGTGACCAGCTTTACCGGGGCGCTGCTCGGTGCTGCAATTAGCGATCGATTTTGTCCTGGAGCGCTTGTTCTTTAACCAGTGATTGCACCTGCCGGGTGCGGGTGTCGATGATCGAGCCCTCCATGAAGTCGCTGCTTGCAGGGTTGCTGCGGATGATGTCTTGCGCGGCTTTTAAGCGGTCTAGCGCGGCTGGGTAGTCCAGCCTTGCCGCATGGCTTTCAGCGTCGGCCCGAATGGCCCGCACCGTTTGACCCTGGTTGCCGTAGGCCACGGCCAGCAGCTGCCAGGCGCCGCTGTCTTTGGGGTGGTCGGTCACCCAGGTCGACAACCTTTCTGAGACATCTCGCGGCCTGCCAGATGCCAGTAAGGCCCTGGACTGCGTCAACAGCTCGGCCCGAACTTTGGTTTTGCTGATGTCGATGGTTTTAAAGCTGGGCGGTACGCGGCCAGACAGCAAGTCAACGTCTATTTGCAACAGCACCGCTTGCGACTGGGCCTGCGGGTCGCCTTGGGTTATGGCGATGACTTTTTCAGCCAGCGCCTGAGCTGCGGCAAAGTCGCGCAGTTTGGCTGCCGCCAAAGCGCCGGCATACAGCGCGCCTGCATTGTTGATACTTTGGCCGATGGTGATCTGGGCACTGGTGATCTGAGCTTGTACCAGCAAGGCGCGCAGAACATCCACACCGGGATCCGCCAGCACCTTGGCGCGTGCGGCCATCATGCCGTGCAGCGCACGTGCGTTGGCGGCTGCCAGCTGGCTGGCTGGGTTGGCAGGTGGCGTTTCTGTTGATGCCAGTTGCAGGCGCGCCTGCACCTCGGCGATGCGCTGGGTCGTCAAGGGGTGTGAACGCAGGTACGGAAAAGCGCCGTTGTCGTTCAGGCGCGACGCCTGCTGCAGCTTTTCAAACATGCCGGCAGCACCACGCGCCTCAAAACCCGCATCCAGCATCAGGTTAAGACCAATCCGGTCAGCCTCACGCTCCATATCGCGCGAAAAATTAAGCTGGCTTTGCGCTGCCACCGCTTGCCCACCCACAATGGCTGCGCTGGCCGCCTGCGGGTTTTTGCTGGCGGCCAGCGCGCCCAAAATCATGGCCCCGATCAGCCACGGCGTGGTGCGCGCCTGCTGGGTGATGAGGCGCGAAATATGCCGCTGCGTCACGTGCGTCAGTTCATGGCCCAGCACCGCGGCCAGCTCGTCCCGGCTGCTGACAGCGCTGATCAAACCCAGGTGCACGCCCAGGTAACCGCCGGGCAGGGCAAACGCGTTGACGCTGCGGTCGCGAATCAAAAACAGCTCCCAGGCAAAGCGCTCGTCCAGCTCGACATTCAATTCACCACGCGCCCGCGCAGCCGCCATCAACGGCTGCCAAATGGTTTGCAGGTAATCCGCCAGCACCGCATCGTCAATGTAGTCAGGGTCGCGGTAAATGCTGGCAGCAATGCGGTCGCCAATCCGCCGCTCGGCCGCCGCTGCCAGCTCAGAGTTGTCACCCAGAGAAGGCAGGGCTCCCGAGGAGCGGGCAGACGTTTGAGCGTGCAGCGCGATGGGGCTTGCCGTGATGGCCAAAGCGGCCAGCAGCACAAGCTTAAAACGGGTCAAGTGGGACAAAGGCCAGTACCTCGGCGGTGTTGGTGTTCGCGAGCACGGTCCAGACCGTGTTGCGGCTGACCAGCGGCAGGTGGCCAGCTGACGCGTTTAGCTGACGCGTTTGACGGGGCGACCTTGAGGCGGCCAGCCCAAAAAATTGAATTGCTCAACATACTCTTATGATGACGGTCCAATGTAAAGGTTTCGTAACAGCATGGCAGCACATTCAGCACTCACCCACTTTGACGACCAAGGCCAGGCGCATATGGTGGACGTAACCGCCAAGGCCGCCACCCACAGAATAGCCGTTGCCCAAGGCCGGATTGTGATGAACCCGGCCACATTGGCCATCATTTTGGCAGGCAGCGCCAAAAAAGGCGATGTGCTGGGCATTGCGCGTGTTGCGGGCATCATGGCAGCCAAAAAAACCAGTGATTTGATCCCCTTGTGCCATCCCTTGGCTTTGACGCGGGTGGCGGTTGACTTCACCACCGACAGCGCCAGCCA
>CAMARI010000204.1 GCA_945860515.1 Polaromonas sp. YR568
CACGGCCTGCTGGTGGTGGGCAAGTCGATTGCCGATGCGTTTTTAAGCATGTACGTCTTTGAAAACACCTGCCGCATTCAAATTGACGCGCAGGCCGGCGGCGCTGCGTTGACGCATGTCAACCCGGCCATCGTTAGCGGTGTGGCCGAGGCGCTGCGGGTGCAAACCGGCGGCATGGGCGGCGCGTTTGTCTGGCCGTCGCTGATTCGCAAGCTCAACCGGCTGGACACCAGCTATGCCACCTGAGTTTCGCCTTAAGGCATCACCACCGACAGCAAAGGCCATCCTCAGATCAGGTTCAACCAGCCCAACCGGCCGCATCCTGTTGGCTGCTTTCTTTACACTATTGATGGTTCTACATATACAAGGACATTCATGAAGCTTTATTACTCGCCTGGTGCCTGCTCGCTGTCCGTTCATATCACGCTGCGTGAGGCCGACATGGCTTTCACGCCCATCAAGGCCCCGACCAAAACCCACAAACTGGACGACGGCACCGACTACTACAGCATCAACCCATTGGGCTATGTGCCCCTGCTGGAACTTGACGACGGCACCCGCCTGATGGAAGCGCCAGCGCTGCTGCAGTACATCGCCGACCAGGTGCCGGGCAAACACCTGGCCCCCGCCAACGGCAGCGTGGCGCGCGCTCAGGTCAACGGCTGGCTGAACTTTGTCAGCAGCGAGCTGCACAAAAGTTTTGCGCCGCTGTTCAACCCCACCACGCCCGCCGACTACAAGCCGATGGTGGCCGAAAGACTGCTCAGCCGTTTTAAATGGGTGGACGAGCAGCTGGCCGGCCAGCAGTATCTGGTGGGCGACAGCTTCAGCGTGGCCGATGTGTACCTGTTCAACGTCAGCAACTGGGCACCGATGGTCAAGGTTGATCTGTCAGGTCTGGCCAATCTCACTGCATTTCGCGCCCACATGGCCCAGCGGCCGGCGGTGCAGGCGGCCATGCGGGCTGAGGGGTTGATCAGGTAGGCGGTTAAACGACATGCGTTTTATGTGGTCTGTGCGGTCTAGATCCGTCACAAACAACGCCACGACCCGATTGACCGGCAAAGCAGCGACTGACTGACACAAATCCAGCAACCTGTCATACCGAGCGTACCTTTGATGACGCCGCACTCAAGGCCGCTTATCGCCAAGCCGGCGGCAAGGGCGCGTGGATGGTGAACAACGGCTACGACCAGCAGATGGCCGAAATGGCGATCCAAGAAGGCGATGACTTGGTGGCACCCCTCAAGCAGGGTGGGCCTTTCAATGCTGGCAACCAAAAGACCTGGTACGGCGGTGGGGCCGAAGGCTTTACCGACTACCCAACGCTCTGTCGGGGCGGGCAGGCGTAAAAAAACCCGCTGATAGCAGCTAAGCTATCAACGGGTTTTTAAGTGCGCGAATCAAATCGCGAGCTTGAAGATTACTTCTTTGGGGCGCTGGCAGCAGGCTTGGCAGCGCTAGCAGCAGGCTTGGAAGCATCTGCCTTTGGAGCAGCAGCGTGGGAACCAGCAAAAGCTGCGCCTGTAGACAGGGTGAAAGCGACAAGCGCGAGGGAAGCGAATAATTTGTTCATTTTTGTATCCGGATAAAAAAGAAATTGAAGCCAAAATCGGCAAGGCATAGTATCTTGCAAACTAGTGCTCTGGCAAGCCCATCTATGAGAAACCCTGTGAAATGTTGCAAATAACCATCCCCGCACTGATTTTGGCCGCCGGACGCGGCGAGCGCATGCGGCCCCTGACCGACAGTTGCCCCAAGCCGCTGCTCACCGTGCGCGGCAAGGCGCTGATTGACTGGCATGTCGAGGCACTGGCAAGCGGTGGCTTTACCCGACTGGTCATCAACACGGCCTGGCTGGAAGAGCAGTTTGCCCCCCATTTTTTAGGGTATCAAATCGGCCTCAAACCCAATGAATATCAGGGCAAGCAGCTATCAATTTCATACTCACACGAGGGGCATGATTTTGGTGGGGCGCTGGAAACGGCGGGCGGCATTGCACGGGCGCTGCCGCTGCTGGGCGATGTGTTCTGGGTGCTGGCGGGCGATGTTTTTACGCCGGGTTTTCAATTTTCCCAGGCGGCGGTTGAGCGCTTTATGGCCAGCGGCATGCTGGCGCACCTGTGGCTGGTGCCCAACCCAGCGCACAACTTGAAGGGCGATTTTGGACTGAGCGCTGACGGCATGGCCTTGAATTTGCCTGGCGATTGCCTTGAGGCCCGCTACACCTTCAGCACTATCGCGCTGTACCGCCCATCGTTTTTCAAGGCCTTGCCTTTTGGCAACCCGGATGGCATCAAAGCCCCACTGGCCCCGTTGCTGCGCACGGCGATGGACAATCAGCAGGTGAGCGCCGAGCTGTACACGGGGGCATGGACGGATGTGGGAACGCCGCAGCGACTGGCAGAATTAAACCAAAGCGACAACCTTTGAAAAAGATAAGCATGACTGTCCACCAAAAACGCCGCGCGCAAATCGCCAAAGCCCTGAAAGCCGCCGGTGGCGGCATTGCGCTGTTGCCCACAGCGCCTGAACGCCCGCGCAACCGCGACAGCGACTTCCCATACCGGCACGACAGCTACTTTTATTACCTGACCGGTTTTAGCGAACCCGATAGCTGGCTGGCCATCGACAGCAGCGGCAAAACCACGCTGTTTTGCCGCCCGAAAGACCTGGAACGCGAGATTTGGGACGGCATTCGGCTGGGCCCTAAAGCGGCTGTTGCCAGCCTGCAGGTGGATCAGGCTTTCAGCGTGGCTGAGCTGGACACCCAGATGCCTTTACTGCTGAGCAACCAGGCCGCAGTATGGTTTCCATTTGCCACGCACCCGGGGCTGGAGACGCAGGTCGACGGCTGGCTGGGCAAGGTGCGGGCACGGATTCGCTTTGGGGCGGAATGCCCGCAAAGCCAGCACGACCTGTGCAAGCTGCTGGACGAGATGCGGCTGATCAAGGACGCGCATGAGATCGCCATCTTGCGGCGCGCAGGCAGCATCTCGGCTGGCGCCCATGTGCGGGCCATGCAAACCAGCGCTGCCATGCTGAGAAAACCGGTCAAAGGTGGCCTGCGCGAATACCACCTGGAGGCCGAGCTTTTGCATGAGTTCCGTCGGCACGGCTCGCAGTTTCCGGCCTACACCAGCATCGTCGCTGCCGGGGCGAATGCCTGCATCCTGCATTACCGCGCCGACACGGCCGAGCTAAAAACAGGCGACTTGTGCCTGATTGACGCTGGCTGCGAGCTGGACGGCTATGCCAGCGACATCACCCGTACCTTTCCGGCCAATGGCACCTTCACACCGGCCCAGCGTACGCTGTACGACATTGTGCTGGCCGCGCAAGAAGCCGCCATCAAAGTCACCAAGCCGGGCAAGCGCTTTACCGACCCGCACGACGCCGCCACCCGCGTGCTGGTGCAAGGCATGCTGGACACCGGCCTGCTAGACAAAAAGAAACACGGCCATGTTGATGACGTGCTGCTCAGCGGTGCGTACCGTCAGTTTTATATGCACCGCACCGGCCACTGGATGGGCATGGACGTGCACGACTGCGGCGACTACACCGAGCCCGGCAGCAAGCCGCGACAAGAGCGTGACCCGCTGGGCGAGATGGTCATGAAAAAGCCGCCGCGTATTTTGCGGCCCGGCATGGTGCTGACGATAGAGCCCGGCCTTTACGTGCGCCCCGCCAAAGGCGTACCGAAGGAGTTCTGGAACATCGGCATCCGGATTGAAGATGATGCGCTGGTCACCGCCACCGGCTGCGAGCTGATGACGCGTGGTGTGCCGGTCAAAGCCGACGAGATTGAAGCGCTGATGCGTGGGTAAATGCGCGCAAATCTGAACACATTTAAATGATGAAAATCCTTATCCGTTACTTCTTCAAAGGCCTGCGCATCATCCTTGGCCCAGTGATGCTGCTCAAGGAAAAACTGACTCGGCCCAAAGGCATCATTCGCCCAGAAGCTGCCCAGCAAAGCGTTGATCAGCAGTGCCAAAGCCTGGCGTTGTACCAATACAAAACCTGCCCGTTTTGCATGAAAGTCCGAAGGGAAATGGCCAGTCTGTCGCTCAACATTCAAAAGATTGATGCACAGCCACCTGGTGTTGACCGGGACACGCTCACCCGGGAAGGCGGCCAGACCAAAGTACCTTGCCTGAAAATGACCGATGCTGCTGGTCATACCCAGTGGCTGTATGACTCTGACAAGATTATTGGGTATTTGCAGGGGCGTTTTGCTGGGGCTGAGGCGTTTTGACGAAAAAATAATGGCTGGCTGGCGGGCTTATTGCTAGTCAAGCAGATGCCCAAGCCCAGCACACCCGCCACACCCGTCACACCCGCGACCGAATGGCGCGCGCAAGAGCTGCTCTTGATGAGCGAGGTGATGCGCCTGGTGGGCAAAAGCCTGGCGCCTGAGGTGGTGCTGCGCGAAATGCTGCACCTGATCTCGGAGCTGCTGGGCCTGAACCGGGGGCGGATTGTGCTGGCTGATTTTGTCGGGGACATTGCGCTGAACGGTCTGGCCGACCGCAAACCTGAGCCGCGTCACCCGGCCAATCACCCCACCTCCAGCATTCGCTATGCCTACGGCCTGACCAAAACCGAAATAGCACGGGGCCGGTATGGACCGGCCGAAGGCATCACGGGTCGGGTGCTGGCCACGGCGCAGCCGATCATCGTGCAGGACATCGATGCCGAGCCGCAGTTTTTGGCCCGCGCCGTTGTACGGGCGCAACTGCCGCAAGATATCGTGGCTTTTATTGCGTTGCCGATTGAGGTCAACCGTGAGGTGATTGGTGTGCTGGCCTGCCACCGGATTCGCCGCCGCGACAGGCAGCTCAATGACGATGTGGCGGTGCTCAAGATTTTGGCCACGCTGGCCGGGCAGTTGTTGCAGCTGCAGGCGCTGGTCGGCGCAAAAACCAGCGCCCTGCAAGCCAAAAACCAGTTGCTCACCCGCGCACTGGA